>JAITDY010000014.1 GCA_031282325.1 Lactobacillaceae bacterium | reverse complement strand
TATTGCAGTTGACATTAATAAACTTTTAACTTTATCGCTTATTCTCATCTATTTTTTCTCCCTTTGAGTTTTATCTTTATTTTTCCTTACGTAAATAATTATTAAAAAGATATAAGAACTGGGCATGTAGAAAAATTAACATTTAAAAGAAAATTGTGAATTTTATATACTATAAGAGTGAAAAAAATTATTAAACAAATCAAAATTACCGATTTATTGGCTATTGCAATTGGAACCTCACTTTATGCTTGGGCATTAATTAATATAAATATACCGGCTAAATTAGCCGAAGGAGGCATGACTGGAATTACTTTAATCATCAAAAGTCTTTTTGGTGTTTCACCAGCATTATCTACCTTATTACTAAATATTCCTTTATTAATTATTGGTTACAAGTTTTTAGGCAAACGCACAATTGCTTACACTATTATCGGAACATTATTATTATCCTTTTGGCTGAAAGTGTGGGAACAATTCCCCATGTCTTTAGATTTGGATGGTGATATCGTGGTAGCAACTGTTATGACTGGTGTAATTTCAGGGGTTGGCTCTGGAATTGTATATCGATTTGGTGGTACTACTGGCGGTAGTGATGTCATTGCTCGTATTTTAGAAAAAAAATTATCGATTCCAATGGGAAGAACCTTATTTTCAATTGATCTTTTTGTGTTAACAGCCTCTTTAATTTATATCGATATTCGGCATATGATGTACACAATTATTTTGGCTTTTATTTTTGCTAATGTTGTAAACTCAATGCTAAATACTGGTTATACCGCTAAAGCACTAATGATTATGACTAAAAAGCCGCAAGAACTTAGCGATACCTTTATTAACGAATTAGATCGCGGTACTACTCTATTTAGAACTGAAGGTGGATTTTCCAAAAAAGAAAATCAAGCCGTTTATATCGTTGTCGACCCAAGCGAAATGAATCAAGTACGAGAAATAATCAAAAGAGTCGATGAAACTTCTTTTGTATCTATATATGATGCTCAAGAACAATTAGGCGAAGGATTTACTTTTGCTCCAAAGAAAAAGAAGTTATTTTAAATAACTTCTTTTTTATAAACAAATTTAATTAATCAAATGGAAACTTTAAGGCGAGCTCTTCTACTTGCATTTTTATTTCCGCTAGTTTATTAGTATCATCATGATTATTAAAAGCATCAATAATAAAATGAGCTACTTGAATCATATCTTTTTCTTTCATACCACGAGTAGTCATTGCTGGAGTACCAATTCGAATTCCACTCGTAATAAAAGGTGATAATTGTTCATTTGGAATTGACTCCTTATTAGTAGTAATTGAAATCGAGTCTAATAAATTTTGCGCTTGCTTACCATTAATTCCTGTTTTAGTTAGATCTAAATTAAACAAATGATTATCTGTTTCACCGCTAACAACGCGAATGTTTTCGGTTTGATTAAATACTTCTGCCATTGCTTTAGCATTTTTAATAATTTGCTGGCTATATTCTTTAAAATTATCTTGTAAATCTTCATAGAAGGCTTGGGCCTTTCCGGCAATAACATGATCAAGTGGTCCACCCTGCGAACCCGGGAATACAGCCGAATTTAATTGTTTTGCATATTTTTCTTGGCTTAAAATCAATCCTCCACGTGGCCCACGCAAAGTCTTATGTGTAGTTGTCGTTACCACATCTGCAATTCCAACTGGATTAGGGTGCAAACCGCTGGCTACCAATCCAGCAATATGAGCCATATCCACCATTAAATAAGCACCAACTTCATCAGCAATTTCTCTAAATTTATTAAAATCAATAATTCTCGAATAAGCACTAGCTCCAGCCACAATCATTTTAGGTTTAAAATCTAACGCTTGTTTTCTAATTGCTTGATAATCCAACATTTCTGTTTTAGGATCTAGATCATAATTTTGAAATTGATAATTTTTACCAGAAAAATTTACTTTTGAGCCGTGTGTTAAATGTCCACCAGCATCTAAATTCATTCCCAATACTCGATCGCCTAAGTTTAAAAAAGCTTGATAAACAGCATAATTGGCTTGAGAGCCAGAATGTGGCTGAACATTTGCATATTCAGCACCGAAAAGTTTTTTGGCTCGCTCAATTGCTAAATTTTCGACCATATCGATATATTCATTTCCGCCGTAATAACGGTGACCCGGGTAACCTTCAGAATACTTATTAGTTAAAACACTACCCTGCGCTGCTCGCACTGCCTTACTAACGAAATTTTCGGAAGCAATTAATTCAATATTATGTTTTTGACGGTTAATTTCACCATCAATTGCAATTTGTAATTCAGGATCAAAAATATTTTCCATAAAAATTCACCTCGTAATTTAAATTATTACATATTCAACAATAAGTTAATCGATTTCCTTTTCAAATTAATAAATGGTTAAAATAGTTACATGGGATTCGATGGACTTTTTATACATTCATTATTAATTGAATTAAATCAAACTTTAGTTAATGGACATATTAGTAAAATTACACAACCTTTTGCAAGCGGTTTTGTTTTTACCATAAGATCCAATCGCAAAAATTATAATCTTTTTTTAAACTCCAGCAACCAAAATGCTTATTTTGGCATTACAAACAAAAATTTTCAAAATCCACTCACTGCTCCCAATCTTTTAATGACTTTTCGCAGATATTTATTAAACGGTAAATTAATTAATATTTTACAAAATGAAAATGATCGTATTGTTAATTTTCAAATTAGCAATACCAATGAATTTGGTGACGCCGTAATTTATAATCTTTTTTTTGAAATATTAGGAAGCAAAACTAATATTATTCTAGTTAATTCCGAAAAAAAAATTATTGATCTCTTAAAAAAAATCCCATTATATGAAAATCGACCTATGTTACCCGGTTTAGAATATCAGATACCGCAAAATGATAAACTTAATCCCTTTAACGCCGAATTAAGCCAGCCAGTCTCTGCGTATCAAGGTTTTAATAAAGTATCTCAAAGTGCCGTTAATAATAATTTAAAAACTTTTATTAATAATTTTAACTATCCCAAACCTACCTACTCAATTAAAAAAAATGATTTTTTTGCATGGAATTATTTCAAAGAGAACGATGCTGAAATTAAAAAAT
>JAITDY010000008.1 GCA_031282325.1 Lactobacillaceae bacterium | reverse complement strand
GTATTAACTCGAATGATATCAAAGAAGCTTTAATATACATTCCTGCACAAGAAGAACAAATCCAGATCGGTTCTTTCTTCAAAAACCTCGATCAGCTCATAACCATTCATCAGCGTAGGGGTGAAGTACTTCAAAAATTGAAGAAAGTATTTTTACAACGAATGCTCGTACCAGAGACTGACACCGTGCCAAACATCAGGTTTTCAGGATACACTTATGCTTGGAAAAAGCATGTATTAGGAAAAATTGCACCATTAAGAGGTGGCTTTGCTTTTAAAAGTAGTAGTTTTTCTAAAAAAGGTGTACCTATTATTCGAATATCTAATATATTATCTAATGGAAGTGTTGGGGGTTCATTCGCCTTTTATAATGAGCAATTGAATGATGAAAAATATTCGTTACCCGATAAGGCCGCACTACTAGCAATGTCTGGGGCCACCGTTGGTAAAGTGTCGATACTTAACAACCCGCTTCATTCAAAGTTTTATCAAAATCAACGCGTTGGTTACTTTATACAATCAGTGGAAACAGATTATAATTTCGTATCTATATTGGTCAGATCTCATTTATTCATAAAACAATTGGATTCCGTATTGGTATCGGGGGCACAGCCCAATGTATCGTCTAAGGAAATTGATATGTTTAGTTTTATGGTTCCTCATGATAAACAAGAGCAGACTCAGATCGGGCAGATCTTTCAAAGTCTCGATAATCTTATAGCAGTCAACCATCGTAAGTTAGAGATAATTAAAAAAATAAAGAAAGCATTCTTACAAAAAATGTTTGTATAATTCGTTTTTTTCAATTTGACATAATACTTGAGAAACAGATGAAATCAGTGCTAAAGGGTCAACTTAAAAATAAAAAGTCTAAATTCCATGAATATTTAACGGTGCGAGTTTAAAAATATTGAATTAGAAAGGTAATTTGTTGTGGCAGAAGAGAAGTTCGAAAAAGCAATTATTGAAAAACTAAAGTCGGAAGGGTGGACGTATCGGAATGATTTATCTGGGGTAACAACTAAAGAACTTTATAATCATTGGCGGGATATCTTGAACCAAAATAATTCTCGTAAATTAGAAGGGGTGCTACTTTCTGACAATGAATTTGAGAGCATCCTTCAAGAACTTAATACAAATAAGACGCCATATAATTCACAATTGATGATTGCTGGTGCAGGAGGTATTGGCACCATACCTTTAACACGAGATGATGGTACACAATTAGAAATTGAAATTTTTTATGCTGATGAAGTTGCTGGCGGTCATTCCCGTTATGAAGTTGTAAATCAGATTACTTTTAATGATTTGGAATTTACTTTAAGCAAAAAGCGTCGTATTGATATCATGTTGTTAATCAATGGATTGCCAGTTGCACATATTGAAGAAAAGGATGAATCGCTTCAAAATCAATGGAACGCCTTTGAGCAATTTCAAAAGTATGACGGCGATGGCATGTATACAGGATTGTTTTCATTTGTTCAAGTCCAATTTATTCTTTCACAACATTCCGCACACTATTTTGCTCGTCCTAAAAATTATAAGGAATACAACAAAGATTTTGTCTTTGGTTGGCGTGATGATGAAAATGGGAAAGATGTTAATGATGCAATGACATTCATTCATCAGGTTATGGGAATTCCGGCATTGCATCGATTAGTGACTGTTAACATGATTCCTGATGCTGCAAATGATAATTTGATGGTGATGCGTTCTTATCAGATTCAAGCAACTCGTGCGATTATGGAACGTATGCGTGTAATGCAAAATAACGATTTTATTGAAAAAGAAGGTGGTTATATTTGGCATACCACAGGATCTGGTAAGACGGTGACTTCATTTAAAGTGGCACAATTATTAGCGTCTATGCCAAAAGTTAGAAATGTTTTATTTATTGTTGATCGAGTAGATTTAATTAACCAGACTTTTGAAAATTTCCAGTCTTTTGCATATAAAACATTTGAAAAAAGAATAAAAATTGTTAATAGTAAACAATTAAAGAATGATTTGAAGCGGAAAAATTCAAGTTCTTATATTTATTTAATTACAGTTCAAGGGTTAGATAAAGCAGTTCAGAGTGGCTTAGTCTCAGACGAACGACAAGTTATTTTAATGGATGAAGCGCACCATTCTGCAAGTGGAGATTCAGTTGAAAGAATAAAAAAAGCTTTTTCTAAGACGACTTGGTTTGGTTTTACAGGTACTCCTAATTTCTATAGTGATGAAATTAATCAGGTTAAAACTTCTAAAAATATTTCCACCCATGATATTTTTGGTGATCGTTTACACCGTTACACAATTAAAGACGCAATTGGTGATGGTAATGTATTGGGGTTTGATACGAATTATTATATGCCAGACATTGAAGTTGATGCTAACGAAAAATTTACAGAACAAGAGCTAGAAAAGGAAGTGTATACTTCCATTCCATTTCGCGAATCAGTTGTTAAAGATATTATTGATAATTGGGATAAGAATCATTCTGGACCAATTGAAATGGGTATCAGAAAACCTAATCAATTCCACGGAATACTTGCAGTATCAGGTAAACAGGCAGTTGTAGCTTATTATAATTTGTTTAAAAAAATGGCACCTAAATTGCGCGTTGCAATGACATTTTCACGGAATGAAGACAACGGCAAAGGGACATCTGACTTACAAACTTCTTTGAAAAAAGCAATGATGGATTATTCAAAATTATATGATACAGAAAATTTTTTAGCGACGAAAGAACCAGAACGTAATTATCTAAATGATATTACAAAACGAATTGCACATAAAAAACCTTATAATCGACAATTGACCGAAGAACAAGAACAACAAATCCCTCAACGACTTGATTTAGTAATTGTATCCGATCAATTACTAACAGGGTTTGATTCAAAATATGTTAATACCATTTACATGGATAAAATATTAAAAGAGGGTATGTTGATTCAGGCAATGTCACGAACTAATCGTACTATCGACAAAAATGCTAAGCCGAATGGCAGGGTACGCTTCTTTCGAAAAGGTGATCTGATGGTTGAAAACGTTAATAATGCCTTGATGATTTATACCAAGGGTGGTAATGATGAATTATCAGATGCTGAAAAAACTCATAACGATTCAGATTATGAAAAACTTTTTGATGACGATATTTTAGCGCCAAAAATGGTAACACAAATAAATGGTCTTCAACCAAAAATTGAACGTTTAAAGCAAATTGCTGGTGATGATTTTAGTCAAATACCGCGTTCTGAAAAAGAAAAAGTAGAATTTACTGTGCTAGCATCGGAGGTTAATCAAAAAATACAACGACTTGTTCAACAAGGTTATGAATTAGGAACGGAAGTTGATGACGTTGATAAGTATGGTAATCCAAATGGAAATAAGGTTAGTTTAAATATTTCTGATATTGACGAATTTAGTGCGTTACAAGCCCGTTTGAACGATGTTAATGAATTATTACCACCTGAGAAAAAAATTGATTTAACTAATATTAAGATTGCTATTGATATTTATACGCACGAAATTATTGATTATGATAAGTTAGTTGAACTACTAAATGAATATATTGACGAAACAACGCAAGCTAATCGTGATGCGGTTGAAGAACATATTACGCCAATGGATGATGAAAATCGATCAGAGATTGAAGATGTTTTGGATAGGATTGAAGAAGGAGGGTATAAAGAACATTTTAATACAGAGACTTTACAGACGACTCGTACAAAAATTCGTTCTAATAAAAAAGAATTAAAATTGCGTCGCTGGTCGGCCGATCATAATGCTAATGGCAATGATATTGTTAGTGCATACGATCTATATTTGCCGGGGATGAGCCTGAATGATAATCCAAAATTATCTGACAAAATTAAACAGCTTGAAAATGATTTGAATTTAGGATTTTTTGAAACTGCAGATTTTGAAGCTGATTTAATATCCTTCTTTGAATCATTGAAATAGTCAAATGTAAGGCCGTGTCTTAAGAGATGGACACGTTTTTAATTTTTTTAAATGTTCCAACCTACGCTGATGAATGGTAATGAGCTGATCGAGATTCTTGAAGAAGGAACTAATCTGGATTTGTTCTTCTATTTTTGGCAACATAATTTCTTGA
>JAITDY010000036.1 GCA_031282325.1 Lactobacillaceae bacterium | reverse complement strand
CCTTTGGATAATTGTTGCATAGACATCATATGCTGTTTTTCTCCTGAAACGAGAACCTTCCCATCAGAAAAAATAATTTTATTATATTTATTATTTGTAAGCTTAGAAAAATACTTATTCGTATCATCAATAATTTTAGGTAACCTGTCTTCAGTTATTTTTTTCAAAGCAGTATTAATCCATTCTCCTGCGAAATGATATGAATAATAATTAGTTAATTTGCTTAAAATATTCGATTTACTATTTTCAATTTTCTGTTCTAGCTGTAACAAGATATTATTTGATGCGATTGATGCTAATTGCGTGGATAAATTAAAGCGTATTTTTTCTAAATCATCAATTTCTCGTTGTCTGGAAGTCAATTTAATTTGAGATAGCCGTTCTTCGATTCCATCGATTCCTCCATTAGCTGATATTTGGGAACGAACATCTGGAGTAATAATTGTTTCCAATTGATTAATTTCGTTTAAAACATTAGTTACCTTATTATTATTTTGAATAATATTATTAAAATGTTCATAATCTGGTACATCATATTTATCGAAAATTATTTTCTGTTGTTCTATGTTTTTAGAAATTTCTTCACTAGTAGAACTTGTATTGTTATTGTCTCTTTGAATTGAATCAATTTTAGAAAAGTAGCGATACAAATCAGTTACAACTTTAGAAGTGTAAATTTTACCCTGATCCGGTAAATAACTTAATATTTCGCTAACTGGTTTTAAAATATTTCCTAATTCATTCTGTGTTAATTGAATTCTTTGATCAATTGATTCAATATTTTGAAATAGCGGTGAATCATCATTTTTAGTTCTAATGAAATTAAGAATAATTGTCCATAAAATCAAAACACCGGCACTTGCAGCTCCTGGCAACAATAAATTTTTAGCCATGAAAAATGGGTAGACAATCGCCGCAATTGCTAGACCAAACAAAACTAACTGAGCAATAAAACGTTTTTTTATTCTTTTTTGTCCATCTAATTGAACAATGGCAGGATTATTATTAATTTCATCTTTTTGCTTTTCTAAATTTGATAACTGTACAAATTTATCAGAAACGAAATTCAAATTTCCTCTTAAATTATCTAATTCTTCTTTATGAGAGGAATAATTATCAAACATTTTTATATCGTCAGTCGATATTTGATATTGAGTTTGGCTCTTCCCTGCCTCTAATCTCAGCTGTATTGCCTCGACTTCTTTTCGATCATCATCACTAATTTCCTTGATAAATAATGGTTCTTTTTTTAATTCATTAAGACGATTATAGTTTGGCAATAATTTAACTAAATTGGAAAGTGTATTAATTTGCTCGTTCTTTTTTCTTTCATTTAAATTTAAAACTTCTAATTGAGCATTTATTTCATCTAACTTTTTTCTTTCATTTACAAAACCTAAAAATTCATTTTGTTTTTCTTTTAATTCTTTAACCAAAGTTTTATGGTGTTCTAATAATAAATTAACTTCAGATTTCCCGTTTTTATTTTTTAAAATAGTTGATGCTTGTTTTTCGAAAATACTCTCTAAATTTTGAAATTTGTCACTATTCATTGCACCGATTTTTAAAATTAATTCTTCTAGTTGCGAAGATTTTAGCAAACTAGCTGTAGCTAAATTTTCATGACTTAAAGAAAAAATATTTTCAAAACTTTCTCTATCAAAAGGCTTTATTAAATCATCAAGAAATTTATCGGGATTATTTACTAAAATACCATTATTATTAACTTGTATTTTTAATCCAGCAATTTTATAACGACTTATTTTATAATTTTCATCTCCATTTTGGATATATAACTGTCCACCATATTCAGTCGCGTTATTGGGTGCATATTTATTAATTTTAGGAAAACCAAATAAAATGTCAGTAATTAATTGACGAATAGTAGACTTTCCAGTTTCGTTATTACCGGCAATGGTTTGAAAACTTGTATCAAAGTTTAAAGATAACTGCTTTAATTGCCCATATTCCAAAATATCTAATTGACTAATCTTCATCTTGGTCTCCCTTTGAATTATTAATTAATGACTGTGTTTTTTTATAAATATCATGTAAAATATCAGAATTGTTAAAATAATCCACAATAAATCTTTCTTCTGGTTCTTTAAATCTAGTAATTAATTCCTTTAAGAAAATATCACCATCAAAAACTTCTTTGGCTGTTTGTTCCCAAATTGCTTGATCAATATCTGGCAATTTATCATCTTCTTGATCAATATTTTCAGCAATATCAGTATTTGCAACAAAAACATCCTTATCTTCCAAGAAAAGATTTAGTTCATCCTTAAAAGTGCCAAAATTTATTCTTACTGCTAGTGCATCGTTAAATTCATTATTAATATCTTTTATATTTAATGAATAAACTGAAAAAATCGAATCATCAAGTTTTTGTTTGATTGTTTGCATTATCAAATCTAATTCTTGATTAGTGTCCAATTCGATATCTAGATTTTTCCATTCAATTTCATTAGTATGAATAAATTCTACATTTAAAGTTTTATCTTGATTGCTTTGTACATAGATAACCCCATGTGGACCGACTTCTTTTTTATTTAATCCCTGAATTGAACCAGAATATGCTACATATGGATTTTCAGATAGAACTTGAGCAATATGGATATGGCCTAAGGCAAAATAATCATAACCTAGAATTTTTATATCTTCTAATTTTACCGGCGCATAATTGCTTTGGTTTGAATCAACCTCACCATGATACAAACCAATTTGATAATCTACATCATCTCTTCTAGTTTGATATTTATCTAAAAGGCTTTTTTCAATATGCCTATCTGCATAACTAATGCCTACAACAGCAACTTTTTCTTGATTTTTTGTTTCAAGAATATCAGCTCTCCCGTTGTTGTTGAATTCAACAACATTATCTCCCCAAGGTAAATGTGGAATACCGTCATTAGAAAAATCGTGATTTCCATGAATTATATAAACTTTGATATTTTTTTCTTTTAATCGAAAAAATTGTTTACCTAAAAAATCTTCAACATAGATCGATCGATTAGTCGTATTATAAAGATCTCCAGCAAATAATATAAAATCGACATCATTTGAAATGGCTAAATCGATAATATTTATAAATGTTTTGAATAATGAATTGAACAAGAAAGTTGATTTTGGATCATCTTCTTTTATAGTAATTCCATTTAAAGGATTTCCTAGGTGTGAATCTGCTACGTGAATAAATTTCATATCTTTAATTATAATAAAAAACGAACAACCAAGTAATCGTCCGTTTTTTATTATAATCACTATTGATATAATTCGGTTAACGGTTTAGTTATTTCATCATTAACCTGTTGTAATAATTCATTAATCCCCATTTCTGCTTCGCTCAATTTTTTAATTAATTCAATATTTTGCGCCTTTTCAGAAATACTACGCCAATTATTAATTTGATCTTCAGTTGGCTGTTTTCCAGTTGTTTGTGCTGTTTGAATTTCAGATTGAGCATCCTGAAATTTTTGAAAAATATCAAATGCTTCTTGATTATCTTTTACATCTTGAAGCGCTTTAGTTAAATTCGCAAATTGCACAGTATTCGACATTGCCTGCGATAATTCTTTTGTTAGTTCATTAAATTCTGCCATTTTTTCTCCTTAGTAAATTATAACAACTACATCTCGTTGGGCGCTTTAATTCCCAGTAATTTCAATGACGTTTCAATTATTTTTGAAACCGAAGTAATTAATCCCAATCTTGCATTTAAATTTTCATCTTCAACTAATATTTTAGTATTTGCATAATAAGAATTAAATTCTCTTGATAATTGCAATATATATTTGGCAATCTGACTAGGATCTCTTTGATCAAAAGCCTTTTTTATAACATTAGGAAAATCTAACATTTTAGAAATAATTGGCCAAGTTTTATCATCATTTAACACATTATTATCATTTTTTTGATAGCCAGTTGACTTTTTTAAAATGCTATGAATTCTAGCATTAGTATATTGCACGTAAGGGCCAGTATCACCCTCAAAACGTACGATATCATCTAAATTAAAGTCGATACTTAACTTTCGATCATTCATTAAATCATTAAATATAACTGCACCTACTCCTACTTCTTCAGCTATATCATTAGCATTAAGTAGATCGGGATTTTTGATATTAATTTGTTGTAAAGCAAGATTATGCGCTGTGTTTAGCACATCCACTAAAGCAATCGTATTCCCTTTTCTTGAACTCATCTTACTTCCACCTAGCGTTATTAAGCCAAAAGAGATGTGTTCAATGTCATCAGACCAATCAAAATCGGCTAGTTTTAAAATTGCTTTTAACTGTAAGAAATGCGTTTTTTGTTCAGCGCCTACGACATAAAAAGCCTTATCAAATTCATATTCGTGTTTTCTATACACAGCAGCAGCTAAATCTCTAGTAATGTACAAAGTTGCACCATCACTTCTTTTTATCATTGCAATTGGTAAATTGGAATCAGGCAATAATTTTGGCAAATCTACGATTTCAGCTCCCTGAGACTTAGTTAATAATTTTTTGTTTTCCAACAAGGTCACAATGTTTTGCATTTTATCGTTATAAAATGCCTCTCCATTTGTTGAATCAAAACTAATTCCTAAACGATCGTAAATTTCAAAAAATTCAATTAGGGACTGTTTTCTAATGATTGTCCATAAAGAAATTGCTTCATCATCATTTTCTTCAAGTTTTTTAAACCATGCGCGCCCTTCTTCGGCAATTTTAGGATTTTCTTTTGCAGCGTTGTTTATATCCACATATAGCTTTACCAATTCATCGATAGAATAATTTTCGATTGATTTGTTATTACCCCATTTTTTATATGCGGCAATCATCAAACCGAATTGCGTGCCCCAATCACCTAAATGATTAATTTTAACGGTCTTATAGCCATTAGCTGTAGCTAAATTAGCAATTGCATTTCCAATCACAGTAGAACGCAAGTGTCCCATACTCATCGGTTTAGCTATATTAGGAGAAGATAAATCAATTAAGATGGTTTTGTCTCTACCTACTTCGTTAAAGCCATATCTCGAACTATTGTTTATTTCGGTAATTAATTGGCTAGCAATTCGATCCTTCTTTAAATAAAAATTAACATATGGCCCCTTTGCTTCGATTTTATCGAACTTAGTTAAATCAATCCTAAAGGCAAGTTCAGTAGCGATTTCATTCGGATTTCTTTTTACATGCTTAGCTATCTTAAAAACAGGAAAAGCATAGTCACCATTTTCTAAATTTTTTGGTTTTTCAATTAAACTAGTTATTTCTTCAATAGTCATTCCCTGACTAAGTGAATCATAAATAATTTGTGCAATATTTTCTACAATTTTCATAATTAACCTTAATTATACAAAAAGAAAAAACTCCAATGCTATATCGAAGTTTAATTTTTTCCTATTTACTTGTTTTTTTGACCACTTTAGCTGGCTTTTTCTTGTTAGCATTAGGATCAATAATTTCAGGAGCTTTAGGCCCTTTTGTAATAATTTCAGCTGCTGCTTTTGCAACAATAGCTCTATGGTTCATCTCAGTAACCGTAATCTCATCATCTTTATCATTTTGAGTAATTTCCACTAATACTGATAAATCATAAATTTTTTTAACTTGCCCAGTAAAAGGATGAATTATATTACCATAAGGAGGCGCTACTATTACATCATCAATCCAGAAATCATATTGAGCTAGCTCTTCATTTAATTTTGCTTTTGTTTTTGCTACCATAAAAATATTTTACCCTTATTTGTTTAAATAATTCAAAGCAATTCGATAATCTCCATCATAAGGGGTATCGACACCATTAATTTTTTGGAATAAATCTTCTCCTTTTGCAGCTAAAACAACCACATCATTATTGGTTGATTTACCAATCGCTGCATAAATTGCCTTTCTTCTATCTAATTCTATTTCAACCTTAATTTTTGTATTTAAAATATTTCTTTTAATTTCATTTGCAATATCTAATGGATTTTCAAATCCGGGATCATCCGATGTCAAAAAAACAATATTTGCAAATTCATCCAAAGCCTTGGCGAATCCACTACGCCTATTTGTGCCTTTATTGCCAGGAGATCCTAAAACTACAATTACTTTGCCATCTGGATGATTCTTTTTTAAAAATTCTAATAGTCTGTGTAAAGATTCATAATTGTGTGCATAATCAATCACAATTAAACCATTATTCTCGCTTTTTATCTCAAGCATTCGTCCCGGAATATTTTTAATCGGTAAGATTTTTTCATTAAAATCAATTCCTAGACATTTAGCCGCTACTATTGCAAAAACTGCATTGGTTACATTGAAATCTCCTGGGATTAGCAGCTCGTATACCTGATTATTAATTTTAAAAAGGGAATATTCTAAATTTGACTTTAATATTTGATAAGTAAATTCAGAATTACTTTCCCCTATGGTTATATCTTTATTAGCTATACCCAAAAATTTTGAGGCATATTCGCTATCGTTATTAACCAACATAATTTTAGAATTATAAGCTAATTGTTGTTTTTTCGATAAATAATCATCAAAATTTTTATGTTCGTTAGGACCGATATGGTCTTCAGAAATATTTAAAAACATTCCAACATCGAAAGTTATCCCATAAACTCTATTTTTTAAGTATGCTTGTGAACTGACTTCCATAATTAAGATTTCAGCACCATTATCTACAGCTTTTTTCATATTTTTAAATAATTCATATGATTCTGGAGTTGTTAAATGAGATTTTGTTTTTTCATCATTACCTAAAAAAGTTTCAACTGTTGAAAATAAAGCAATTTTTCGCTTTCCTAATTGATGCTGCAATAAATTAAACAATATATAAGCAGCTGATGTTTTTCCTTTAGTACCAGTTATACCAATAATTTTTAATTTTTTTTGTGGATTTCCAAACCACTCTCTAGACAAAATAGCAAGTGCAATTTGAACATCACTGACAATTATTTGTGGAACATTCAAGTCTATTTTCTTTTCAGTAATAATAGCTGATATCTTTTTAAGATTAGCATTAGATATAAATTCTTTTTTATAATTTCCTTTT
>JAITDY010000062.1 GCA_031282325.1 Lactobacillaceae bacterium | reverse complement strand
AGCCACTTTTGCTAGGGATATCAGTTGTTACTGAAAATAAGAGTTTGATATTTTTATCAATATTATTAATTTGCATCATTTTATCGATTAACGCAAAAAAACCAGTAAATTTTTCTTTTAATATGTCTAAAGGAATATTTTGGTTATTATAATGAAACGCATTGTATTTATTTTTTTGGATAACAACTTTACTTTGGAAATTTTTTAAAGGAATTGCCACAGAAGGATATCCATATACTACTGAATGTTCACCAAATAAAATTGTTTTAGCACCAGCACTACCGATTCCTAATTGCATATTTACATTTTAACAAAGACACTAATTTATAATATAGTTGTGATAAAAAATAGTTCCAAATTTGCGATTGTTGATCTAGAAACTTCTGATGCATTTTCAAACGGAGGTAAGATAATTGAAATTGCCATAACGATGGTAGAAAACTGGAAAATTACCGGTTCCTATAATTCTTTTGTAAATCCCGGGCGCCATATACCTGACCGCATTAGTGAGTTAACTAATATTTATGACACTGATGTGGTAGACGCTCCTTATTTTGAAGAAATTGCCGATAATATTTTTAATAAATTAAAAGACACAGTATTTGTTGGCCATAATGTTAATTTTGATTTTAATTTTTTAAATGGAGAATTTAAAAGAAATAAACATAAAACATTAAACATTTCTAGAATAGACACCTTAGCCTTATCTCAAATAATTTATCCAACTTTTGAAAAACATAATTTAGCCCAATTAAGTACTGATTTAGGTATTTTATTAAATCATAATCATTTGGCTAAATTTGATGCTCTAGCAACCGCACAATTATTTATTAAAATGTTTGAAAAAGCAAATGATTTTCCTTTTGAAACAATAAAAGCAATTCGAAAACTTAATCTTAATTTAATGGGGAATTCAGAGCAATTTTTTCATATTTTAGAAGGAAAAAAAATCCCCGATAAAACAAAATATTTAAAAAAGAATAGTTTTTTTATTAACAAAAATTTATCAATTCCTAAACATTTGAAAAAGCAGGTAAATGTTGATGATATTGGCTTATCAACTGATTTAAGAATTACAAAAAAGCAATTAGAGTTAGGTGATGTTTTATTTTCCAGTACTAAAAATTTTACAAACATAATTACTAAGTCACGCTTCGGCAAAACTAATACTATTTTATATTTATCTGTTTTAAATTTTTTAAACAATAAAAAGACTTTAATCGTAGCTGAAAATCAACACTCAATTAGACACATTTTTAAGAAATGGCATGACGTTTTTCAAAATTATGTTAGTGGAGAATTGCTATCTGAATATCCTACCTCTAAAGATTTTGTTGATTTAAATTTATTTCAAAAAAAATTAAAATTATTTGAAGAAAAAAATATTCAAATAATTAAAGCAAGAATTTTAGTTTGGCTCTTAGAAACTAAATACGGAAACTTTTTAGAATTTAAAGCAGCCGATATGGAAGACATTAACAATAAAATTGGCATATCTACTGAATTGAACCCTTTGTATGCACGCTTTATCAAGGAATTTATTGCAACAGAAATTTCAATTGTAGAAATGGATGGAGTAGGGCAAATTGATTTAGAATTATTTGATACCTTAATTTTTTCAGGTAAAATTGATGTCTTAGAAATTAAAAAAATTATTAGTAATACAAACAAGAGAGCTATTTTGATTACCAAAGATGATAATTTAAAAAAGCCATTTAAGATAATCATGTAATATAATTTTTTAGTGAGGTTATTTTGCAAAGATTATCATTATATGAATTAAATCTACGTGCTAGAAAAAGGAAAATTAAAAATATTAGTCTTATAACCTCTTTAGTACTTATAATATTAATATTTCTTTTTTTATTTTCTAGCATTTATCCTGCTAATAAACAGGAAAATTTTGCTTTTGCCACTGCTGAAAAGAAATTCAAGATGTTTAATCCAACAACATTTAAATTATCAACCAGAGATAAAGAGCCTTATTATTCAGTAATTGGTCAAATAAATGAAAAAAATACCTTATTAATTTTTAATAAATCGGGTAGTCATGTTTTGAAAATTGCCAAAAATAAACTAATTGCGCCTACAAAAATAAAACAAATTCTTATTGCAAAAAATTATAAAGAGATCTTAACGATTAATCCATCTATTTATAAAAAAGTGGGTGTTTATGAAATTAGTTTTTTAGATAAAAAAGATAATATTGGTTTTTTAACAATTGATATTAAAAATGGCGATATTTATAGAGCAATTACAGGAATATAGGAATAAAATATTAAATAATCGAGGTCTAAAATGAGTGAAAAATTTACAAAAATTAAAGATTTACCAATGCACGATGGAGAAGAAGTTCTAGTTGGCGCTTGGATAAGGCAAAAAAGAGGAAGTAAAAAAATTGCTTTTTTGCAATTAAGAGATGGAAGTGGTTTCGTACAAGCGGTCGTTTCTTTAGATGAAGTGGATCAAGCAACTTTTAATATTGCAGAGCATATCAAACAAGAAACCAGCGTCGTTGTTTCTGGTGTTGTACAAGAAAATTCACGTGATAGCTTTGGCTATGAATTAAGTGTTAAGTCAATCCAAATAATTGGCGAAAGTAATGATTATCCAATTACACCAAAAGATCATGGAACTGATTTTTTGTTTGAACACCGTCATTTATATTTGCGTCACTTAAAACCGTATGCAATTATGAAAATTAGAAATACCATCATTAAAGCAACCTATGATTTTTTTTGGAATAATGGTTTTACTAAAATTGATGCACCAATCATAACAAGCAGCGCACCAGAAGGAACTAGTGAATTATTTCCAGTAAAATATTTTGAACAAGATGCTTATTTAAGCCAAACTGGTCAATTATATGCGGAAGCTGGAGCAATGGCTTTTGGAAGGGTATTTACTTTTGGCCCAACATTTCGTGCTGAAAAATCTAAAACACGACGTCATTTGAATGAATTTTGGATGATTGAACCAGAAATGGCTTATACTCATCAAGAAGAATCTTTAGAAATTCAAGAAAAATATATCGCCAGTTTAGTTCAAGCAGTATTAGATAATAATCAAAGTGAATTAAAAATGCTAGATCGAGATCTTGATGTATTAAAAAAATATACTATTTTGCCATATCCTCGCTTGAGCTATGACCAAGCAATTGAGAAATTGCAAGCGGCTAATTTTGATGTTCAGTGGGGTGATGATTTTGGTTCTCCTGAAGAAACTTTTATATCAGACCAATTTGAACAGCCAGTATTCGTAACTAATTATCCAAAAGCGGTAAAAGCTTTTTATATGAAACGTCATCCGGATCGCGATGATGTTGTAATAAGCGCTGATTTATTAGCACCAGAAGGCTATGGAGAAATAATTGGCGGTTCTGAGCGTGATACTGATTTTAATTATTTAGAAAAAAGAATTAAAGAACAAGGATTAAATCCACAGGATTATTCTTGGTATTTAGATTTGCGTAAATATGGATCCGTACCTCATTCTGGTTTTGGTTTAGGATTAGAACGTGTTATTACATGGATCGCTGGACAAGACCATATTAGAGAAGCAATTCCATTTCCAAGAACACTAAACAGAATATGGCCATAAAAAAAGAAGATCGATTATTAGAAGTTATAAAAAATGGTAATCTTCAAATGCCGGTTTTTTTAGCTGAACATTATCATGAACTAGGAATTAATAATTCTGAATTTTTGGTGTTGGTACAATTGTTTGCTTTTGCTCAAAAAGGTAATTATTTTCCCAGTTTAAGTATTTTATCGACTCAATTGCATATCGAACAAAGGGAAGTAGAGAAAAATCTTTCTAATTTGTTAACGAAAAAAGTTATTGCATTAAATGCTAATAATACAGAAATTGATTTATCACCAATTTATAGTGCCAATTTAAAAGAAGTTGTGATTAATAATGATAAGGTTGGCGATAGCAGAAAAGAAATACTAAAT
>JAITDY010000028.1 GCA_031282325.1 Lactobacillaceae bacterium | reverse complement strand
TGATTAAATTATTTTCTTGATTATAAGCGATTAAGGTCAATCTGGTGGCAAATTCTTCAAATAAGCCAATAGATAGTCCGACTAGCAAAGATACTAAAACAATTTTTAATTGAAAACCATTTTTTTGAAAAGTTTGCAAATAGGATAATAAATTTAAAATGATAAAAATTAATATCGGAATAATTAATTTTAGTGCAGATTTGCTATTTGAAAAAATATTTGGAATTTGAATTTTAAAATAATATTTAGCAAATAGCCAAACTAAAAGAAAGGCTGTTAATTCAGCTGAGATAGTTACTAGGGAGAAATTTATAAATTTATCTGAAATTAATTTATTATTTTTTATTAAAATTGTATAAATTCCAGCACCTGATAGTTGACCGATAATCATTAACAAAAAATTGATAAGTGCATATTTAGTTACTTTGAAATAGTTTTTCATTTATTGCTCCATTTTTTAAATAAGGAGATAGCGGGATTTGAACCCGCACACCAAGTAAACTTGGCTCGACGGATTTCGAGTCCGTTGCAGTACCAGATTGTGCCATATCTCCAAAACAAATCTACATATTATCATAACAAACTATTTTTAATTTTTAAAATTAATTGACTGGCAGAAATGGGTTTTGAATTATCAATTTTAAATTTAATAGACCCGTTTTTTTCAAATATAAATGAACTGGCATTATGTTGATAATCAAGCGCTTCGTAAAGATACTTGCTATTTATTTTGATTTGCATATTTTTGGGTTGCTTGAATTTTACTTTTGCTTGGATACCTACATATTCATCTGCTGGAGGCATATTATGCACAATATCTTTAGGATTAAAATAATTAATTAAATTAGAATATTCATGATTATTATTTTTGATTTTTTGATCATCGGATAATAAATTATACCCATTAGCACTTGAAAAAATTTCTGATTGTTCAAATAAAGTGGGATGATTAGCATATATTTTTTGTACAATTGCTCCGCCTAAACTATGACCAGTAATTGCAATTTTAGTTTTCGAGTAACCATACTGTTTTAATATTTTATTGATCCATTTTTGTAATCCTTGTGATTGACGAGGCTTGCTTAAAGCGGTTAATTCACCGAAATCAGCTAAGAACCAATCATATAATATTTGGGTAATATTTAAATTATTAACGGAACCACGAACGGAAATTATAAGATGTTTATATTTTTGTTTAGTAATTTTATGCAACAAAAATTGAGAATTTTCAACTAATAATAATGCCTCTAAACCCAGAGCTTTTTTATCGGAATTAATGTAATCGATTATGCGAAAATTCTTAAATTTATTATTTTTTATTTCAATTGAAAGAACCCTATTTTTTATATAGAATTTTTCGTAGTTAGCAATATATGCAATTTCATTTAATGCTTGTGTAGTATATCTTTTCATAGTTATAATTAGTTTATGACAGTTGGAATAGATGCAATTAGTTTTTTTACACCAGAGGTAGCGATTGATTTAGTTGAACTAGCAAAAGTGCGAGGTGTTGATCCCGATAAATATACCATTGGAATAGGACAAGTAATTCAATCAGTTGTTCCCAAAAGTCAAGACTCCGTTTCCATGGCTGCAAATGCAGCTAATTTTATTTTAGCTAATAAAGATGAAGAATATTTAAATTCAATTGATGGAATTTATTTTGCTAGTGAAAGTGGTATCGACAATTCAAAGTCTGGAGCTGTTATTTTAAAACAGATTTTAAATTTAAAATCCAATATTAGAACAATTGAATTAAAGCAGGCGTGCTATGGTGGCACATTTGGCTTAATTAGTGCCTTTAATTATGTAACTTTAAATCCCGATAAAAAAATATTAGTTGTTGCTTCAGATATTGCTAGATATGGCTTGAAAACAGCTGGCGAAGTTACTCAAGGCGCAGGGGCGATTGCAATGATAGTATCTTCTAATCCTACGATTGCAGAATATAATTTTGATTCTGTATATAAATCAGAAGATTTAATGGATTTTTGGCGCCCGATTTATTCAGACACAGCATTTGTTGACGGAAAATATAGTCAGGATGTTTATAAAGAATTCTTTAGTGAATTGTGGAATAAATATAATAAACCAATCGATGATTTTACATCAATTGCTTTTCATTTACCATTTTCAAAAATGGGGAACAAAGCCTTAGATCAGGTTTTAAATGATGATAATAAAGATAAATGGCATCAGAAGTTAGAAATTGCCAAAATGTATTCTAAGCAAGTTGGTAATTTGTATACTGGGTCTGTATATCTTGCTCTTTTAAGTATTTTGGAAAACGCTTCGTTACAAGCTAATTCAAACGTTGCAATATTTTCTTTTGGAAGCGGTGCTGAAGCTGAGCTATTTTCAATAAAAATTAAAGCTGATTATAAAAATGGTATTTTTGGTGATACAAAAAATCTTCTAAATAATAGAAGGTTATTAGATATTGCTACATATGAATCTATTTTTTTGTCACATAATTTTAATGGAAGCAATGAATTAATGACAAATGAATTCGATCACGCTAAATTCCAATTAAGAGAAATAAAAGATAATCAAAGAATTTATTCTTGATAGTAATTTGAGATTACAGTACCGTTTTTAATTTCAAGTAGTATCGTATTTGGGTCATCTTTAGAAACTACAGTAACTGTATAATCTTCACCAATGTTTTGGTGGATGCTTTTACTAATTTGTATTACAGCATTTTCGATATTATTCCATCCCATTGACTCGGCTTCATCTTTATGATCTTTTAAATAATTTACAATTTCTAAAGCGTTATTTGTGAGTGCAATTCTGTAAGTTTTATTATTCGGATTATAATCAACATCGCCCATTGTTTTTGATAATTGTTTTGAAAGTAAAATAGCAAAGGCATTTGCGCTTAGTCGATTATCGTTATTATTAATCGAGGGAACTTGAAAACCAGTCCCGGGCTTGCTTGGGGCATTGTAAACAGCTGTATTTGCAGTGGAACTAGAGGAACTAGATACATTATTTACTCGATTATGAATAATTTTATAGGCTGGTTTAAAAGTGATAACTGAAATGTAGATCGCTAAAAAGGCAAAAAGGAGAGGAATTATTCCTTTTGTAATTTTTTTAAATTTAATGATTGAATTTATACCATATGAAATAAGTAAAAGTGAAAAAATTACAGCTAAAATAAAAATAAGTGTCATGTTTTAAATTATATCTGATATTATTTTATATGTAAAAATAGGGGAGATACGAGATGGCAGAAAATATTTATTTAGCAGGTCCATTTTTTAATGATGATCAAATCAAAAGAATTTCAAAGGTAGAGGAAAAGTTAAGAGCTAATCCAACAATTAAGCAGATTTTTTCTCCAAGAGAACATCAGCATGATGAATTCGAATTCGGAACTAGAGAATGGGGAAAGGTGGTTTATGCCGGAGATATTGAAGCTTTAGAAGAAGCAGATGCGATAGTAGCTATTCACGATTATGAAGGTGAAAATGTTGATCCAGGTACTGCCATGGAAATTGGTTTTGCAATTAAAAAAGGAATACCAGTAATTATTTATCAGGAAAATACTGATGTGACAGCAAATATAATGCTTGTAATGCCACTAAGGGCACATATTACTAATGTAGATGATTTAGCAACTTATGACTTTAATAATTATCCTGCTATTCCGTACGAAGGAAAATTAATTTAATAATTCAATAAAAAACACTTTTATTTTAATGAATATTAGTGTTTTTTAAATGTTCCAACCTACTACGCTGATGAATTAATGAGTTGGTACAAAAACTAATCTTTCAGAACTAGGAATTCTCCAATATTTTTCAATTTCTGATAGACCAACTGTTTTAACA
>JAITDY010000035.1 GCA_031282325.1 Lactobacillaceae bacterium | reverse complement strand
ATCAAATTTATTGTGCCACCATTCAATGGACCAACCGTTAAATATTTTGGAATTGCAATTCCTATCTGACTTAAAATGTGATTTAAATAAGCAGCAAATCCAGTTGCAATAGCTGAAACGGCTAAAAAATATTCCAAGATTAAAGACCAACCCAATAACCAGCCAACAATTTCACCAAATAATATATTTCCAAACGAATAAGCAGATCCCGCTACAGGCATTGCTGATGATAATTCAGCATATGCCATTCCAGCTAATCCTGAAATTAAAGCAGCTAAAAGAAAAGCAATAGAGACAGCTGGCCCAGCATTATTAGCAGCTTCATGACCAGGCAAAATAAAAATACCTGTTCCTATAACAGCCCCAACTCCTAGAGCAATTAAATCTCTTACCCTTAATACTCTTGGTAATTTTTTATCAGCATTTAAATATGTTTCAATGCTTTGTTTTCTAAAAATATCTTTCATAATAATTAAATTTTATTTTATCATTGTATGCAAAATAATACTTATAACTAATCCCAACTTAAAACTCAATCATAAGAAAATAAATAAAACTAATCCTAATAAATATAATAAATTTATTATTCTGTAATCATTTATTTTATCATTCACAGAAAACTTTATTCCAAAAGTGTGTTTATATTAAAATAATATTATGAAAAAAGAATTTTTAAATATTATCGTTCATATATATAAAGAAGGCAAAACCCAAATAATAGCTACCAGAAAAACTAATTCAACCGAAATTATTCCCGAAAAATTAGTTGATAATTATATAAAAAATTTACCATATGGGAAATTACCTGATGGCGATCAAATTGCTATGCGCACAATTCCTATAGATAAAATTGTTAATGACGATCCTGAATGGTTATGCTCGAAAATTAATTCCACTGCCATAATCCTTGCTGTTGGAAGATAAAAAGCTTCCTACAGGAAGCTTTTTATCTAGATTTCATTTTTAGTATTTTCTTCTAGTTAAAATATTTTCGAATGTATCTGGAAAAAATTGTCCATCTTCATATAAAGTTCTTAACAAGTCTTCACCTTCATCACTAAATTGTTTGGTCACTATATGACCGGTTTCATTTCTAATAACTTTAAATCTTCCAGATTTAGAAGTTTTACTTAAATCTTGTTTGGGTTGTTTTTTTAGGTTAATTTTTCGACCATCATCAAATTCTACATAACTAGCCTTGATAGCGAATCTTTCTGTATCTCTTGTGAAATCCTCTTGCAATAATCCGCCACCAGATCCAACAACTAGATTATCTGCACTCCATCCAGCTTCTATAATATGTTCATATAATTCCACAATTGTTTCGCGTTTCATTCCGTCACCTTGAATTATTCCAACATTATAATTCAATAGCTTATAACCTTTTTCATTTACTGTTGATCCAAAAATTTTTTCTAATAATTCTAATATTTCTAAATCTATTTTTTTAGGTTCACCAGAATCCGGCCTTAAAACTACTCTACCTTTTTTATTTTGAATTTTTTGCTTTATTTCTAGACTGCCAATAACATTCAAAATAAAATTGATTGAATCATAGGAATCTATAACGATAGACACTATTGCGGAGTCATCGGCTCTATCTAATTGAGCATTTACATAATCAAATTCTCCATGATCGTATCCGTATGAAGTTGCTACTGAATGTTCTGTTGCCCAAACCGATAAACCGCGACCTTTGAAATCGTAAACATCAGAAATTAACTGATCTGCAGCCAAATTATCAGTTCCACGAAAATGCAATAAGTGACCTGCCCCGCCTCGTTTTCCTGATTCCAAACTAGTAGCTCCCCGCAATCCAAAATCATTAACCGCTAATTCAATATTATTTACATCACCAGTTTTTTCAAAAAGAGGTATTAAATCTAATTTAATATTCATAGAATTAGTAGCAATTGTACTTGGATACCAGACATGCATTAAAAATGTTTCTAATGAATTTAACGCAGTAGCAAACCAAGATTGAGTGGATTCTATAGTAAATAAGGGTGTTCCTGCAGGAACATTCATTCCTTCAGGCAATGATTTTATTTTAATCGGCAAATATCCTATTTTCACAACTTTTTCCCAAGCAGCTCGGTTAAAAAAAGCATCACTGCCAAAAACGGAACGAGACAACTCAGCTGCTTCATCAACCATTTCTTGGGTGAATTTAGTTTCAGCTAATTGCTTAACTAAAATTTGTAATCCAAACCAAGAGATAACATTAAATCTTCCACCAGTTCTAGCTTCTCCGTAGGAATACATTTTTGTCAATCCTTTTGGATATTGCAAATGATGTGTAAATTTATATGCATCGGTAGCAATAATTAAATTTTCCATGTTTTAATTTTAACAGTTAATTATTTTTATCTCCTTCTATTTTTTCAATATGCTCACTTAATCGAAACCCACCCCATTTTTTCATACCGGGGTCTGTATAGTTTGCGAAAAATTCATAAACAATTTTATCGAAATCTTCATCAGTCATTATTTTTTTGCCTTATGTCCTCCTACTAATCCAGCACGATATAAAGCAGTTCCTGCTTCTAATTTGCTACTGGCTCTAAAAATGGATTTAAAGCCAAATTTTGCCTGAATTGAATTAATAATTTTTTGTTGCTCATTTTCTTTTTCTTCTTCTTTAAAACTCTCAAAAAGATTACCTTGTTCGTAATTAATAGTTTTTAGACCACCAACATATATATTAATTATTCTAACTGGTTTTCCATTCCAAACCTGTTTAAATAATGAAATTATTTCTGCGATTATTTCATTTCTATTTATAGTATGATGATTTAACTTTTTTTGTTTTCCAAATTTGCCACCTACGTTCATTGAATATTTACCACTAATTGATATCAAATTTATTTGCGTATTTCTTTTTCGGACTCTCATAATTATATGATCAGTAATTTCCCTTATAATTAATTCTATTTCTTGTTTATTTGAATAATCTTTTGGAAGTACTTGAGAATTACCAATCCCATGCTCTTTTGATTTTTTTTCTTGATTAATAATACTCCTGTCTACGCCCCATGCAAGGGCAAAAAGTGTTGCTCCTCTTGATTTAAATTCTTTAATAAGTTTTTGCGGATCGGTATGAGCCAAATCATACATATTAAAAATACCCATAGCGTTTAATTTAGTAGCGGTATTTTTTCCAATAGACCAAACTTGATTCAAATTGCTTATATTCCATAATTTATTGGGAACTTGTGAAAAATCCCATTCAGCTATATGATCAACGTTGTTTTTTGCTTCAATATCTAAAGCAATTTTTGCTAAAGATAAAGTTGGAGCTATTCCAATAGTTGCATTTATCCCGATTTCTTTTTTTATATCAGTTTGAATTTTAGACGCAACTTCTCTATAATTAATGCCAAATAACTTCCAAGAATATGTCATATCTATTAGAGATTCATCAATAGAATAAGGATATATTTGTTCAAAAGCAGCATATCGATTAAATATTTCATTTATTTGTAAATTCTTTTGAATATAGTATTCCATTCTAGGCTCAGCTATTAATAATTTAGAATCACGAGGTAATTCTCTAGCTCGCATCACGTTTTTTATGCCAAAAATTTTCTTTGCAGCAGGAGAAGCGCTCATAACTAAACCACTACCATCATTTTCTCTTTTCGAGACAACTACTAAAGGAGTCGTTAATAGGTCCAAACCTAATGATTGTATTTCTAATGATGCATAAAAAGAGCGCATGTCAACAATGAAATTGACTCGATTTTGTTCTTCAAAACGATAATCATACATGTTTATTATTATACGAAATTTTGTTCGTATTTCAATTTTAAAATTACTATGTATAAAAAATAATAAATACTAATTAATTATCTTTAATGATTCCATTAGAAATAATTAAATGTTTTTTAATTGTTTTATTGATCAATGGATTATCGGAGATAAAAATAAAAATTATTTCATAAATTTTGGAAATTTTTTTAGAATAATTTAAAATTTTAATTATCGTTTCACTTAAAATTCAATATTTTCTACATTTTCGTCATAAATAATAATATTTAGCAAAATAAAAAAGCAACTAAGGCTAATAATTTCCGTTGCATTCCTTTAGATATTTACTTGAAAAAATAATATTCAAATCACATTTATATCATTATAAAAATTATTGTTAATTGAAGTATCTAATTTTTTCATTTTTGAATAAAACCGATATAAATAATAATTAATGCAATTACGCTGATAAAAAAGATAATGCACTAAAAATTAATATTAAATATTAAAATTTTTTGAGTTATTCTTCAAAAAATAACGCTGTTGCAAAAATAAATTAATGCATACAATTATCATAAATAGTAAATATACTTGTCGCATTATATTTTCCATTTTCCACTCTTTCCTTCAAAAATTTATAATTTATAAAATCATTACTAGCAAAAAACCAAAATATCTAAATCCAATGTAAACAGAAATAATTCCAAATAAAAAACTTAATGAAAAAATAATGCTATATTTAATCGAATTTTCAATTAAGGTGTACTTGGTAAATAGCGTGTCCTAATTGTAATACAAACTTTTTCTAAAAACATCTTTTTATTTAAAAGTTAGTGAAAATCCTTTCATTTTAATTTATCAATACGAACGTTTTTACAACAAAAATAAATAGATAGATAAAACTAAACTATAAAGACTTAAACAACTTAAATTGATCTTTGAATTGATCTTTGAATTGATCTAGATTGAATTAATTTATTATTCACTAATAATAAATTAATTGCTTTAATCAAATTGTTCTAATCAACCTTGTAAGTGTAATGGAGTTTTAGAGAAGACAGCTTTTATTATCTAACGTAATAATATAGATACATGAAAATTATTAAAGAATGATATAAAAAGATAACTTAAATTCAATATTAAAGATACTACTAGTAAGAAAAAGAATCATAAATTAAGCTAATAAATATTTCAATCTAAAATAAACAAGAATTTTAAAGTTTGTAAGAGAAGTTAACTATTAGTAATTAAGTTAAATAAAAACCCTCTATATTTATTAATAGAGGGTTTTACTTAATAATTGTTATGTATGCGTCGCATTGCCCTAGTCTTCCAGGAAGCATACCTCCAAGTACATTCGGCGCGATTGAGCTTAACTTCTGTGTTCGAGATGGGAACAGGTGTGACCTCAATGCCAGAAACACGACACTTCATATTGCTATGATCAGTGATATGAATTATTCATCCATACTTATCCACTGATAATTGAATAGTAATATCGCAATATCTTTCTTATAAACAAAGCGTTTAAATTGAACCTAACAAATTCACTATTTTATTAACTAAATATAAATATTTAATTAATAATACTAAACTTGGTTAAGTCCTCGACCTATTAGTATTAGTCCGCTCCATGCCTCGCAGCACTTCCACTTCTAACCTATCAACCTCATCATCTCTAAGGGGTCTTACTTCTTACGAATGGGAAATCTCATCTTGAGGCTAGTTTCTCACTTAGATGCTTTCAGCGATTATCTAATCCATACATAGCTACCCAGCGGTGCTCCTGGCGGAACAACTGGTACACCAGAGGTATGTCCATCCCGGTCCTCTCGTACTAAGGACAGATCCTCTCAAATTTCCTACGCCCACGACGGATAGGGACCGAACTGTCTCACGACGTTCTGAACCCAGCTCGCGTACCGCTTTAATGGGCGAACAGCCCAACCCTTGGGACCGACTACAGCCCCAGGATGCGATGAGCCGACATCGAGGTGCCAAACCTCCCCGTCGATGTGGACTCTTGGGGGAGATGAGCCTGTTATCCCCAGGGTAGCTTTTATCCGTTGAGCGATGGCCC
>JAITDY010000017.1 GCA_031282325.1 Lactobacillaceae bacterium | reverse complement strand
CAGACGCGCTGGATTTAGGTTCCAGTGGGGCAACCCGTGCAGGTTCGATTCCTGTCTCGGGTATTTTAAATAATTAACCACTTATAGAATCATCGAATCATCTCGTTTGCGAGATGATTTTTTTTAATTGTGTTATAATAAATATTGGTATTTATACCAATAGGATTTAATTATCCTATCTTTTTATTTATTTTTAATTTTTTATGTTTTATTCTCTCTCTTTTTGTTTTTGTAATAATTTTTTTAATATTAACATAATATAAAATAATAATTAATTAATTTTTTTCATTTTTATTTAAAGATATAAATGCAATCTAAATATTGCACATTGTATCCTCTCTTTTCTTTTTTTGTATTAGTTTATTTTTTAAAAACAAGAAATAAATTATAAATAATATAATTTACCCACCTTAAGTCCTTAAGGTGGGCTTTTCTTTAAAAAGATTGAAATTAAATAGTTTTTTTGTTATTATTTACTAGTTGTTATTTATTTATGACAGCGCCGACTTAGCTCAGTTGGTAGAGCACTTCACTAGTAATGAAGGGGTCGACGGTTCGAATCCGCCAGTCGGCATAAAGAAACTTTTTTAATATATACTATATTTAGTTTTGTTCAAGCGATTTAAAGTCAATAGGACGCAAAATTATTGCGGCTTATTGACTTTTTTAATATCCGCATATCTGAAATTGGAATTTATACTTTTAGAGATAAAACAAAATTTAGTGATTATCTGAAATTTAAATTAATCTATCAACTATTTATTCGTGAGTATATAAAAATTGAAGATCAACTATGAAAGGACTATGTTTTATGTTTAAAATTAATAAAAATTTTTTTAAAAATAAATTTATACAAACAGCTTTAATTTCTAATTTTTTCAATGTATTAGGAACAGCAATGTATAACATTGTTCTTATTCAATATGCTGCTACATTGAATCATTTTGCTAAACAAGCAATCGTATTAGTTAGTATTTAGTATTGCAAGTATTTTGCCGTATTTATTTAGAGTACTACCCGGGAGAATGGCAGATAATTCGAGAAATAGAATACTGGCAATAATTTATTCATCTATTTTTCAAGCAATTATTTTTATATTTATTTCAATTTTAATTGGAAATCCGTCACCTTTATTTTTATTTTTATTCTATTTGGAAATTTTATGTCTGATTTAATTGGCAGTTATAAAAATGGTTTATATATTCATTTAGAAAAAGAAAATGTACCATCTAATTTAATGGAAATGATGCAGGGGTATACTGGTGGAATTGCTGGTATTTTACAAATTGCAGGCCAATCACTTGGAGTTTTATTTTTATCTTTAAGTGGACATAAATTTTATTTAGTGGCTGTTATAAATGCTGTTTCCTTTTTAATTTCTGGTTTAGTTTGGTTTTTTTATGAAAATCCAAAAAGGGGAGTTTCTAAAAATATATCATTAAATCTAGAATCAAAAAATATTGAAAGTAAAATAACAAGAAAAAAACTTTTAGATAAACCATCGTTTAATTTTATGCAAGAGTTTGGACGAATTTACAGTAGTAATTCTTTTGTATTGTTGGGTTATACATTAATAATTAATTTTGCTGGATCAGCACTAGAAACAGTCGCATTTATTTTTTTATTGGACCATCAAATTTTAACTGGTGTTAATTACACTACTGCTATCTTTATAATTGGTACTATTCAAATTGCTGGCTCAATTTTAGGATCTTTTATTGGCCCACATATTTTGAAAAATATTTCTTATTTTTATACTATTTTTTATGCGATGATTTCATCAACAATTTTTTTAGTTACTTTTTTTATTTTTAAATTAGGGTGGTTGTCAATATTTTTACTTTTTACTTCTCAAATTTTAAATACAAAAACATCAATGCTTAGTTACTCAATTTTAATTAATAATATTGATCAAAAAATTATGGGTGAATTTTTTGCAAAGTTATCGATTTATCAAATGGTTCCAATATTAGCTGGTGTGTCAATTATTCCTTCAATATCAGCTTTTTCAATGAAGATAGCGATAGCCTTAATGCTAATTGTTTCTGTAATTGGTTTACTATTTAGTATTTATCTATTACATGAATCTAGCAATACAAAAAAATCCTTATAAAATTATAAGGATTTTTAAATTAAAAGAATGTTTTAAAAGCTAAAGCAGCTATTATTCCTCCAAATAGCGGAGCAGTACCAGGAACTATAAGTCCATATTGCCAATCTGGATTAGTTTTATTTTTAATTGGTAAAAGGGCGTAGGCAATTCTTGGGCCCATATCACGAGCTAAATTCATTGCAAATCCAGTTGTTCCTCCTAAACTAGTTCCGATCGCCCAGACTAAAAATCCAATCGCTAATGGAGCCATTCCTTCAGTATGAATGTTGACGATTGCTAGAATAGAAAAAATAAACACGAATGTAGCAAAGAACTCTACAAACCAATTACGAGGTAAGTTTCTAATTGCTGGAGTGGTAGAGAAAACAGTGCGTAAACGAACAGGATCAATATCTTGAGAAGCATCAAATTGATCTTTATACATTATAAAAATAATTATTGAAGCAACAACTCCTCCTAGAATTTCAGAAATTGAGTAGACAAGACCTTGGATTATTGTAACGTGACCTAAAATTACTTGAGCGATAGCCATTGAGGGATTAATAAAAACATCACCAAATATCCATAGAGAAACGGAAATTCCAAAACCCCATGCAGTAATGGCAAAAAGTTCACCCTCACCCTTATATTTCGATCTATTTAATAAAATAGCTCCGTTGACGCCTACTCCAAATAAAACCATTAAACCAGTAGCAAAAAATTCTGCCAAAATTCTATGTGTATCCATGTAAACTCCTAAAGTATATTATGTTTAATTTATCATTTTAAAGTTATTATGTAAACAAAAAATCGCTTTTTAGTTAGCGATTTTTTTAATAATATTTTAGTCGGCCCAATCACCATTTCTAAAAACTGGGATTATGCTACCATCTTGTTTTACACCATCGATATTCATATCGGCAGAACCAATCATGAAATCGACGTGAACATCGGAACGATTCCAACCAAATTTAATTAATTCTTCTTCAGAAAGATCCTTGCCACCTTTAATGTTAGAACCATAAGCACCTCCAATAGCTAAATGATCAGATGCGTTTTCATCATATAAAGTATTGTAGAATAATACACCTGCTTGGCTAATTGGAGAATGGAATGGGACTAATGAAACTTCACCGAATGAATGTGAACCTTCATCTGTTTCAATTAATTCTTTTAGTACTTCTTCTCCTGAACTAGCTTTAGCATCAACGATTTTTCCATTTTCTACTTGCAAAACAATATCTGTAATTAAATTACCATTGTAGCTTAGAGGGAGGGTAGAAGAAATAGTTCCTGAAATATTTCGATTGTCAGGAGCAGTAAAAACTTCCTCAGTAGGCATATTTGGAATAAATACATTACCTTGTCTGTCTTTTGACAACGCAGCTTCCCAGTTATGATTTTCTGCTAATCCAATTACAGCATCTGTTTTAGCAGACTTATAATGAAGTTCTTTAAAATTTTGTTCATTTAACCAAGTAGCTCGATTGGCTAAATCTTCAATATGCTTTTCCCAGTTTTTAATTGCATTGGAATCATCATCAACATAAACATCTTTTAAGAACTCTTCCCATAAGCGATCAATTGCTTCTTGACCTTTTAATTCAGGAAAAACTTTTTCGGCCCATTTTAGGCCGGGAGCGGCCATTACCAACCAAGAAATTTCGTCGTTCATAGTTGCTTTACGAACAGTTTTTAAAGCAGCTCCAACTGCCTTGGTATTGGCTGCTAATTTTTTTGCGTCGACGCCATTTAATCCATCAGGATCATCACTTAATACTGAAATACGGGTTGCTTTTTTGTCGGTAATATATTCATCTGCCCAAACGCTCAAATATTTCGAAGCATTTTCAATTCTATCGTTAGCAGCATTTAAATAAAAATCTTTTGAAACACTAGTATTACGCCACTGTACATTTACTTCAGCAGCGCCAGCTTTGTAAGCTTCTTTAACTAATTTTTCAATGAAATAATCAAGCTCAGTATTTCCATAAAAAATTACGGTTTGTCCGGGAGTAACATGAGCTCCTTTTTTTATTACTAATTCTGCGTACTTGTTGATTTTATTTTCTAGTTGTTTATTAATCATTTTTTGTCTCCTTTTACAATTAGTACTTAATATGTAATTATAAACTACTTAATTTATAATTAAAGTAATGCAAAAAATTGTAAAAAAGATTCAAAAAAATTTCAACAGAGTATTCAACGGAGTAATTATTGGTTTAAAAAATAATTTCGCTGGACAAAAAAGTGGTGCCAAATTAAATGCCAATCAATTATTTTTAATTTTATTTGGGATTGGGACTATTTTTTCGGCGATACTATATTTTTCTGTAAGTCAACCAAAAATGGTTCCACGAGCACAAAACATTAATGATGATGTTCCGACAACACCGGTTCAAATCGGTTCAACTAAAAGCGATAATGATCAAGCAGATTCTGAATTAAAATCTGATAATATTTTAAAAAATAAAATTTTAGGATCTTATTTTTCTTCAGAAAATCCATACTCTGATTTTTCTTCAATGAGAGATTCTGGATTAAATTTTTTGTTTATTAGAGCTACTCAAGATTCAAAAACAAAAGACGCCCTTTTTGATGTTAGTACTAAGCGTGCCAAAGAAGCAGATATTCCTTACGGGGATGTTTTATTTTACGACCCGTACGTTTCTTCATTTGCTAATTATGATTTTTTTGCTAAAACAGTCGGAAATAACATCGGTACGTTACCAATTGCGATTGATATTTCTAATATCTCAGACCCGGGAGCAATACCTGACGTGATTCAATTAGTTGCTAATTTAAAGGAAAATTATCCTAATCATAGCGTCTTAGTACGTACTGATCAAACATTATATGAACAAATTAAACAAGCATTTATTACTAATTCTGTGGACGCAAAAATATGGTTAGTTGCTAATAACGATCAAAATACTGATTCGATAAATCAATTTGTTCAATATACTGGAGCTGGCAAAATTGGCAGTGGATTGCACGAATATACTATACCGCTATCTTTTTTTAATGGTGATCAAAAAGAATTTGATAAGTTGATTCAAGCCAATGTGCAAACTAATAATTCTCAAGAACAAACTAATTCAACAGATGAAAATACAAATACAAATGTAGGAGATGGACAATGATTAAAATTGGTTTAGTAGGAACTAGTTGGATAACTAAACAACTAGCTGAAGCTTTTATTGAAAGTGGCGAATATGAAATTATGGGTATCTATTCTCGTGGGCAAACATCGGCACAGAAGATGATCGATGAATTAAAAATAAAAGCAGAAATTTTTAACGACTATCAATCTATGTTAAAGGTTATCGATGCTGTTTATATTGCCTCGCCAAATTCATTACATTTTCAACAAATCAAAACAGCGATTGAAAATAAAATCGATGTTATTGTAGAAAAACCATCTGTTTCAAATACTCAAGAATTTGCTAGCGTATTAAAGTTATTGGAAGAAAATCCTGATGTTAGATTATTTGAAGCGATTAGAAATATTTATGATCCTAATTTTCAAATCGTTAACAATACTATTGCTGAATTGCCAGCTATTCAAGGAGCGAATCTAATTTATGCGAAATATTCTAGTAAGTACGATACATTTTTAAAACATGAACCAAATAATACGCCTAATGTCTTTAGTTTGAATTTTAGTGGTGGTGTGCTTTATGATATGGGTGTTTACGTTGTTTATGCAGCTGTTGGTTGGTTTGGCTACCCTGAAAAAATAAGTTATATCCCACAATTATTAGACAATGGAATTGATGGTAGTGGAATAATAAATTTTGAATATCCTAATTTTCAAATAAATATGTTTATTTCTAAAATTGTTAATTCATATCAAAAAAGTGAAATTTATGGATTAAAAGAAACGATTTCTATTGATTCTGTTGCAGAATTAGATAATATTCAATTGATTGATGAAAACAAAAAAATAAAAAAACAGCTGAATGTACCTCATCCACAAAATCCAACTCTAAATGAAGTAAAATATTTTGCTGAAATTTTAAAGGATCGATATTCTCCTCAAAATTTAGAAAAATATGAGAAAGCTTTGATGCTTGCAGCTAATATAAATCAATTAATGTTTGATTTACGAAAAAATGCTGGCATAAGATTTCAGGCTGATGAAAAAAATATTTAAATTTAAAATAAATTAGAAAGTATAATTGTTGTGTGATAGATATTAATCAATCGTCACGCAAATTGACCTTGTAGTTTAACGGGATAAAACGGGAACCTCCTAAGTTCTTGCTCCCAGTTCGAGTCTGGGCAGGGTCATTTTAAAATTAATATCTTATTTTGGGAATTAAAATAGATATTTTCGTTAAAAATCGACAATTAATGATTTAAAAAACATTTCACAAGTTATATAATTATAAGAAGAGTTTATTTAAATATTAAGAGGAGCGTTTTATGAATCTAAGTTTATTTTCAGTTTTAGATTTATCTAGATTTCAATTCGCAATGACAACAATTTTTCATTTCTTTTTTGTGCCATTGTCGATTGGATTAGGTACTATTGTCGCCATAATGGAGACTTTATACGTTGTAAAAAAAGACAATGTATATAAAAAAATGGCAAAATTTTGGGGAAAAATTTTCCTATTGAGTTTCGCAGTTGGAGTACCAACTGGTATTATTCAAGAATTTCAGTTTGGAATGAATTGGTCTGATTATTCAAGATATGTTGGTGATATTTTCGGAGCCCCACTAGCTGTTGAAGCTCTAGTTGCTTTTTTTGCTGAATCAACATTTATTGGTCTTTGGATGTTTACTTGGGATCGTTTCAAACCGGTTGTTCATATGATCTTTATTTGGGTAACTGCTTTTGCTTCAGCAATTTCAGCATTATGGATCCTAGCTGCTAATTCATTTATGCAAAACCCAGTTGCTTATGCTGTGAATCATGGAATGAAGCGTGTTGAATTAACCGACTTCTTTCAATTATTGAAAAATCCACAACTTTGGTATGAGTTTCCACATGTTATTTTAGGAGCATTCGTTACTGCAGCTTTCGTAGTAATTGGAATGTCCGCTTTTCGTTTGTTAAAATCTGAAAAAATTGGAGTTAATTTAACAACTTTTTATCGTAAGTCATTAACTATTGCTGCAGTCGTAGGATTAGTTTCTGTGTTAGGTTCCGTTGTTTCAGGTGATCAACAAACATTGTTTTTGTCTAAGCAACAACCGATGAAGTTTGCTGCTATGGAAGGAGTTGATAATACTATTAATTCCGCAGATCGAAAAGATAAAGCTTTACCTTGGACGCTTGTTGGTGTTTGGAATTCAAAAACAAACAAATTTATTGGTAAGTTAGAAATACCATACGCACTTTCTGTATTGGAAAACCATTCAATTAATGGTGGAAAAGTCAAAGGAATGAATCAACTAAATACTGAATTAAAAGAAAAATACGGAAATAAGTCAAAAGATTATTATGTTCCTGTAAACACTCTATTTTATTCATTTAGAATCATGGCTTTTGGCGGTGGACTATTACTTATATTAGCTGCAGTTTCGCTTTATTGGAACCGTAAAAAGTCCGATCAAATTCTTAAATACAAATGGTTTTTATGGATTCTAGGAATTACCACTTTTATTCCTTTTGTAATTAATTCAGCCGGTTGGCTAGTTACTGAGCTGGGCCGTTATCCTTGGACTGTTTATGGTTTATTTACAATTGCTGACTCTGTTTCACCATCTGCTACTGTAACTTCATTACTATTCACTAATATCGTCTTCTTGCTTTCATTTGGATTGTTAGGAATTTTAATGATTATTTTCAGTCGCAATGTTTTGCACGCAGGACCAGATGAAGCAAATTATGAAACCGTAGCTAAGGCTAAGTCTCGTAATTTAAAAGTAACCAAGGAGGCTTTATAAAATGACAATTTTACAATTAATTTGGTTTATTTTAATTGGTATCTTATTCTCAGGCTTTTTCTTTTTAGAAGGCTATGATTTTGGTGTTGGAATGCAATTTATAACTAATGCTCGTACTGAAGAACAAAGAGAAGCTTTGTATTCTGCAATTGGTCCTAATTGGGATGCTAATGAAGTTTGGTTATTGACTGCAGGTGGAGCTATGTTTGCTTCATTCCCATATTGGTATGCATCGTTGTTTAGTGGCTTTTATATTATGCTTTTCGTTGTTTTAATGTCATTAATATTTAGAGCAGCAAGTTTTGAATTTCGTGATTCAGTTAAAAAAGCCATTCATGTTCGTCATTGGGAACGTGTTATTGCCTTAGCCTCATTTTTAGCCCCATTCTTTTTGGGAATGATTTTTACATCAATGGTTAAAGGAATGCCAATTGATAAAAATGGAGATATTTATGGTGGATTTTTTGACTATGTAAATATCTATTCATTGGTTGGTGGAGTAGCAGTTACCTTAATTAGTTATGTCCATGGATTAAACTTTATTCGAA
>JAITDY010000031.1 GCA_031282325.1 Lactobacillaceae bacterium | reverse complement strand
GTATTAACTCGAATGATATCAAAGAAGCTTTAATATACATTCCTGCACAAGAAGAACAAATCCAGATCGGTTCTTTCTTCAAAAACCTCGATCAGCTCATAACCATTCATCAGCGTAGGTTGGAACATTTAAAATTACAGAAAAAAGCGTTATTACAGCAAATGTTTATTTAAAAGCGAAATAAAAGGAGATATATATAAATGTCAGAAAATAATATACAAACTATTACCAGCAAGCTATGGGCAATGGCGAACGAACTACGAGGAAATATGGATGCAGGTGAATTTAAAAACTATATTTTAGCTTTTATGTTTTACCGTTATCTTTCAGAACACCAAGAAGATTATTTGGTAAGTAATCATGTTATCGACATACCCGAAGGAACAACAGCAAACGAAGCTTATAAAGCTGAAGCAAATGGGAATGATTTAGCGGATTATTTAGATGATATTTCATCTATGCTTGGTTATGCAATTGCTCCAAATGATACATGGGTATCTTTAAATGAAAAAATTGATAACGCACAGGTAATTCCAAGTGATTATCAAACTATTTTTGATAACTTTAACAAAAATGCCGAATTAAACAAAGAGGCATCTAGAGATTTTAGTGGTGTTTTTAATGATATTAATCTAGGAGACTCACGTTTAGGAGCATCTACAACAGCTCGTGCCAAATCTTTAAATAACATTGTGAAATTAGTTGATGATATTAAGTATAAAGAAGAAAATGGTAAAGATGTTCTCGGAGAAATCTATGAATATCTAATAGGACAATTTGCAGCATCAGCCGGCAAAAAAGGCGGGGAGTTCTATACTCCTCATCAAGTGAGTCAGATTTTAGCAAAACTTGTGACAACAGATGTTAAAGAAACAGGAGAATCATTCACAGTATATGATCCAACCATGGGGAGTGGTTCTTTACTCTTAACAGTTGGTAATGAATTACCACATGGTGGTAAAGCTGGAGCAATCAAGTATTACGGTCAAGAATTAAATACGACAACCTATAATTTGGCACGCATGAATTTGATGATGCATGATGTGACATTTAACAATATGAATCTTAACAATGCAGATACTTTGGAAAATGATTGGCCAGATGGTCCTAATGAAAAAGGTATTAATTCACCACGTTCATTTGATGCAGTTGTTACAAATCCGCCCTACTCAGCTAAATGGGATAATAAAGATTCAAAAATGAAAGATCCACGTTTTAGTGAGTATGGAAAGTTAGCCCCTGCTTCAAAAGCAGACTATGCCTTTATTTTGCACAGTATTTATCACTTGAATCAAACTGGAAGTATGGCAATTGTTTTACCACACGGTGTTCTTTTTCGTGGAGCAGCAGAAGGAAAAATTAGACAAACCTTAATTGAAAAGAATTATTTGGACGCGGTTATTGGTTTACCGGCAAATCTTTTCTATGGAACGAGTATCCCAACAACGATTTTAGTTTTTAAAAAGAATCGTAAGAATAATGATGTTCTCTTTATTGATGCATCGAATGAATATGAAAAAGGTAAAAACCAAAACACACTTTCAAATGCTAATGTTGAAAAAATTATTAATACATTTATAAAAAGAGAAGACGTTGAAAAATATGCTCACCTTGCTAGTTTTGAAGAAATTAAGAATAACGATTTTAATTTGAATATTCCACGTTATGTTGATACATTTGAAGAGGAAGAACCTATTGATCTTCAAGAAGTAAAAGATTTGATTGCCAAGGATGATGAGGAAATACATCAACTGGAAAAAGAAATTGAAGAACAATTTAAAATTTTAGGTATCTAGTTATAATAAAATAATTCATTTATTTTTTTGCAAAAAATGTTTAAATTACAAAAATATCGTATTAAAAAATAGATAGGAGAATAATTCTTCTATCTATTTTTTTCACCCACGCTTGGGAACAACGTAAGCTGGGAGAGCTAGGGAAAGTTTACACTGGTAACACTCCTAAAACTTCTGATTTAGATAATTGGACAGATAAAGTGGAAGGTCATGTTTGGATTACGCCGACAGATATTGATAGATTGATCATGTCAGATTCAGAAAGATATTTAAGTGAGCAAGGTTGGTCTAAAGCACGCACTATACCTGAAAATTCTGTTTTGATTACAAGTATTGCATCAATTGGTAAGAATGCAATTAACACGGTTCCTGTAGCTTTTAATCAGCAGATTAATGCAATCGTCCCTCAAGAAAATGATGCTTATTTTATCTTGTCAGCAATGATAAAAGATACAGCTCGTTTTGCATCATTAGCTGGTCAAACTGCAACAGCAATAATTAACAAAACTACTTTTGCAAAATTTCAGATTGTTGTACCGAGCATCGGTGAGCAGAAACAAGTGGGTGACTTCTTCAAAAACATCGATCAACTCATTACCATTCATCAGCGTAGGTTTTTAATTGCTAAATATAAAGGAAAAATATGTCAAAAAATCAAAATACACAATATGAACTTTTTTATGAATATTATAGTCGTTGGATAAAAATCTATAAAGAAGGAGCAATTCAACTTGTAACAATGCAAAAATATATGATGACACTTCAATGGGTTAAAAAATTAATTCCAGATATAGAAATTCGTCAATTAAATCGGACTACCTATCAGCAACTATTAAATAATTATGCTGAATTTCATGAACGCCAAACTACAATGGATTTTCATCATCAATTAAAGGCAGCGATTTTGGATACAGTTGATGAAGGATGGATAAACCGCGATCCAACACGTAAAGCCATCATTAAAGGAAAAGTCCCACGTATAAAAAAACAAAAATTTTTAAATCAATTTGAAGTTCATAAACTTATATCAGATTTAAATCTTGGTTCTAAATTAAATTGGGATTGGATGATTTTATTAATTGCTAAAACAGGAATGCGTTTTTCAGAAGCCTTAGCACTAACTCCATTAGATTTTGATTTTTTGCATCAAACATTATCCGTAAATAAAACGTGGGATTATAAAAATGATCAAGGTTTTATGCCAACAAAAAATTTCACTTCAAATAGAAAAATTCAAATTGATTGGCAAACAGTTATTCAATTTACTGAGCTATTAAAAGATTTACCGGAAGATAAACCAATTTTTGTTCATGGAAAAGTTTGGAACTCCACACCTAATGAACGCTTAAAGAGACATTGTCAAAATGCAAATATTCCAATTATTACTATTCATGGATTGCGTCATACTCATGCCTCACTTTTATTATTCGCCGGTGTTTCAATTGCTAGCGTGGCTCGTAGATTAGGCCATGCAAGTATGACCACAACTCAAAAAACCTATTTGCACATAATTGCTGAGCTAGAAAATAAAGATGTTGATCTCGTGATGCGTTCACTGTCAGGATTAAGTAATTAATTTAGATATAAAAAAGAAATTTTTTAAGCAATCTGAATTAAAAAAATTAGTAATAAAAAAATTCTAAATATATTAGAATTTATTTCTGTACAATCCAACCACAATACCAAGAATTTGAACATTATTTACAATAATTGGTTCCATATTATCGTTTTCAGGTTGTAATCTATAGTGACCATCTTCTTTATAAAAACGTTTTACGGTTGCTTCGCCTTCGCCACCAAAGTCATCTGTCATCGCAACGACTATTTGACCATTATGCGCATCGTTTTGTTTTCTAACGATGATGTTATCACCATTTAAAATACCGATATTAATCATAGAATCGCCAATAACATTTAGCATAAATAATTCACCATCGAACTTTTCTAAATCCTTAGGAATTGGGAAAAATTCATCAGTTATATTTTCAGTGGCTAAAATTGGTTGTCCGGCTGCAACAGCGCCAATCATTGGAATGCGTCCACTTGATTCGTGAATACCTAATAGCTTAAGACCTTCATCGGTAATTGAAATAAAACGTGGACGATTAGGATCGTTTTTGATGTAATTATGTTTTTTTAGACGGTCCAAGTGGCCATGGACAGTAGAAGTTGACGATAAATCAACAGCTTCACCGATTTCTCGAATCGTTGGTGCGTAACCTTCATTATTTAATTTGTTGTATATAAAACGTAAAATTCCTATTTGTTTGCTTTCGGCCATTATATTTCGTCCTTTAATGCGCTATTAATTCTTAATTAAAGTATAATTTAAAATATTTTAAAAACAAACATTTGTTCGTAAAACTTTATAATTTCATAACAATTTTGTATAATTAAAGTCATGACTGACAATTCTAAATCTGAGCAAGAACACGATATGCCAGCTTTTGAAGTTGACCAAAAAGAAAATAATCGGCAAAACGCTATTCGTTTGAGAATTAATGAGTTAGCACAAAAGGCCAAAACTGATGCTGGTTTAAATGATGACGAACTTAAAGAAAGAGATGAATTACGTAAAGAATTTTTAGCTAACTTTAAGAAAACATTTGCTTCTCAATTAGAAATGACACAAGTCTTTGATAAAAGTGGAAAAGAGATTACTCCTCAAAAAGTAATCGATATTCAAAAAAAGAAAGGATTACGTGAATAATGGCTTGGTATTTTATTTTTATTTTAGGTATTTTAGTAGGAATTGTGGCTGGAATGATAATTTCTCGTTATACGATGAAAAGTTATTTAAAGAAGAATCCTCCAATTGGACCCGATCAATTAAAGCAATTAGCTGCTTCAATGGGCAGGAATTTATCACAGAAACAGATTAATCAAATGATTAATCAAATGAAAAAATAATCTTAAAAAAAGAAGTCCTATTGGGCTTCTTTTTTTGGTTTTGGATCAACGTATTTCCAATTTGGATCTATTTCCTTATCTAATAAGTCAAAAGATTTTTGAATTTTCTTTAATATTTCTTGTTCTTCCATATTTTTATCTATATAAAAAGGTTGTCCAAAACGAATTGTGGTAGATTTTCTTTTAAATAGACCTAAGAATTTAACCGGTCCTTGATAGACTGCTGGTAAAATTGGTTTTCCTGATAATTTAGCGATAACTATTGCTCCAGCAGCTAAATTTTGTGAGTGACGCGAACCGCTTGGAAAAATAATTAAAGAACGTTTTCCATTTTTTAATTCTTTAACAGGTATTTTAATTGCGGACGGCCCCGGGTTTTGTCGATCTACAGAAAATCCACCCATTTTATTAATGAAAGCAGCAAATATTTTATTTTTAAACAATTCTTTTTTTGCCATAAAAATAAATTTATTTGGCCACATCGCAACTGCATACCAAATGGGATCCCACCAAGTACGATGTGGAGCTACTAGGATGTATTGGCCTACTGGAATATTTTGTTTTTCTTGAACATTTATTTTTCCAGTAATTATAAAAATAATAAATTTAGCAATTACTAATATAAATTTGTACATGTTATTAATTATAATTTATTTAATAATTGTCGTTTAATATTAATATATGGAAAACGTTGGCGAATATTTTGAAAATGATATTTCTATTGATGAATTTCAAGGTATTAAAATAATTCAATCAAAAATTTTACCCAAATATCAAATAGATGCTTTTTTATTAGTTGATTTTGCCGATGCTATAAATCAATCTAATTATTTAACAGTTGATTTCGGAGCAGGAACAGGAGCGGTTGGATTAACCTATTCGAAAAAAAATAAAGGCAAAATCATTTTAGTAGAAATTCAAAAAGAATTGTTTGAATTAGAACAAAAAAGTATTACTTTGAATAATTTACAAGATAGAGTATCTGCTTTAAATATCGATATAAAAGATATCTCAAATTCAATTAAAAATAACAGTGTTGATGTTGTAATTTCTAACCCCCCGTATTTTGATATTCAGAGTCATAAGAAAAGAATGGCTAATACAGCTTTTGAAATTGCTCGTCATGAAATTAAGTTAGAACTTAAAGACCTAATTTTTGCTACTAAAAAAATTTTAAAAAATAAAGGAAAATTTTATTTAATTCATCGTTCAAGTAGAATATTGGAAATTTTGGAATTATTAAAAGAACATAATTTTGGAATTGAAAATATGCAATTTGTTTACCATAATAAAAATTCTAAATCTGACTTGGTTTTAATCAAGGCAATTAAAGATGGTTCTAATCGAGATGTGAAGATATTAGAACCAAAGTTTGTGGAAGAAATGTAATGGACGGATATTATTTTTACGTTATAAAAACAGCTGATGATAAATTTTATGCAGGAACATCAAATGATTATGTGAAACGTTTTCAAGCGCATCAAGCAAGAAAAGGGGCTAAATACACGAAAGTTTTAATTCATCACCCATTGAAATTAATATTTGTGCAGTATTTTGATTCTAAGGGTGAGGCGCTCAGTTTTGAAAATAAATTCAAAAAACTAAAAAGATTGGAAAAAGAAAAATATATTAAAGAACATAAAAACCTGCTATAGCAGGTTTTTAATTTAAAAAAATAATTGAGTATGAGAGTAATCGCAATGATAGTAAACGCCATTGACAAAAAAATTTAAAAATGCAATACTTATCGTGTGCAAATGCAAAATGGGCACAGAGGGAGAAATTTATTGTGAAAAGAAATACTAGTATAACTTTAATGGTTACATTGAGTTTGTTAGTAGTACCGATTAGTGCGTCTGCAGCTACATTGATTTCAAAAGGGCAAAGTTATGTAAAAAATACTGAGCAATTTCAAGTGGGATATACCGGCGAGGTAAATGTTAAGAAACCTCAATCATTTGGCCAAATTAGATATTCAAGAAATGGAGTCACAAAAGGAGAAATAAAAATTAACAGCGGATATAAAAGTATTTGGGTTTGGGATAATTTAATTGATTGGAGCAAATCAGGAAGAACAACGGTTAATTATAATCTTTACTAATGATAAATATTAAAAATAATATAGAAGTTTTATTACAAATAATTATTATTGATACATTATTTTTCTTTATTATTGATTTTAAAAAGTTTACAAATATTAATATATTCACAGGAAATAAGGTAATTTTTTTAATAATAATATTTATCATAATCTTACTTTTATTCCAGTTTTTAAATTTTAAAAAGAATAAACAAATTATTATACTTAATTGGATAAATGGAAATAGTTTATATGAACAACTTTTTTTAAAATTAATCCAAATTTTTTTTGCAACAATCATCGCGCTATTTTTAAATATTATTTTAGAAATTATTTTTCAGACTTATTTTTTAAATAATTATCAATTGTTTATAACGTTTGTCTTAATTAATTTTTCTTCTATTATTTTTTTTAATTATTTTTTATATAAGGGGATCAAACAATGATAAAGGCAATACTATCAATTATTAAAAAGAGAAAGATATTATTTTTAACAAACTTAATTTTGCTATTTCTGTTAAATATTTTTGCTTACCAAGCAATTATTCCAATTACTCAATATTTAAAAGCCGAAAATAGATTAGAACAAATAAATAAGAAGAGTAATTATATGTTTAATATTCCAGCAACTAATATTGATGAATCTAATGAAAATAAGATTAATAAAAGAAATGAATTTTTAAATAGTGTTTTTCAAAATGAATTTAATAAAAATCAAGTTGTATTTTATTATACTGATGGAATTTCTGAGAATTTTACCAAAATATTCAAAATTAAAATTGCAAAAGGAGAGAGTCCAAAAATTGGTGAAACTCTAATTGGTGATCAATTAGCTAAAAAATATAAAATCGGCGATAAAATAAATGGATCTAAAATTTCCGGTATCTTAGCTAAAAATCAAGTATTCCAAAATCTTTATAACTATACCTATAGTTACGATGATTTATCTAAATCAATACTTAAAGTTAATTCAATTAATGATATTGCAAAAACTTTTTCATGGGGTAATATGGATGCGAATACCCTTATTATTAATCCTGAAAAGAATCTATTAATGAAAATTGAATCTAAAGCAAAAAAAGCAAACATTAAATTAAAATTTGTTCCAATTTCTAAAACAATAGCGAGTTTCAAAAAAGAAGCTAATAATGCATTTATTAGAAATGGAATTATTGCAATTCTAATTTTAGCTATTACAGTTTTAGTTTCTGCATATATTATTAAAATTACCGTAAAAACGATGTCACAAGAATTTAAAGCACTGAAACTTCTGGGGTTGAATCAAAATCAAATTGCTTTTACAGTATTTGAACCAAGTGCGATATCTGGAATATTATCTTTCATTGTATTACCAATAGTTTTATTATTCACACCATTTCATTTGCAGATATTAGACTTTGGTTTTCTTCTTTTAATTAATTTATTTTTCATTGTATTTAATTACTTTTATTCTAAAAAAGTAATTGGTGAAATGTCTTATGAAGATTGAAATAATTAATGTATCGAAAGTTTATAAAAATAAACTTATTTTCGACAATCTTAATACGCAATTTTTGGATAATCAAATAATCGGCATCAAAGGAGCTAGTGGAATTGGAAAATCAACATTTTTCGATATTATTTCTGGCTTAAAAACAATTGATTCAGGAGAAATATATTTTGAAAATCAAAGAATTGACAATTTAAGTGAAACTGATTTTGCTAAATTTCGTGGTAAGCATATTGCATATGCAACGCAGGACACATTATTAATTGATGATTGGTTAGTTAAAGAAAACCTCAATGTTATTCAAGATATTAACGAAGAAAAAATGGAAAAATTAATGGAAATATTTAGTATTTCTGATTTATACAAGAAAAAAATTAGCAAACTTTCTGGTGGACAAAAACAAAGAATTAATTTAATTAGAGCTTTAGTGAAAGAATCTAAAATATTAATATTGGATGAACCTACTAATAATTTAGATCAAATTAATATCGATGTTTTAAAGCGAATATTATTAAAAGAAAAAAGTCCAAATAAAATTATTTTAATTGCGTCTCATGATGATAAATTTTTAGAAATTGTAGACCAAATATTTGAAGTAAATAAAAATCAATTAATTGAGTTAACACAAATATAACCGGTACTACTCTTATAGAAATTTGGATAAAATATTAGCAATTACTCCATTATTAGTTAGCGTTAAAATTCAATAGCTTATTAAAAGAATGAAGCAATTCATTCTTTTTTGTATTAAATATTTTTTTGCATTCATTATTAGTTAGTTTTTATTTTTCGATATTTGGGCGAACATATAAGATAAGCTTAATTTTCAACGTGATTGTTGTTATATTGTTCACCCATCTAACCATACTATCTACGATTGGTAAAAGGCTTCTGCCAATCGTAGTTAACGTGTATTCAGTTTTAATATGACGGATTCCATTGTTGATACAAAGATTTTAAAAAAGTCCTTGTTAATAACTAAAAATAATTGATTCAATTCTGTACCACTAGGATAATTGAAAAATCTTGTGTGTTTAATGAACAAACTTATCATCAAAATCTGACTTATGAAGCAGATACTAGCAAATGATTACATTGAACGTATACGCCTCACTTAAACACAATTAATATTGACATTTATTGGATAATTTTTTATAATATTAGCACGATATAATCGCTCGTTAATGGTGAGCAAGTTTCTACCTCCATGCCAAAATATGGAGACTATCGAATTAAATTTATTTTTATATAAATCGATTCGATTCCCCCATTTTCGAATCGATTTTTTTGTACATAAATAAAAAAATATAAAAAAACAAGGAATTTCATTAGATGTTTAAATTAAAAGAAAATAACACCACAATCAGAACTGAGATTTTTGCCGGAATAACAACCTTTTTATCGATGGCATATATCTTTTTTCTAAATCCTCAAATCCTAGGACAAACAGGTATGCCGAAAGGTGGCATATTTATTGCGGCGATATTAGTATCTACTTTAGGCACCTTATTTATGGGACTTTTTGCTAACGTGCCTTTCGCTATTGCTCCGGGCATTGGAATGCAAGCATATTTCGTGTATACAATTGTATTTGGGTTCTCATTTAAGTGGCAACAGGCACTTGGAATTGTTTTTCTAGTTGGGGTTGTAGATTTAATTATTACGCTCACACATGGTAGAAGAGCAATTGTTAAAGCCATTCCAAACGAATTAAAAGCCGCAATTGCATCTGGAATTGGAATTTTTGTTACTTATATTGGTTTGAAAAATGCAGGATTTATTAATTTTATTGTTGAAAAAGCAAACGTAATAAATGGACTAAATACTCCCAGCATGACCGCAAATGGTGGAGTTACACCAACACTTGCTAATTTTAATAATTCAACAGCACTGCTTTCTTTAATTGGATTAATTATTTTAATTGCTTTAGTTGTTAGAAAAGTGCCGGGTTCCTTTTTGATTGCTATGATTATTACTACATTAATTGGAATTCCGATGGGAGTAACTAATGTTCAAATTAATTGGTCTTCATCGATCGCGCAATCATTTATAGATTTTAAAACCGTAGTCGGTGCTGGCTTTTCAAAAAATGGCATTACTAGTTTATTCGATAATGCAAAAGATATTTCTTTAGTAATTGCTACGGTATTCGCAATGGGACTAACGGGCCTTTTTGATGCAATCGGTACTTTAATTGGAATCGGTGAACAAACAAACATTTTTTCTGAAAAAGATCAAAAAGAATTTATTGAAAACAAAAATTTAGATTTTTCCACTAAAATGGATCGTGCATTATTGGCAGATACTGTTACAACTACAGCAGCTGGTGTATTAGGAACTTCCAATACAACTACTTTTATTGAATCAGCATCGGGAGTGGCTGCTGGTGGCCGAACTGGGCTATCTAATGTTGTGACAGCAATTGGATTTTTATTAATGATTCTACTATCACCTTTAATCTCTGTTATCCCTTCTTCAGCTACGGCACCAATATTAATTTTAGTTGGAATTATGATGATGAGCGAAATTAAAAAAATAGCTTGGGATGATATCGAAGTAGCAATTCCAGCCTTTTTCATTAGTATTTTTATGGCTTTTAGCTATTCAATCTCTTATGGAATTGCTGCTGGATTTATTTTCTATATAATTATTAAAATTATTAAAGGAAAATTTAAAGAATTAAATATTGTAATTATTGCTATTTCCTTATTATTCCTGTTAAACTTTATTTTAATTGCATTTAGAATTGCAGCTTAAAAATGGACTATGATTTTTTAAAAGCTTTTACATTTTCAAACAACAACATTACGTTCTAGTTATGAAGATGGAAATATTACCGATATTGAAGAACGATATTATCGCCTTCGTTCCAATGGACCGGGATTAATTATTTCTGAAGTTGCATATATAAATGAATTAGGAAAAGGTTTTGAAGGACAGGTAGGAGCAATGTCTGAAAAACATTTATCTAGTTTAAAAAAATTATCTAGTGCGATTAAATTAAATGGTAATAAAGCCATTTTGCAGATATTTAGTGCTGGTTTAAAAACTACTCCAGAAATTTTAAGAGGGCATCGGCCAATATCTGCCTCAGCTATTGCTGGATACAAAAGTAAAGTAATTCCTAGAGAATTAACAGAAGAAGAAATCTTACAGTTAATTGATGATTTTGGCAATGCGACTCAATTAGCGATTAATGCTGGTTTTGACGGGGTTGAAATTCATGGCGCAAATTTATATCTTTTGCAACAATTTTTGTCACCGTCAACTAATAAAAGGAACGATAAATGGGGTGGTGATATTGATGGACGATTAAGATTACCAAAAGAAGTTGTCAAAAAAGTAATTGAAATAACTGAAAAAAATAATCGTAAAGATTTTATTGTTGGATATCGTTTAAGTCCTGAAGAACCTATGGAAGATGGATTAAGAATTAACGAAACTTTGTATGCTGCATTGAAACTATCTGAATTAGGAATACATTATATTCACTTATCTTTATTAAAATTTGATCAAACCCCATTTAAAAATAAGGATATTCAAACTCCAATTGCTCAACTTTTTAAAAATGAGTTGCCAAAAAACATTGCTTTAATTGTAGCTGGAATGGTCAAAACACCAAATGATGCTCAAAAAGCACTTAATTTAGGAATTGACTTAGTTGCCATGGCACGACAGCTTATTATTGACCCAAACTGGGTTAATAAAGTAAAAAATGGTGAAGAATTGGCAATTAGATATGCCTTGTCTAAGAGTGACTATGATTTACTTGCGATTAGTCCTTCACTATCAAAATGGCTGGAAACCCGTTTCAAACGTGGTTTAACTTATGTTACAGATCCCGGCTTTGATGCTAGTCAGCCATGGAAAATTTTATATGATCAGAAAGGTAATATGATATGAAAATTGGAATAATAACTCCGATGGAAGAAGAAAAAAGAAGAATTGTTGAAAAACTTTCTATAAATAGCGAAGCTGAGTATGCTGGCCAAATTTTTACAGAAGGTTTTTATCAAAATAACGATGTTATTTTAACGGAGTCTGGTATTGGAAAAGTTCAAGCTGCTTTAGCGGCTACGTTGTTAATTGAAAAGTATAATATCGATTTATTGATTAATACGGGGTCGGCAGGAGCCTTGAACCAAGATTTAGAAGTTGGTGATACAGTAATTGGTACCACTACTGCATATCACGATGCCGATAATACTGCTTTTGGTTATCAATATGGTCAGATGCCAAAACAACCGTTATTTTTTGATTCAGATATCAAAACTATTCAAAAATTAATAGAAATTGAACCAGACATTAAAAGCGGGTTGATTGTTTCAGGAGATTCTTTTGTAAATGGAGAAAGAAAACATCAAATTTTAAAATATTTTCCAAATGCATTGGCGGTAGAAATGGAAAGTGCTGCTATTGCTCAAGTAGCTTTACAATTTAAAAAACCATTTGTCGTAATTAGATCAATATCTGATAAGGCTGACGGTGGAGCAAGCGAATCATTTGATGAATTTGTAGTTACGGCTGGAATTAAATCTGCCGATTTATTACTTAAGTTCATGGATAATTAAATATCCTTACTTTTAGTAAGTAAATAAGATATAATTATTTTATAAAGAGGTAGTAAATTTAAATATGGCAAATGAAATTCGTGGTCTTCACCACTTAACAACAATTACATCTGATTCTCCAAAAATTTGGAATTTTTGGACTAATATTATGGGATTGCATCTTATTAAAAAAACAGTTAACCAAGATGATGTGCGCACTTATCATTTATACTTTACTGACGACATGGGTACTGGCGGTTCTGTGCTAACATTTTTTGATTTCCCAGGAATTCAAAAAGCACAATTTGGTACTGATGAAATTTCTAAAACAACTTTTCGAGTTCCAAATGATGCATCATTTGAATATTGGATAGAAAGATTCAAACAATTTAACATTCGTTATGATGAAAAAATTGAGGAATTGTTTGGTAGTAAATATCTTAATTTTTATGATTTTGATGATCAGAGATACGCTTTAATTTCTGATGAAAACGATCATTTTAATGATATTACTAAGCCACATGCTGCATGGAGAGATTCCGAAGTTGATCCGCAATTTGCAATTCAGGGATTGGGCCCAGAATTTTTAACAATTAATGATCCAAAACTATTAGATGCGGTTATTACATCAGTAATGGGGGCTGAAGAAAAAGGCCGTGAAGGTGACTTTACCCTCTACGAATTTAATAATGGAGGTCATGGTGCTCAAGTAATTACTTTCTTAAGTCGCTTAATTCCGCGCGGGGTTCAAGGTTTTGGAGGACCACACCATTTGGCCTTTTTGGTCGACGACAAACAAGCGCTGGATTATTGGATTCAAAGATTAAATGAATTAGGCTTCCAAGAATCAGGATTTGTGGATCGTTTTTATTTTAAGAGCAATTACTTCCGTCCAACGCCGGGGATTTTGTTTGAATTAGCAACTAACGGCCCAGGTTTTCTTTTGGATGAAACATATGAAGAAGCCGGACACCATTTGGAACTTCCACCCTTCTTAGAACCTTATCGATCAGATATTGAAAAGAATTTGGTGCCTTTTAATTCTGGCGATGAAAATAAAGCCTAAATGTTAGACTTATAATAATGATAGATTTTATTGATAATAAATTACATTATTTGTACTTAAATGGTAACAAGGACCGTAACACGGTCCTTTTGTTGCATTCTACAGGTGGTGATGAAATAGAAATGATTGATATCGCTCGTTATTTATATCCGAAAAATCCTATTTTAGGTATTAGGGGACGCGTACAGGAAAATGGGGTAATTAATCGTTGGTTTAAACGTCGCAAAGAAGGAGATTTTGATATTGATTCTTTATATCGAGAAGAAGCAATTTTGATTAAAAGAGTTAATTCCTTAATTTCTGAATTGAATTTAAATCCAAGATTAAATGTAATTGGTTATAGTAATGGAGCGAATGTTGCTCTACATTTAGAATTAAGCAATCAAATACATTTTGAACAAATAATGGCATATCATCCAATGATGATCGAAGAATTAAAAGTATCAATTAATGATCAAAAATCTAATATTTTTATTTCTCACGGTGAAGATGATCCGATTGTCCCTGACGAAAATTTTCACCAATTATTGGGTCTATTGGAAAATTCTGGACATAATCTAGAAATTTATGAATTTAATGGGGAACATTCATTAACAAATGAAGAAATTTTCACGTCTAAGAAAATTATTAAAAATGAATTGGTATAATTAACATATGGCATTTAGTTCTAATACAATTCTTAATAATAAAAAATTTACTATTTCAAAAGAAATTAAAAGCTTTTCACTTAGAGACTTTGGTTTTATCCAAAATCCAAATTCTAATATATGGCAATACATTGGTATATTGCAACCAGAATTAGGAGAAAAAAAATCATTTAAATTAAAAATAGCTTTTAACAGTAGCTTGGATGGATTTAAATTAAATGTTGTTAATGCTAATGAGAATAGAAATATTAATTTAGAAAAAATTGATGATCCTACTGCTGAAGAGCAATTTAATTTTATTATTGAATCTTTAAAAGAAAAAAATATCTTAGAGGTTGAGAATGTCTAAAGAAGAAACTAAAATTGATATTTCAATTGAAGATCAAGAAAAATTAGTTAATGAATTTGGACAAGATGCTTTTAATAATGCTAGGGAACAATTAGAGGAATTAAGCAATAATAAATTAAGTAAAATTAATCAATTATCCGGTCAAATGGTTGACAAGATAAAAGAGATAGTGAAAGATGATCTTTCTTATAAAGGCAAAACTGCAAAAGTTTTTTTTGAATTACAAAAAGAGTGGATTAATGCTGTTACTGGTCACTATTCTAAAAAAACTCATTTGAGTTTAATTAAGAGTTTCCAAGATACAGCCACTTTTGCTTATTATTCGGAATTAACTGGTAGTGATGATGCCGTATTTTTAATGGAAGATATTGCCGAATATTTTATTAGTCAAGAAAAAGATAAAAAATAGATAAATTATTATAAATTTTTATTAAAAAGGTAGGGGTTAACTTCTACCTTTTTAAGTTAATTTTTATTAATAATCAAACTATAATTCAATTTAAATTTTACTAATGAATACAGTTTTTTTATAAT
>JAITDY010000046.1 GCA_031282325.1 Lactobacillaceae bacterium | reverse complement strand
TTAATTCTATATTTTGATAACAAAAAACTCATATTATTTTAAATACGAGTTTTTGAAAAATAATAATTTGTAATTTTAGCTTAATCCAATTAAAAAGGCGCCGGCCACAATTAACAATGAACCAATTAAAATTTTAACCATTTGCGATTTGTCCTTGTGCTCATGAAGCAAATACACTCCACCAAAAGCTGAAAGAATTACTCCCCATTGAGGCAAGGTAGAGGCGACAGCCTGTCCTATTTTTGGGTTTGAGGAAGCGATATACATAAATAGATTTCCAATTCCCCAACTCAAGCCAACTAAAATATTTTTTGCGGTTGGTGTTTTAAAAATTAATTCTTTTTCTTTGAATATAAAGATTACAATCAATAAAGCGCCAATTACTTGCCCAATAGATTGCGGCCCTACAACCGAAGTCATATAACCAATTCCATTTTTAGCATTATAAATTGATTCAGAAATAAAACCATTTTTATGCATCAAATTTGGAAACATAAAGTAAAGAACATATCCAAAATTAGAAATAAATAAAATGGAAACCCCTTTAATAAGTCCAGATAATGTTTCACCGGCTTGTTTTTGAGCTTTCGATTTAGCTGAAATTAATAATGCTCCAGCTACGATCAATGCAATTGATAAAAGTCCTACAATCCATTTTTTTGCAGTAGTCCATTCTCCTAAAATAATAGCAGCTGCTAAAGCATTAAAAACTAATTGAAAAGTAACAGAAATAGGAATACTTACTGAAACGCCTAAAATTTTATTAGCAGCAAATTGTCCAGCAGTTCCAACCGCCCAAAACAATCCACTAATAATTCCTAAAATCCAAATTTTACTTCCAAAATAAATATGATTTGGTAATACATATGCGAATGTAACAACCCAACCAAATACTAAAGCTCCAACTGTCATCCCCAATGTTTGTTGTGCTGCTGTTCCCCCTAATTTAGAATTTAATAAACTAATGGAACCCCAGAATAAGCCCGGGAATAACGCTAATAAAAATAATCCGATTGTCATATATCTGATTCCTTATGATTTTTTTGTGGTAACTCTAATTGAATAGTTACATGATCAATACCGAAGTGTTCACGGAGATATTTTGTAGCTGTATCTATTAATTTAGTGTCGGGTTTAATTATATTACATTCGAGATGGGCTGAGAGGGCAGTTTGTGTTGTGCTAATTCCCCAAATATGCAGATCGTTGACCTTATTTACTGTAGGTATTGATAATAAATAATTTTCAACTTCCTTTTCATCTATACTCTCAGGCACTCCATTCGTAATTAAATTCCAAGTTTCCTTAAACAAATCTAGCGATTCGTATAAAACCCAAAGAATTGCAACCAGAGACACAATCGCATCTAACTTAGTAAAACCAGTAAAATGAATAATTACTCCAGATACTGCAACTACTAAAGAAATTAATGCATCAGCTAAAAAGTGCAAATATTGTCCTTTTTCATTGACATCATTTTGCTTATTTTTATTAAATAAGTAAGCAGTAAATCCATTAACTAAAACACCTAATAAAGAAATGACGACAATATCAAAGCTATTTTGAATAACAACATTTTTGCTAAATATTCGTTCAATAGATTCACTAATAACAAAACAGATTGAAACTGCCAAAAAAATAGAACTAGCAAATGAAGATAAGATCGAAGCATTCCGTAGGCCATAGGTATGTTCTCTCGTGGGTTTAATTTTCATTAATAAAACACCAGTAAACGCTACTAATAGCCCAAGAACATCCCCAATGTTATGAACTGCATCACTCATTAAAGAAACAGAATTAATCATAAAAGCAAAAACCAACTCTAAAGTAATGAAGATAACATTAATTGCAAAACCAATAAAATATATTTTTTCGTTTTGCGAATTTGTTGTTACCTGTTTCGTTAAATGTTCATGATTATGAGCCATCTTATTTTTGCTCCTTAATTTTTATTACATGATTAGCATGATCCAAGATTCCTTGAAGTGTTTCTAGAATATGACTATCATCTAATTTATAAAATATTTGTTTCCCTTCACGTCTAGCAGACAATAAGTTTTCCTCTTTTAAGAGTTGTATTTGATGCGATATCGCTGACTGATCTAAATCTAATTTATCTACTAATTGAGAAACTGTGCATTCATTATTTTTTAATAACGTTAAAATAATTACTCGTACTGGGTGACTTAGTAATTTAGCGATTTTTACTGCTTCTTTTATTTGTTGATCATCTATTTGATACATATGAATATTTTATCATATGTAATTAAATTTTGCTTTACTTTTTAAATGTCAGTTGGGATAAAACCAAATAAAATTCCAAGGCCGAGAAGAGATATTATTAACATCAAAATTTTATCCTTTAGTGGAATTATTTCATTGTTATCATTTTTAGCCTTTATATATAGAAGAAAGCCTAATAAATACGACGTTAAAAATAATAATAAGTAATTCATACCCGATAAAAACAAAGCGAATATTTGAAAAGCTGTTGCGATAATTCCTATTAAAATTACTTTAAATTGTTTTTGTTGAATTCCTAATTTAATTACATATGCCCCAATAAATGCATATATAACCATAAAACCCGCGGTCGCTAATGAATAAGCAAATTTATACGCTTCATTAGTAAAAAATAATGAAATCAAAAAAAGTTGCAATAATATCTGAGTTATTAACAAGGAATTAATTGGCGCATTGTTTTTATTCTTTTTTTGAAAAATTTTTGGAAAAAGTCCTTGTTCGGCCATTAATGATGCTGCTTCTGGTGGAATTATTGTCCAACTTAACCATGCTCCTAAAATCGTAATTATTAATCCTAAACTAATGAATATCCCGCCCACATGTCCGACCATTTTCTCAAACATATAAATCAAAGCTGGTGTATTCATTTTACTTAACTCCGATTGCGAAAAATAACCATAGGGTAACAATGTTATTGCCAAATAAAGAATTATTAATGAAATTAAGGAGATAATAGTAGCTTTTCCAGCGTCTGACTTTTTCTTGGCACGTGAACTCATAATTGAAGCTCCCTCGATTCCAACAAAAGCCCATATCATTACCATTAATGATCCTTTTAATTGATTTACGATACCGCTAAAAGTGGCGATATGAAAATTGAAAATTCCACTATTAACTGAAAAATTTTGCCAAAAATGCTCTGTAAATAAATTGATTTTGAAACTTAAAACAGCAACTACGATAAAAACAAATAGAGGAACTAATTTAGTCCAAGTAACAATTGCATTTATAACCGATGCACTTTCTACGCCATTGGCAACTAATGCAAACAAAAACCAAGAAATGATCGAAGAAAAAATTATTGCTGGTATTGTGTTTCCAGTTCTTAAGTTCGGAATAAAGTAACCAACGGAACTCATCAGCATAATTGCAAATGCGATATTTCCAATCCAAGAACTCAACCAATATCCCCAGCCAGAAAGAAAACCAAAAAAGTCCCCAAATCCCTCTCTAGCATAATCGGTTAATCCTGATAATTCTGGCTTTTCTAAAACCAGTTTATTTAAACTCAAAGCCAAACTTAAAATTCCGATTCCTGAAATTACCCAAGCTAATAAAACTACACCAGATGTCGATGCTTTTGCTAAAGTACTAGGCAAATCAAATATACCTGCCCCAACCGTACCGCTAATTACTATTGCAATTAAAGCACCTAATGAGATTCCTTTTAGGTTTTGGTTTTGGTTTTGGTTTTGGTTTTGTTTTTCCATTACAAATTATTTTAATTGATATGCAAAATTTATTTTTGAAAAATCATTAATTTAATCTTTTTTGCATTTTCATATGTCCACTTTGAATGCCAGTTGTGACAAGCGCATACATTGCAGCAAATGTTTGGGCCAACCCTGTTGCAATTACGATTGAAGATAATTCATCTGCTGACTGTACTTTTAATAATTTTAAATTGGCTAAAGCTATAGGATGACTTTGAATGCTTCCACCAACTGTACCTAAAGAAACTGGTATTTCAGCTGATAAAACTAGTTGATTATTTTTTAGATCAATTTGATAAGTAGTAAATGATTTATACTGGCCATTTAAAGAAGCGTAAGCATGAGCCCCCGCTTCAAATGATCGCCAGTCATTTCCAGTTGCTAATACTACACCTGCAGCGCCATTTAAAAAACCTTTATTTTCTGTTGATGCTCGATAAATATCTAATTGTCCAAAATCGGCTAACTCTTTTATTTTTTTAAGAACATCTAAATCTAATTTAATTTGTGTGCTAGCCTTAAAAACAGCTCCTAAATTTAAATTACTAACTATTGAAGTAACTACATCGATCTTGTTTTCTTTATAAAAATTAGCTACTGCTTCTCCCATTGTGTTAACGATATTAGCTCCCATAGCATCTTTAGTATCTACTTGGATATGGATACTAAAATATTGATCATTAATTTCTCTTGTCTGAACAAAAAGTGCACCCCCGCCTCGTTGAACAATACTAGGAAAAGAATTATTTGCAACATCGATTATTTCCTGTTCATAATTTTTAGTGAAATCAATTATATTTTTATCCGTCGATAAAATTTGAACTAATTTATATGTAGGAACTTCATGCGTTACGGTAACATTGCCAAGCATTTTAGCTCCCTTATTAGCAGCAGCTACAACACTTGGCTCTTCAGTGGCAATTGGAACAATATATGTTTTATTATTAACTTTTAATTCTCGTAAAATACCAATTGGAACTGGGAAGCTACTTATATAATTTTCTGTTATATTAGACAATTCCGAATTAACATATTTTAAATAAGTTGACATTAATTCCTTATTTTGGCCTGCAATTTCACTTAGACGTTCTTCATAAGTTTTATCTCTAAATTTTGTCATTTGTTTAATTATCTCATTTGTCGAATTTATAGTGATGCATGGCTTACTTAATATTTAAAAATTATTTTATAGTGTAAAATTATTAATATTTAATATCAGAGGTAAACATGAAAAATACTCAAAAAAATACAGATTATAATTTTTCTTTAAAACGAGTTTGGGCAATTATGATTGCGGTTGGACTATTAATATTTATGTCAACTTTAGATTCTTCCGTAGTCAATGTTGCTATGCCAGTAATGTCTAAAGATTTAAATGTTCCAATGAATCAAATTACTTGGACTGTTTCAATATATTTAATTGTTGTATCTGGTTTACTAACTTTTTTTGGTAATTTAGGAGATCAGATTGGTAAAATGCGGGTATTTAAATATGGCGCATATGTCTTTGTACTTGGTTCTTTTTTAGCTGGAATCAATCTTAACTTTTGGTTTTTATTATTTGCCCGCGTAGTCCAAGCTATTGGAGCGGCTATGGAAATGAGTAATTCATTTGGAATTTCCACAACTGTTGCCCCAGTTTCAATGCGTGCACGTGCCATGGCTAGTATCGCCATGTTTGTATCGTTAGGAGGCTTGGCGGGCCCATCAGTAGGCGGGATTATTTTACAATTTTTCCCTTGGTCATATATTTTTTGGATTAACGTTCCGATTGGCATTATTGTAATAATTATTATTCAAAAAGTGTTCCCAAAAAGTGCGAAACGAGAAGATAAAGTTCAATTTGATTGGTATGGAATTATTCTTTTATTTTTATTAATTGCTCTATTTTTCATGGGAATCAATATTGCTCAAGAACAAGGTTTTACTGCCTTGTTTCCAATATTTAGTTATTTATTAAGCATTATTTTACTTTTCGCTTTTATTAAACATGAACTTAAAATTACAAAACCTTTATTAGATCTAAGTATATTTAAAACACAACTTTTCACTATTTCAATAATTGCATCATTTTTAACTTTTTCAGCAACTTTTTTCATTGCCATATTAACCCCTTTTTATTTTCAAAATCTCCTTGGGATGTCACCCGGAAAGGCTGGCTTGTTTATGATGGCATGGCCAATAGCGCAATTAATAGGAGCTCCTTTTTCAGGAATAATTGCCGACAAAATAAATAGAGAATACATTACTTTAGCAGCTCTTTCAGCTATGCTTATTGGCTTATTTATGTGGACCCTAATTGGTAAACAAACACCAGTTATTTTAGTCTTTGCTTTAAATGCCTTTCTTGGATTTTCAATGAGTTTTTTTAATACTCCAAACAATGCTTTAATTATGAGTAATGCTCCGAAAAATAAATTAGGAGTAGCTGGTTCTTTAAACGCTTTAGCTAGAAATTTGGGGATGATTACTGGAACAACTGCTGCAACAACTAGTCTATATATTGGAATGAGTATAAAAGCCGGACATAAAATAATTAATTATCCAAAAAATAATCCTTATTTTTTTGTTTCTGGATTACATTTTGCAATGATGATTTCTACAATTATCATTTTGATTGCTTGGTTAATTACTGCTTATCGAGTATTGATTTTAAAAATTAAAAAATAAATAATATTACATTAAATAGAGTTAAAAAAGGAGTAACAATAATGAGTAAAATATCAACTTCTTTAGGTGAAATTAATTATAACTATCGAAAATCAATTAATAGCCAACCAACAATTATTTTCATTCCGGGTTTTGGTGGTGACAGTACGTATTTTAATTTCAAAACAATTATAGATAAATTACCTGGCACATACGGATTTATGGCAATTGATACAATTGGCACTGGTGAAAGTATTTCAGCCACTATGGAGCGGTCATCTAACAACATTTTGAAAAATATTATGGACGTTGTCAATTATGAGCAGATCGAAAATAAAATCACTGTTGTAGGACATAGCCTTGGAGGTAGTTACGCTATGATATTAGCCAATAATTATCCAACGAAAATCAATAGTTTACTCTTAATTGAGCCTAGTTATAGCGAGATAAGAGAAGCTATTTTATCTGAAGGCGGTGAATTCCAATCTCCAGAATTAATTGAATCTGCTAAAAAAGCTGGCAATATTAAAATAGCAGATTTTTTAAAAGTAGTTAATCCAAATAATGATGAAACCGAAAAACAAAAAAATGCTGAAATTTTTTTTAATGCTTATGGAAATCCAATGATTTATCAAGAAAATAATTTAATTGAAAATTTATTAGATGACTTAAAAAACGTCGAAGAAAACTTGAGTAAATCTCGATTAAAAATATCAGTTGTTACATCAAAAGGTAGAAGGGATGAATACCTTCATTCGAAATTTCGCTTATATGCAAAAGTTTTTTCTATTGGTGATGGTCATTATTTGCATTGGAGTCACCCTGATTTCATAGTCAAAAAAATTATAGAACTACAATAAGTATTAGATTTTAATGTAATAGTATTCGCTGTAATTTCAACAATAAAAAATATTATTCTGATAAGAGAACGGGGATTAATCTTTATCAAAATAATCTACCCCAATAGCAGTTCGAACTTCTTTCATTGTTTGCTCAGCAACACTATTCGCCTTTTGGCTTCCAGTTTTCAAAATATTTAAAACTGCACCCTTATCTTTGGCGAATTCATTACGACGTTGTCTGATTGGGGATAATTCTGCCTCTAAAATTTCTAATAGGTAATTTTTGATTTTCATATCTCCTAAACCGCCAGCCATATATTGTTCTTTTAATTCTTGAACTTTTTGTTTATCGGGAGCAAAAATATCTAAGTAGGTAAAAACTGTATTACCCTCAATATGGCCGGGATCTTCAACTTTTATATGTTGTGGATCCGTATACATAGATTTAACTTTTTTCGCCACCGTATCAGCATCGTCACTCAAGTAAATTGCATTATTTAGAGATTTGCTCATTTTAGCATTCCCATCTAAACCGGGGATTCGTCCTTGTCCTTTTGGAGGGAAAACACCCTCTGGTTCAACTAAAATTGCTTTTCCATAGGCATTATTAAATGAACGAACTAGTTCTCTAGTTTGTTCTAACATCGGCTCTTGATCGTCGCCAACTGGAACTTTTGTGGCTTTGAAAATGGTAATATCTGCTGCTTGACTCACTGGGTAAGTGAAAAAACCCGCCGGTAAAGATTCGCCAAATCCTTTTTGTTGAATTTCAGCTTTAACAGTAGGATTTCTTTGCAGTCTAGCCACTGTTACAAGATTCATAAAATAGGAAGTTAATTCAAATAAACCTTGAATTTGGCTTTGAACAAAAATAGTGCTTTTTAATGGGTCAATCCCAACCGCTAAATAATCCAAAGCAACTTCTAATAATGAGTTTTGGATTTTTTCAGGATCGCGAGCATTATCAGTAAAAGCTTGCGTATCGGCAATCATAATATAGGGATCATAATTTCCCGAATTTTGCATATTAACGCGATTTTTTAAAGATCCTACAAAATGGCCAATATGTAATTTTCCAGTTGGCCTGTCACCTGTTAAAACTATTTCTTTTGTCATATTTTAATTATATAAGTATTTTTTTAAGTAATTATTTTCTTCTAAAACGTTCGTGTTTTTCTGTGTTTAAATTAGAATGCAAACTACTGATATTTGCGTAACAATGTGTCTTATATATAACTGGGGGAATTATATTATGCGCTTTAAACTATTTAAATCTGGGAAAAATTGGATTATTCATTCTACGATTATTGTTGGACTAACTCTAACATTGCAAATTAATCATTTGGATATTCCATTTATTTCTAACTCAATCACTGCCTTCGCAACAGAAATAATTGAGGGTTCCATTCCAACATCTTTTATATTTAATAGTGAAGGAAAAGTTGCAGATGGGCATTATTATGTAAGTTCAGGAGGTTTAATTACTGGTCCAAATGGAACAATAGCTTCAAATGCTAATCTAAAAAACTGGAAAGAATATAGCACTTTGCAGTTAGCCTTGGATGCTGGGTACAAGCCTAGTTCTGCGTATCAAAAAATTTTAGATTCTCAAGTTCTAAACCAAACTTCACAACAAGATTCAATTACAAATTCTAATAGTGAAGATAATTCGCAATTAAACTCTATTGATAATTCTAATAGTTCTTTACCGATTGATTCTAACGAAAATTCAATTACCGATTCTAATACAGATCTGAATCAGGATAATGCAAATACAGTTAATACAATTTCAATTCAAGAAGCTCGTAATCTAAGCACTACTGGACAAACAGTGTCTATAACTGGAACTGTGACTTCAACGCCGGGGGCTTTTGCTAGCAAAGCTTATTATATTCAAGATAATACTGGCGGAATTTATGTTTACAGTAGCTTCGATAATTCTTTAGAAATTGGATCTAATGTAACTGTTACAGGAAAATTGTCTATCTATAATAATGAAATAGAAATTACGCCTGCTGACACACAATCCGTCGTTAAAAACGACAATAATATTTCTCTAATTGAACCAATTAATTACAATTATTCAGATCCTCAATACGGCCAATTGATAATTAACAATAACGTCACAGTATCTAATATATATTTAGCAAGCTCTAATTTGCAATTTACAATTACAGATAATATGAATCAAAGCGTTTTAATATACGTAGATTCTAAAACTGGAATAGATATTGAACAATTAGCGAATTCCTTAGATGAAAAAACTATTTATTCGATAACTGGAATATCAGTTCCTTATAAAACAACTCCGGAAATTAAAATACGATCCTTGCAAGATATTGCCAACTTAGTATTAAAAGAAACTACAGATCCAATTTTCAATACTGTTTCAATTCAAGATATTCAAGGAATTGAACTAAGGTCAGCATTGGTTGGCAAAAAAATTACTACTGAAGGAATAGTTACTTACAAAGCTGGATCTAATAAATTTTATCTTCAAGCTCCATCTGACAATAACGACCAAACTAGTGACGGTATTTTAGTTTGGACCAATGCTAACGATTATTCGAAAATTGCTGTTGGCGATAAAATTACAGTTACTGGTGTGATTTATGAATCTTATATTTCTGGTTATGATGACAAAAATGCCACAGATCAACCAGTTACTGTAATTAATAACACAACAAATATCAACATAATTTCTTCTGACAATACATTGCCAAAACCAATTACTCTAATTCCTGAAGGTCAAACACCGACTAACGAGTTTCAACGTGTAATTCCTGAAGGCCTAGTCGCAGGAAATAAAAACGATGCACTTTTCTTTTGGGAAAGTTTAGAAGGAATGTTAGTTACGCTTCAAAATCCAAAGGCAGTTGGTCCAACCAACAATTCAGATATTCCAGTTGTGTCATCATTAAAAAATACTGATACTAATGTTGGTGGTATTCAATTAGGACAGAGCGATTCTGATTACAAGGGAATTGTTTTTATAGAACCTAATTCTACTGTCAACATAAATGCTGGGGATACTTTTAATGGTGATATTACTGGTGTTGTTTATTATTCATATGGAAAATATGTGATATTAACCCAAAAGAATTCCTTGCCAGAGGTAATTAAAGGTAATATTGTTCCGGAAACCAGCTCACTTAAAGGTGATGACAATAATCTTACAATAAGCGGATTTAATCTAGAGAATTTTTCAGCTAAAACCGCTAATACCAAAATTAATACATTAGCTTCCTATATAATAAATAATTTAAATGCCCCAGATATTTTAAATTTAGAAGAAGTACAAGATGATGATGGTACTTTAGATAGTGGTAATGTCTCAGCTAACGCAACATTACAAAAATTAGTTGATGCTATCGTTGCTCTTGGTGGGCCTCATTATAATTTCATTGATATCGATCCAAACAATAATGAAGACGGTGGTGCCCCGGGCGGAAATATTCGCGTTGCGATGATTTATAATCCTGAACGCGTTGGTTTGTATGGTGATTCTACAATCAGCGATACTAATATTCCTGCGTCATGGGCAGCAGATGGACATTTAACAAATAAAGTTAGCCATTTATCGGCTCCGGCTGGTACTCGTAATTCTTTGGCAGTAGAATTTGTTTTTTTGCCAACTCAGGAAAATTTTATCGTTATTGGTAATCATTTAAATTCTAAGTTGGGAGATACAGGAACATTTGGACAAATTCAGCCAGCTGTATATCCTTCAGAAAATGAGCGTATAGAATTAGCTTCTAATATTAATGCCTTTATTCAAAAAGGATTATCCTACAATCCTGATTTAAAAATTATTGTAGTTGGTGATATGAACGACTATGATTATTCTAAAGCGATGAAAGTATTAGCCGGTGACGAATTGAACAATATCGTCTCTGAATACCGTTTAACTAATCCTGAAGATACTTATTCCTATATATATGAAGGCCAATCTCAAACGATAGATAATTTATTAGTAAGCAAAAACTTAACTAACTATGAGTTTGATATGGTCCATGTGAATACTCCGTTTTATAATCAGGCTTCAGACCATGATCCGATTTTATTAAAAGTAAATATGGAGTCCACACGAAATCAAGTAAATCAATCTAACACTCCATCTGAAATTAATTCAAATAGTAGTGATAATTATCAAACATCAAATGATAATGTTTTTAATACCTCTAATTCAGATTCCCAACAAGTAGAACAATCTATTAATGATTCAAATTCGGAGTACATTGAATCCAATCAGAATTATCTCGATTCTAACGAGGAGTCAAATAGCAACTCAATTAACGACTCAATTGATGTTAATTCAAATTCGGATGTTTCGCCAATCAATTCTAATCAATCATCTTTGGAAAACATAAGCATAAATAATTATGCAGTCACTTCAGTTACATTAAAAAATACTTCGGCCCAAAATAATCCACGAAAATTATCCCTTCCAAAGACCGGAAAATATAATGATTATAATAAAAATATTTTAATTAGCTTCATTGGCTTAATTAATTTGGCTGTAATTGGAAATAGGGGAAAAATAAGGGTAAAAAATAAGTCATAGTGTATGTTTTTGTCTATCGCTTTCAGATAAAATAAGAGTATGACAGAAAGAACATTAATACTAGTAAAACCAGACGGATATCGTCGAAAAAAAATGGGTGAAATTTTAAAAAGAGTTGAAGAAAAAGGCTATGACATTGTTGCTGCTGATTTAAGAACGGTAAGTAAAGAACTTTTAGATCAACATTACAATGAATTAGTAGACAAACCCTTTTACCCGGGTTTGGTTGAATATATGACTAGTGGGCCAATTTTAGCCATTGTTGCCCAAGGAGATTCAGTTGTTCAAGGATGGCGTACTTTATTAGGAAATACCCAACCTAGTAAAGCAGCTCCGGGAACTATTAGGGGCGATTTGGCTCGCGATTGGCCCGGGGATGAAGTTCGCAATATAGCTCACGGTTCAGACAGTGTGGAAAGCGCTGAACGTGAAATTGCCTTATGGTTTCCCAATTTAAGCAATAATTAACACTGTTTAAGCTTAAACGAAAAATATATCAACTCGTTTATAAATTGTTATAATTATTTTTAGACAAAAGTCTAGAAAGTTAGGTATTTAATTAAATGGAAGACGCGTCCTCCCCGATTCTCACTAATATTATTATTTTAATTGTAGTTTTAGCATTAGCTACAATATTTACTTTATTGGAATATTCAATTATTAAAGTTCGTCCAAGTGCGCTAAGAGCTATGCAAGAAGTTAGGGACAAACCTAGCAAAAAGCTAGCAACTGCAATTCATATGACTGAACATTTAACAGAATACTTGTCAACCGCACAAGTCGGGATTACATTAACTAGTTTGATTACTGGTTGGATTGGCGAAATTACATTTGCCAATATTATTATTCAATCAGGTATTTTTAAAACATTAGGTTTTGGAGATAGTCTTGCCCATACAATCGCTTCTATTCTTGCAATTCTATTATTTACATTTGTTCATGCTGTTTTTACAGATTTAGTTCCTAAAAACATTGCCATTAGTGAACCAGCTAGAATTCTTTTAGCAATTACACCAATTGTTAGATTTTTCCACATCACATTCCTACCTCTAATTTTGTTTTTCGATAAGTCAGCTTGGGCTATCACCAATTTACTTGGATTTAAAAACCAAGATGATAGTGAAATTTATTCTCAGAATGAAATTTTAGACCTTACTAAAAATTCAGCCGAAGCTGGTGAATTAGACGAAGAAGATTATGAATTCATGCAACGAGCATTTTTGTTGAACGATAAAGTTGTATCAGATATCATGACCGATCGTACACAAATTATCGCCTTAGATGTTGATACAACTATTGCCGAAGCAGCTAAAATTTATCTTGAAGATAAGTTCTCTCGTTTTCCAGTTGTTGCAGACAACGACAAAGATAACGTTATTGGATATGTAACTAGTTACGATATTATCCGTCAATCACGTATTAATGATCAAGATAAACTTTCAAAAATAATGCGTGATAATGTTTCCGTTCAAGAAAATATTAAAATTACTGAGGCCTTGCGCGAAATGAACGCAAAACGTTCACCACTTGCTATTGTTGTCGACGAATACGGTGGTACTGCTGGTATTATTACGGATAAAGATATTTATGAAGAACTTTTTGGTAATTTCCGTGACGAACAAGATGATATTGATGATCAATTAATTGAAAAACTTGGTAATGATAAATATAAAGTTTCTGGAAAAATTTCTCTGTATGATTTAGAAGAATATTTCGATACTAGGGTTACTGAATTCGACGAAGACGAGTCCGTTACTCTAACTGGTTTTATTTTAAATAATTATCCTGATACTCGAAAAAACGATGTAATAGAAATTGATAAATTCTCAATTAAAGCTCTAGACTATGATGATGCTTATATTGAAGAATTTGAAGTTACTGAATTAGATAGTCCAATTACAAAAAATGAAGGCAGCGATGATTCTTCAAACGAAAATAGTTTAAATTAATTGACGCAAAAAACCTCATTATTATGAGGTTTTTGTTTACATTTTTACAGATAAAAGAAATTTTTTATCATTTTAAGTTCATTAATTAAATTGGTGCCGTCATGATTGAAATCTCTTTCAAGCATCACGAATTCTGGTGTTGTTTTGTCTAATACGAATTTCAATAATTCTAATATTATTATATTAATACTCACAGCATGGGTATCTTGAATCTTATTATTAATATATTCAAATCCAGCAACATGGATTGTTTGAACGTATTCCAATGGAAAATCTTTAATATATTTTATTGGATCAATACCCATATTAATTGCTGAAACATAAGCATTTGTAATATCTAACATAACTCCAATTTTAGAATTATTTTGCACAATATTTGTAAAAAATTCCCCTTCCGACATTATAGATTCAGGATGATGTGAGGGATTTACAATATTTTCGATTAAATATTTTTTTGATGGATAGTGCGTCAATATTCCGTCTAAATTCATAGAAACCACGTCAATATTTCTCTTGCAAAAAACAGTCGGCATAACAGTAGTTAAATATTTATTATCGATATATGAAACACCAACATGATCAGAATAATACTTAGTGTTAAAGTATTGTCCTGCTAAAAAATAAAATCGATCATTTTGTTGTTGGATTCCCTCTGGTGACGCCAAAGAAGTTTTTAAAGAATAAATTCCAACCTCTTTTTCACCAATTGCATTCTTCAATTCGAGCAAATCATCTATAGTCATTATATCTGGCATTATTTCGACATAATCTACAATATCTAATATTTTAGATAATTCCGTTTTATGAATTATGGGCCTATAGCTAAAACCGAATTTCATTTTTTCTCCTTATAAATTAGTAAACTTGCGAAAAAAATATTAATCAAAACTAGAAAAATTTCTACTTTTTCTAATACAAAACTAATTAGGGTCAATATAAGCAATAAAATGTTGCTATTAACAGTTAAAAGTTGAATTAAATTTTTTTTATCAAAATTATTATTAATTTTTAAAAATTTAGCACGTAAATGTACGCTAATGCTTAGGCTAGTTGGAACCAATAGCGACAAAATTAATAACTGAAAAATAACAATTTTATTAATATCACCATAAATCATCAAAATTGATTCAAAAATAAACATTATCATATTTATAATTAAATTTAACTTGATAACCTTCCTCAACAATAGTAAGGTCATTAATCCGGGTAATGTGAAGGCTAGCATGTTTAAATTTGCATAATTTTTTTGTAAATTAGCAGCAACAATTGGAACCCAAGCAGATGTATTTACGACCAAAAGCCCTAAAACAATTACCAAAAATTTTTCTTTTATTGAATTGAAATTAATATTTTTATATTTTTGTATCAAGGATACTTCTGGAAAATATTTAGAATAGAATAAAAAAATTAAAAAAATTACAATAATAAAAATAAATAACGTTGGTATAAGTTTTGCCATCATTAATCCGCCAATTGCAAAACCAACTAGGGTTGCGAAAGTTTTCAAATTAGATAACTTTAAAAATCCTTGTTCCAAATCATTATTTTGATCCAAAATCATTTTAGATATGTCCAAAACCAGCAACGATGTTGATAGCGTTATTAACGTATAACTTATAAATTCAATTAAAACGATCTTAGGGAAGATTAAAAATAAAAATAAACCTACCAAGGAAATATATGCATATTTTTTTAAGGACATTCTACTAAGAAAATGAATTTTATTAGTATCTAAAAATATTAACACCGCCATTAAGGATTCGATCCCTAAAATCAATAATCGTAAATTACCAGAAAATTGGTGTACAACCATCATTGTAAAAGAAGAATAAATAGTACTATCTACCCAAATAAAAACCAAATAAAATATTAAAATTAAGATAATTTGATTTGAATTTATCCGCATTTTAACTTTCATAAAGCGTTAGCCATCCAAACATAATTGACATTAAATAACTGGTAAATTTGTGATTCATTTATATCGCTATTAATTTGATATTGTTTAATTTCCTTTTTTTGCCTAGCTAAAATACTCCAAATTTCTTCGTTTTTTATCGCTAAAGCATGTTTATCTGGTAATTCATGTTGAGCAGCGTATATTACGATTTCATTTCCAGTCATATTATCATCAAGAAAATTTAAAATATCTCTAAAAAAATAGATATCGTAATATCCGTTTCGATTATAAAAAATTTCGAATAAAACAGACCAACACTCATCATTTAATTTTCTCATTATCGGAATCATATCGATCATAGTAAATTGAAATTTTTTCTTATTTTTTAAAACTTCTTGCAAATAAAGTTTATTCATAGTTCATCCTTAACTTTCATTAATAAAAAATCGAAACTATGTTTCGATTTTCAATATATTTTTAGCTACTTTTTATTATGAAAAATCGTAGCATGTATCTAATTGATGAACATCTTCTACTTTTAAAACGGCTACTTCCATTACTTTAATTTCTTTTAGCATTAGTATCTTCTCCTTAATTTGATAATTTAAATATATACTTAAAAATTAAAGTAACGCTAAAAGTTGAATATTTGCAACATTATTTTTTATTAACAAACAACGCTAATTGTTTTTTTATGATAATCAGCCATTTTATGAAATCCAATTTGATTTAATAATTTAATTTCTGATTGAACTAAATGAATACCATTTTCTTTATTTTGACTATTTTTAATATCTAACATGCCAAATAATAACCTCCGTTTAATCACCAGATATGCTTCTCCCTCTGGCATATCTAAACTTAGTAATTTTTGATACCAATATTTTCCATCATCAATATCTTCTTCAAGAGATAAAACTATTCTATTTTCGAGTGCTTTAATTACAGATATTTGAATAGAACTATCAATTGTCGGATATTTTTTAATTGCAATATTTAGATACTGATCAATTACTCTTACTGGTAGTACATTAATAATCTTGCTAAATAACTGATATTCATACTTTTGCCACTCTCCTACATCAAACAAATAATCTACGATAAATCCTATGTCCTCTTGTTTTATCTCTTTATTGTCTACTGATGTTAAAATCGAGGAAATTAAAATAACGTTTAATTTATAAACTTTATTATGAGTTTGAATCCAAAATGTTTGTTGGATTGATCGAAGTTCACGCAACCAATCGTATTTTTCTTGATAAAAAGCTTCACCGATTTTAGTTAACAGAGGTACTAGATCGTTTTTATCACGACTGATTTGTTCTGAAAATTCAGATAAGGTCATGCCAATATTTTTTAAAATAAGAATCAAGCGAGACATTGAAATATCTGAGCGCCCATTTTCAAATTTGGAAATAAAGGAACGGTCTACATCTGTTCCCGCTGCATCAGAAATAGTTAATCCTCTTTTTTTCCTAATTGTTTTAAAAATATTGCCAATGTATACTTCAGTCATCAATGTTTAAACCTTATAATCTATTCTAAACTTTTAAAATTATTTAACTATCGTAATATATCAATTAAATTTTTATTGCTTGCTGTTTTGGCAGGCAAAATTCCAAATATTAATCCGACTATTGTAGAAGTTCCAAATGCTAACAAAAAAGTCGATATCGATACGCTTGCCTTAAAGGGTAAAAATATGGAAACAAGCATTGCAATTCCAACTCCACTTAAATAACCAATCATGCCACCAATCAGAGTTAACATCATCGCTTCAATCAAAAATTGCCAAAGGATTTGGCGTTGAGAGGCACCAACTGCCATGCGTATTCCAATTTCTTGAGTTCTTTCACTAACTGAAATATACATCATATTCATAACGCCAATACCGGCAATAAATAAGGATATACCAGCAACAGCCACGATAAAGTAAGTTATTCCTTGAATAACGGTTCCAATACCTTTTAGTAAGGATTGCATATCAAAAAATTCATATGTTCCATCATTATGATGTGAACCTTTTTTGTTTAATTGATTTGCAATTTTTTGTGTTTCTTTAACTGCGTTAGTACCTACAGTAAAGTGTAATTTAACAGTATTTGCAACTATGCTGTCATTATTCATTTCGAATATTTTTTTAGGAATCACTATTCCATATTGCCCATAAGAGTTGCCGGCAGTGTCATCGATAACACCAACAATTGTATAAGAAACTCCGCTAATTTCAATAGAAGAATTTAGGGCGTTTTGAACTGTTTTATAACCTTTTTTAGCAATCGTTTTATTCACCAGTGCGACTGGATTGCTCACTAAAAGATCATTGGTTGAAATTCCTTTACCTGCTATAAGGTGAGAGTTAATAGCTGTGTTTGTTAATAAAGCAAGATTATTAATTTTTTTTCCATTAATTAATCCATCTACCGATAAAATACCATGCTCATCTGATTGAATAGAAACTTTAGCAATATTTTTATTTTCACGTATTTGATTCAAATCTTGTTGAGAAAAACCAGCAATATTTTGATCGTCAAAATTAGTAGATACAAAATTTATTTCAGTTGATTGCTGACCATTACTAGAAGCTTCTAGATTTTTCAACATTGCTAGTCTAGCGCCATCGCCCAGAGATAAGATAGTAATTACCGAAGCGATACCAATAATAATTCCAATCATCGTTAAAATACTTCGGCGTTTATTTGAAATCAAAGAACGAAACGAACTAACAAACAATTCACGAATTTGCATGTTTAATCTCCTTATCGCTTTGAATTCTGCCATCTAATATTTTAATCAATCGATTAGCTTGTTTAGCAACATTGTCATCGTGTGTCACCATGACAATAGTAGTACCAAACTTATGATTTAATTCCTTAAATAGATCTATTATTTCTTTAGAGGTAATAGAGTCTAAAGCCCCAGTCGGTTCATCAGCCACTAAAAAACTGGGCTGACTTACAATAGCCCTAGCGATTGCTACTCGCTGTTGTTGTCCACCAGATAAATTGGTAGGAATTTTAGAATAACTATCAGGTAAACCAACTTGCTTTAAAATATCATCTACTTTTTGCTTGATTTCGCGTCGTTTAAAACCAGCATACAATAAAGGTAGCCCTACATTTTCTCCTACATTTTGATTATTAATTAATTTAAAATTCTGAAAAATAAAGCCAACCGATTTATTACGTAATTTTGCGTGCTCATTTCGATCTAATATATTTACTTTAATATCATCAAATACATAATCACCTTTAAACTTTTGATCCAAAAAACCAATAATATTGATTAAAGTTGATTTTCCTGAACCAGATGGGCCCATAATAGAAACAAATTCGCCGTCATCAATTTTTAAATTGATATCATGTAGAACTTGATATTTTTCGCTTCCTTGCAAGTAACTTTTATTAACATTAGTTAATTTAATCATTGATTTTATCACCATTTTTTAATTTATTATCTGGTTTTAAAACAATTTGATCGCCTTTTGAAATACCAGTTTTCACTATAAAACTGCCGTCAAGATCTATTACGTCTGCTTTTATTAATTCCACTTTACCTTTAACGACTTTATAAATATTGTCTTTGTAAACTGTTGATTTAGGGATTTTAATTTCATTTTGTGGAATTTTAACCTTTACACTTTGACCATATAAAAAATCGTTATTGACATTGGCGGTAAATGGATAATAAGATGTTCCCTTACCTTGGCTAACAGGTATTTGTTTTATTTCATTAATATTACTTTGTTGGCTAGGAACTCCATCGACTCCAGTAATAATAATTGGATCATTTACATGAACTTTTTGATAATCATATTCTGAAATACTGGATTGTAAAATTTTTTGAGCAGAATTAACTGTTAAAGTCGGTACTTGACCTTTATTATTGTTCCCGACCGATACAACGCCATCAAATGGGGCAACAACATTTACATTTAATTTATTTTGTAAATTAGCTAATTTATTTTGTTCATCTTGTAAATCAGCATTGGCATCATTTAATGCCTGCTGAGCTTGCTGAATAGAGTCTACTAACGAACTTTTAGTTTCATCATCAGCTTGATTATATGCTTGCTGAGCAGAAACAGCACTATTGTAGGCACTATTAACTGCTCGGTTTGCCTTATTTACAATATCTGCTTGGGCTGTGATATCATCTTGAACGCTGGAACTGGTTACTGTTAATAAAATTTCACCATTTTTTACACTTTGTCCGTCCTTAACATTAAGCGCTTGAACTTTACCTTCTGGTACAGACAAAGTTTGCGTGTTATCAGCCTGAACTTTACCTGACATTGTAAGCGGTGGCGTAGCCATTACTTTGTATAATTTATATTCAGGTTTTTTAGTATTGGATTGATCTTGTGATTTCTGAAAAATATTAATTCCTAAGACCACTAATAACAAGGATAAAACAACACTAAAAATAATCCATGTTATTTTTTTATTATTAAAAAATATCATACAAATTCCCTCTAATTTTTATTAACTGCTTATCTTTATTTTAAAGATTAAATAAATTAGGAACAACATTTAAAACAAAACTTAATATTAATAAAACGATCGTTCCTTTTAAATCTTTGTGCTTTGTTCCAGAATAATAAAAATAGGGTAGTAATACAAACATCGCTAATGCTGGAACTAGCGGATAGACTGTTTTAAAAATATTGGAAACTATTATAGATAATAAATTAGCTAATCCTGTTGATATAACTAATGATGCAAATAAATATTTTGTATCTCTATGCTCACGATCAACAAATCCCATAATTAATCGACTAATAAAGTAAGTAAATACAAAAGAAATTATT
>JAITDY010000039.1 GCA_031282325.1 Lactobacillaceae bacterium | reverse complement strand
AGTAGACCGGAAATTACATTCAAGATAGTTGTTTTCCCAGCTCCATTCCGGCCAATTAAACCTAATATTTGACCATTTTTAATTTCAAAAGATACATTTTCTAATGCGAATTGATCTTTGCCATAAGAAAAATTTATTCCTTGAATTTTAAGCATTTTGTTGTACCTCGATTTGTTTGATATAAGTCATTGATAGTTTATAAAAAATCCAGCTGATTGTTCCAATAATTATTATTAAAACAATAAAAACTAACGAAATAGATTTTAGAGAATTAAAAATTAAGAAGGGAATTAGACCTAAAATACCCATTGGTACCGTTGCAAACATAAACTTTAAACTAGGTGAATATGAAAGTTGTACTTTTTGAAAATCTCTAAAGGCAATTGAAAAAACATATTATACGAAAGGGTGGAAATTGAAGAAATAGAGGCTAAAACCATTAATTCTAGCATTTTATAATCTACAAAATAGACAATTATGGTTGTACCAAATGAAATACTTATTAGGGTTAAAAGGTACAATGCATATTTAACTTTAAATTTTTTTAACCAAAAATTTCCTAAATAGCGAAGTAATTGCATTTTTTTTCTTTCTACATCAAATGCAAATATAGAAACTAGTGCACTTTGCAATATTTCAAATAAAACAAAATATATAACAATATATTTTGTAAACTTTAGTTTAGATTCGCTTAAAAATTGAAATTGTTCAATATTATTCTTAAAATACCAAGCAAATAGAATCATAAGAGCTGGACCTAAAAATAAATTAAAAATAAGTCCACTTAAAATACCTCCTGATTCATAAATTGCAATTTTATATTCGATTAAATAATACTGAATGAAACTTTCAAACGAGATATATAATCTGTTTTTTATTTTTTTAAAAGAAAAAGAAACCAATAAAATAATTAAAAATATTAATACCAAAGTTGGGAAAATAAACCACCATTTTTTTTGATTTAATAAAGAAAATTGCAAAGAAATCAATAAGATCAGAAAATTACTAACTATAAAATTCTTATCTAAAAAAACAATAATCATTGGAATATTTCTCTTTTTATTTAATTTACTTAATAAGCCGTACCTAAGGAATAAACTTAATATTAAAAATATAATTAAATTAATAATTTGAACAAACGATGGGTTAATATTTTTTAAATTAAAAACTAGAAAAAATAGACCACCAAGTATCAGAAATATATTTTCAGATAAATCCGTAGCTAAGATTATATTAAAATCACTTACACTTAATAATTTATAGGAATCTTTTATAGTATTTCTTTTTAGGAGTTGTAGCGTAGGTACACTGCCAATCCACATACACGAAATACAAAGAAAAAATAGTACGTAATATGTAAATTTTTTCGCTAAAAAACAATTCATAATTAAGGTCAAAATAACAGGAGACAAAATTAGATTATTAAAAAACTTCCCAAAGAAATGAAGTGGGAAAGTTTTTTTAGTTCCTTCTTTCACTAAATTTTTCCATTGGAAAAAAATAATTGTTAAGACTTGGCCCATGACTTTTTAATCTTAATATTTGCTTACTTTTAAAAGCGAATCCCCACTTTGACACCATATTTTTTAATATAAGTAGCTGCAATGGAAACTAATCCACCACTAACTAGCCCACCAATAATTGCAACTGCTGTTGTTGCACTAGAAACCCATTGTATTGCGCTAATTGCCCACGATGGGAAACTTGGGTACGCAGCTAAAAGATTTAAATTCGGTAAAGAATAATTAATGGCTAAAATTGCCGTAACAAAAACAATAAGCAACAATATACCATATAGAATAGACGATTTTTCATAATTTTTTTGTTCATATGAGACCTCTAAATTTTTAAAATTGAAAAGTAACATTAATAGTAATTTTTATATTTGGATTTTTTATCGTTACATTCAAAGTATACACCATTTTCTAATTATAAAATTAATTTCTGAACGGATTAAGAAATACCTATACTAATTTCAAATAATTTGGTAAATAATATAATAGTGAACTTTTCAAAACCGAAAATTATATATAGTTCGAAATTTAAAAAAATTATTTTAGCAATATTAACTGGAATTTTAGTTGGTATTGTTGTTAGTGCCTTTCGTTTTTTTATTGAACATCTTTTAGAATTTATAAAAAATAATTATCATAAACATTTATTGGCAATAATTATTTTATTTATATTATTCTTGATGATTAATTATTTTCTAATTAAATCTGAACCAGACATTAAAGGCTCTGGGATACCGCAAATTGAAGCTCAATTAAATGGACAATTAGCAATGGATTGGTTTGGTGTTTTATGGAAGAAATTTGTAGGGGGCGTTTTAGCAATTGGCAGTGGCTTATTTTTAGGTAGAGAGGGCCCATCGATTCAACTAGGTGGTGTGATTGGCTTAGGAATTTGGGGGGGATTAGGTTTCTCTAAAACTGATCAAAAAATTTTGATTTCAAATGGGGCGTCGGCTGGATTAGCAGCAGCATTTAATGCACCGGTCGCTGGTGTTTTGTTTATTTTAGAAGAAATACATCATAATTTCTCCCCAATCATATTAGTAACTTCATTTGTATCTTCTCTTACTGCCAATTATATTTCTTTAAATGTATTTGGCCTGAAACCAATTTTACAGATGGTCAAAGATCTGCCGTATATTCAACCTAATCAATATATTTGGGTAATTTTCTTTGGTATTTTTTTGGGCTTATTTGCAAAACTTTATGAGGTTGTTTTAATAAATTTACCCTTAATTCCTTTATGGATTCCATTTGTCTTATTAATTCCGATTGGCTATTTTTATACCGATCTTCTCGGTGGTGGCAATTCAATTATTTTAAATTTAAACAAAAATAATTACACTCTATTAGTTATATTTGGGGTTTTAATTTTAAGATTTGTGTTTTCAATGATTTCATATGGAAGCGGTTTACCCGGAGGTATATTTTTGCCAACTCTTTCACTTGGAGCTATTAGTGGGATGTTACTTAGCAAAGTTGCAATTGTTTTTGGCCTTTTACCGAACTCAATTATAGTTAGCTTTATTGTAATTTCGATGAGCGGTTTGTTTGGTGCGATTAGTATGGCTCCGTTAACATCAATTGTTTTAGTCACCGAAATGGTTGGAAGCTTGCACCATTTAATGCCATTGGCTCTTATTACAATTACAAGTTATCTCATCATGGATGTCTTTCGTGGTCGTCCAATTTATGATTTATTAACAGAAAAATTAATTAATAAAAACTAAAATATTAAATATGAAAAAAAATGTAAAAGTAAAGAGAACATTTGCAGAACAGGCAATGGACAAATTAGACATTGCTTATACTTCTTTATTTCTAAATATTTTAGATATGGGTGAAGAAGAAAAAAATGATACTTTATTTGAACTTAATATAAAAGAATCTGATATTTATAAAACATTAGCTTTATTGGGCGATCAAACCGGACCCTTAATCGCCGTAATACCGATAACGATGCATCTGTCCGAAAAGAAACTAGCACTCGCTTCCGGAAATAAAAAAACAGAAATGATACCGCTTAAGGACTTAAAGAAAACTACTGGATATATTCACGGTGCTAACAATCCAGTTGGAATTCATCAAATGCATCCTAAATTTCCAATTTATTTTGATTATCACTCTCAAGATTCTAATTTTTTCTTAGTTAGCGCTGGGGAACTGGGTAGATCAGACAAAATCAATCCGAATGAATTGGCTATTAAAATCGGGGCTGTTTTTGCTGATTTGGCGGTGAATAAAATTGATTAATTTATTAAAAGATCAATCTTTAGAATCTTTTCTTGCTATTTTTATAATAAACTTAGTTATTTTTTGGATTTTACCTTTTATAATTATTCTCACAACTGGGAAAATTGTGTCGTTAAACGAACAACAATTAATGAGAATTTCAAGCTCAAATATAACTTGGTTTATTGGTTCGTTTGGAACTATTTTCCATGAATTAGGGCACTTATTAGCTGCAATAATCTTTGGGCATAAAATTAACAAAGTCAGTTTTTTACATCTTCCGAAAAATGGGAAAGTAGGATCTGTGATTCATTCATATAATTCTAAAAGTAAATATCAAGTTTTTGGAAACACCATAATTGGCATTGCTCCAATTTTATCGATTTCATTATTTTTATTTTTAATTTATTTTTCCTTTGAAAATATTCAGCTACCTTATAAGTATTTACTAATTATCATCTTCATAAGTCTCACTTTTGGATTAAATTTAAGTCCAAGCGACTATCAATCGGCAAAAGCTGGCTTGCCGTATTGGATTATTTTAATATTTATTTTTTCTGTTATTTTATTTACAACAAAAAAAGCGGCCACAGTCGTTCCGCTACTAATTAATTATTTCTTTATTTTTTCGGTATTAATTTTAGGTATCGTGATTCTAATTTTCATACTTTTAAAACTATTAACTTTTATCTTACGAAAATAAACCAAAAAATATTTACTAATTTTCAGTTTTACTATCATCTATTTGGGCATCAACAGCTTGTGCTTTTATTTTTAGAGCCTCTTGTTTCTTTTTAGCCTTTTCTGTTTTTTGTTGCCTTGCTTGTTTTTCAAATTCTGAAACTTTTTGAAGTTGTTTTTTTAAATATTTTCTTTGAAAAAAACCAATAACAATAAGTATTCCAACAAATATTAAAACAAATGGAAGGATAGCTGCAACTAAGGAAATTATTACAGCAACTACAGCTATTAAAAATATAATTATAAATATTTCTCTCATTTTATTTAATTGTACTCACTTTTTGAAAAAATTGTTATTTATTGTATCCAATCAAGAATGCCAATGATAATACGAAAAGTACGAAAAGAGTTATTTTTACATACATCCAATTTTTTTCTTCAGCAAAAATAAAAATTGAAGCGACTACTCTAATGACTGGTGTTAAAATCATAATAAATAATCCAACACTTAATATTAAGTCAGAATTTCTATTATGCAAAATCGCCATGATTAATCCTAAAATCATGATAATCATTGAGATACCCGCTCCAACTCGAAGTACCCAACCTAAATATTTTTCCATCTTTAAATCTTTATTATTCATTAGTATAAATTAACTCCAAACGCTTTAATTACTAATTGTATTCCTGACAAAACCACTACTGGAATAAAAATTTGTCGAATTAGTTTATTATTCATTTTTGGCATAATTCTTGAACCCAGTGTACTTCCAAATACAATTCCAATCACAATTGGAACCACAATTTCTAATCTCACAGTTCCATTAAAAAAATAAATCAAAGCAGACGTGGCAGCAGTAACTCCCATCATAAAGTTACTAGTTGCCGATGAAGGCTTTAAAGGAACTTTCATAGCTGAATCCATTGCAAAAACTTTAAAGGACCCCGAACCAATACCTAGCAACCCAGAAGCAAAACCTGCACCAAGCATTATTAATGCGCCTAATAGTGTTTTCTCCACATAATAATCAACTTCTTTATTATTTAATTTATCAAAATATCGGCTATTCAAATGAAAATATTCAGCGTATTTATCATTTTTTACCGCTAATAAATCTGGTTTTTTACCGCGTAATTTTTGGAACATATTATAAGCTTGATATATCAAAAGCGCGCCAAAAAAGAAGTTAAGGTAATTCGGGGCAAAAACTCCTGTTAAAACGGCTCCAATAAGAGCTCCAATTGTTGTAAAAATTTCTAAAAACATCCCCAATCGAATATTTAATAAATCATCTTTTAAATACGCAATTGAAGATCCAGTAGATGTACCAATAACAGCAATAATAATGGCTGCAATTGAATAATGAATTGGTAAATTAAAACCTAAAACCAATATCGGCGTCACGATAACCCCACCGCCTAATCCCAAAATAGAACCTAAAATTCCAGCAAAAAGTCCCACGAAAATTAAAATTAAAATACTCATTATATTTGTTCCTTTCTTTTCCTCAACCGTAGTTTAGCGCTTTTAATTAAAAAATTAATTTGCTTATCTGACATTTTCTTTTCATTAAAATCACTACCATCTAAAGCATTTTCTACTAATTGGATAATTGGTACAGCAATTAAAATCCAAATCCCAACTTTTGGAAAACTGGACGCTAAGACAACTATTAATATCGCCATTATAAATTGCAAAATCGATTTTTTGGCAAACATATAATTATAAATCTCAGCAATTAAGATATCTTGAGCAGTATGTGAATTAGACTCTGGCAAACGATTAGTTTTAATAACTACATTTACTAACATAGCATGTAGACCACTGGTAATTACATACAAAATTCCATATGAAGTAATTGCAAAAACAGAGTCATGTTCTGTAATTAGCCAACTAGAGAAAAATGGCATTAAGCTTAAAACTCCCATCCATAGAAAAATAAGCAAAATTGAAAGACCATTTAACTTAACGATACGAGAAAACACTCTCACTGTACTTAAATAAAAATTCATGACAATAAAAAAACTAAGCAAGTACACTGAAATAGAAACTAGCGTTGGCCAAAAATCATTTAAATTTTGAGGCTTCACCGGTAACTTAATTTGCAAAATCATAATTGTAGCAATTATCGAAAGAACACTGTCTATAAAGTTATTAAGTCTCTTCGTCAGAGCGCGATTGTTTATAAATTCTCCGTTATTTCGATTAAAAATTTTTATATCTTTATTTTCATCCATAGTTTAATCAATCGTTAATTGAGTTGCTTCGGGAACTGTGATTTTTTCTTTTGTTACTTTTTCAATCGTAGTAAATAGCACACCTTCTCTAACGCCTGATTGAGAAAAAATAACTTGTGATGAATCTAGACGTCCAATAATATTAGTGATTGGTAACAAACCACCAATAATTACATCGGCGCGTTCTTTGGCCAAACCACGAATTTCAGCACGTTCATTACTGTTTCGATTTAATAACTCAGCAAAAATATCATTTACTTGTCGCTTAGTCATGTGATAACCATGAATGTCTAAATCAGGCTGATTATTAATGTGTCGCGCAATTTTTGCTAAAGTTCTATTTGAACCGCCAATTGCTACAATGGGTAAATTTCTTGTATCATCTAGCCAAGGAATATTATCTAAATACTCTTCAACATATTGCCATGCACGAAATAATTCTTTTGCAGAAGGCTTATCATTAATGTCGAATTTTTCGGTTAAATTAACAGCTCCAATCGGAATACTAATCCTTTGTGCCATTTTTTTATTAGACACTTGAATTAGTTCTGTTGATGCTCCGCCAGTATCAATAATAACGGCATTTTTAATTGGCAAAGTTCTAATCACGCCATAATAATCATATTCTGCTTCCTGCTCGCCAGAAATTACATCTAGCTCAAAGCCCATAATATCTTTAAATCGTTTTAAAAATTCATCTTGATTTTTTGCTTGTCGCACAGCAGCAGTTGCTACCGTTTTAACAACGACTTTAGGATATTTATTTAAAACTGTTTTAAAATCTTTTAAGACATTTACAGCCTTTTCCATTGAATCTGGTGTAATTTTTTTGTCATCACCCATTCCAGCAGAAAGACGAACCATCTCTTGTTTTCTTTCAAGAACATTAAATAATCCATTATCTGAATATTCATTAATTGTCATTCGAACGGAGTTAGATCCTAAATCTAAAATTGCTACTTGTGCCATATTTACATTTTACTCTGGATTTATTATACTTAGTTATATATTGCTCCATAGTTCAGCGGTAGAATAACGCACTGTTAATGCGCAGGTCCCTGGTTCGAATCCAGGTGGAGCAGTTTTTAATTCAATAATTCACTATATTTATTAAAATTTCTTCAAAACTAGATTGCCATAGATCTAGTTTTTTATTTTCACAAATAATAATTAGGTAGTAATATTAACTGTATTATCGTTTAAAGGACTTAAAAAAATGAAAATAAAACCAACTATGATTTCGGGAATCATTGTGACCTTAATTTTATCTTTTATAGCAAAATTTATAGCAAATTGGATACCAATTTTAGGTGCAGAAGCTATTGCAATGTTACTAGGAATTTTACTAGGCAATACTTTTTTAAAACAAGATTTTCTATCTCTAGGTATTAAATGGGCCGAAAAATATCCAATTGAAATTGGAATCGGCTTAATGGGGCTAACGGTGACATTCAAAACGATTGAAAAACTTGGGTTTAACGGACTATCGTTTATTTTAATCCAAATGACTCTAACAATTTTAATTGTTTTATGGATAGGGAAACATATATTTAAAGTTCATAATAAATCGGCGATGTTAATGAGCGCCGGTAATGCCGTGTGTGGTTCTAGTGCAATAGCTTCTGTCGCACCAACAATTAAAGCTACAGACGATCAGCGCCGAACAGCTGTTGCTACTGTAAGCTTGACTGGGATTATTTTATTATTACTATTACCAATTTTAGGTCCGCAATTAGTTGGTAAACACGACATGTTATTAGGCGCTTTGGTTGGTGGAGTAGTTCAATCAGTTGGGCAAGTTGTCGGGACAGCATCTTTAATTAATCCAAACGTAGTTGCATATGCCATTTTATTCAAAATGCTTAGAGTAATTTTATTAACTGTAGTCGTATTAATTTTCGCCAAATTAGCAGATAAGGACGAGGGAATGGTTGGATCAGAGGGACATAATTTTAAAAAAACTACTATACCGTGGTTCATTATTGTCTTTGGAATATTATTGCTAATAAATAGTTTTTTTAAATTGCCGAATCAATTAACAATTGGTGCAAAAGAAATATCTAATTTTTTCGGAATCATTAATTTAGCGGGAATTGGTTTAAATTTAAAAATTGATACTATCAAAAAATCGGGGGGTAATTTTCTTCTTTATGGTTTAACTACTGGAACTATTCAAGTTATTTTAGCAGTAATTTTAATTAAAATATTGTTTTAATTAAGTTAAACAATAAATAAAAAGTCACGAAATTTATCGCGACTTTTTATTTACATAAATTTAATTTAGTATACATCTAATTTTTGTTTTATTTTATTTAATTTCCAAAGATATAAAATAATTGCTCCTGTTAGCCAAACAGCGGCTATAATAAAATCAGGATAAATTTGGCCGTTTCCAGTTGTTAACCATTCAATACTATGAGAAAAAGGTAATATATTAGCAAAAAACGCTAACCAATTTGGGTATTGTGATATCGGCACAATAACACCACTTAGCAATACGATAACAGTATTAATAATATTCGGTACTAGGTAGGGATCTTCTTTTTGCCAAGATGCAATCACAGCAACAAAAGAAACAATCGTTCCAGATATCATCATTGGCAATAATATAATAACCGCTCTTGTGAGCCATGAAATATCATGAGTAAGAATTATTATTAAAGTTAAGATAACAATTGTTTGTCCTAAAGCAACAATTATCGCCACAATAATTTTGCTAAACCAATACCGTATTGAATACGGCGCAACCACAGCAACCTCTCTAGCAATTCCCCTCATTTGATCTCCAACAAAGAGTGCTGATAAGCTATTCAGTAACATTTGAATTCCAGATATCGCCGTCATTGCAACAACAGATTTAATGGCGTTTGCTGAGCTGAATTGGGCACTTAAAAGTGTAATCATTAAAATACCAAAAATTGGTTCTAATAAAAAACTAACAACAAAAGTCCGCCAATTTTGAAAATATGATAACGTTGAAAACGAAATTTTTAACATTACATCACCTCCATATCGCCAGTAACTCTTAGCCTTTTGAGAGAAAGTTTAAGTAAGAAACGAGCCAAAACTAACCAAACAATAGCGATAAATATCATTTGTATAAAATTAATTATCGATACTTGTTCTGGATGCAAAATAAGTTTAATTGGTGTGTTCATTGGGAGAAAATAACTAAGTATTTCAACAATATAAGTGTATTTATTAGGCAAATCATATAAACCGGATCCAATCAGAACAGGGACAAGTAACAATCCTTCATATAGGAAAGCATTCGGCGTCAGCACGAAAAGTCCCGCTACAACAAAGTCCAATAAAATAACACTGAACCACAATAATATTACGCCGAGTACCAATAACCAACTAATTCCAGATATATTAATTCCTAGAATTGTACTACTGATAAAGGCAATTGGAAATGCTAATAAGCCAAAAGATGCTGCTGGCATAATTAATGTTGCTAAACTAACAGATTCAGTTTTAATAGAATCAAGAATATAAGCCAAGGTCCCTTGAAAACGTTGATATGAAATTACTCCTGCAGCTGAGGTTCCTGCTGACCAAATTCCAATGATTCCTGCTCTCAACCAAATATTTTTATCATTTAATCCATTTACTGAATATGCTGCAACGTACTGAATTAATACATAGCTAATAGTTGTAACAAAAACAATTGTTCTAAAATAACTATTTGTTGCAAAAATTTTCAAATGGAACCAAGAAAGTGTTATAAAATCAGTCATTTAACGCCTCAATTCTGGCGCTAATGCCAAATAAGATTCTTCTAAAGTTGCAGGACGATCAACTTTAGTTACTCCGGATAACGATACAACACTTTTTACGGTACCATCATGAATGATTTTCCCAGCTCCAATTAATAAAACTCTATCGGCTAGGTCTTCTACCTCAGTCATTGTGTGGCTAGTAAGTAGTATTGTTTTTCCTTGTTTGGCTAATTGTTTAACCAAAGAACGAATTTCATGAGCAATTTCAACGTCCAATCCACTAGTTGGTTCGTCTAATAAAATTACATCAGTTTCTTTTAATAAAGCCCGTGCAATATGCATTCGTTGACGCATTCCACGAGAAAATTCTGATATTTTTTTATGAGTTACTTCAGCTAAATCTACATCTTTTAAAGCCTTTTCTATTCTTTGTTTACGTTGTGAACGTGGAATGTTGAAAAGTGTAGCAAAAAAATTAAGATTATCATAAGCAGTGGCTCTAGCATAGAAACCAAGCTCTCCCCCAAAAACTGTCGAAATATTTTGACGCAATAATTTTGGACTATCTAAAATATTGGTGCCATCAATTAAAACACTCCCACTAGTTGGGGTTAAGTATCCGGCAACCATTTTTACGGTTGTCGTTTTACCTGCACCGTTTGGCCCTAATAGTGCAACAATTTGGCCCGGATTTATTTTAAAAGATACATCGTCAACTGCCACAAATTCTGATTTTTTATTAAATGTTCTTCTTAAATTTTTAACTTCAATTGTTGTCATTTAATACCTCCTTGATTCCTAATTTATCGGTTGCTGCAAACATGATTTCTCGTTTCACATTATCATTATCGCCTAGCTTACTAAAAGAACCAATTCTAATTTGTCTAATTGTATCAATGCCTCTAGTATTTCCAACGGAACAATACTCAATGAGCCCTTTTGTAGAATATTCAATTGCTTCTTTAAAATGATCAGACAAATATAATGAATAGCTATAAGCGCCTAACGATTCAGATAAATATTCAGGAGCATTTTGAGAAACAATTTCTAAATTATGTTTCAAAATATTAGTAGCATCATCATGTTTTTCAAGTTTATGCAATAGCTGTGCTTGGTTCACTGCAATTTGGCTAGTATATCGAATACTTTCAGAAACATCTAATTTTAATTCTTTCCCCTGTTGAATAGATTCTCTTAACAATTGTTGTGAATTGAACAAAAGAATTAAGTCCGACATTATTGCATTGGCATAGTCCTTGTCCATTACATGGCGTAATGCTAATAAATTATTTAAAAGAGCAGTAATTTGCAATTTATCATATTCAGAAATTTTATGAAGATCGTTTAAAAATATATCCAAAATTATTTCGTCAAATAATTGAAAATTACGTTTCCTTTTAAGGATAGTTGCAAGTAGGCGGTGCTTGGCAATCAAACTATCTAAAATATTTTTAGATTTTTTAATTGCATTCTTAAAAAAAATAATTCCATTGTCGCCGTCATTTAATGCTGCACAAGCAGTACCAGCATAAATATTTAAAACATATGATCCGTGTTCTATTATTTCCTCTTGACGTTTTACTACAATATTTCTAACTGCTTCAAAATTTCCAGTCAATAGAACTACAGCATCAATTGCATCCGCCAAAATGTTTACATTATATTCATCTAAATCAGAAATCAGCTCATCAGCTGTGGGAATTATTATTGATTCGTTTTTAAGAATAGACAAGATAAATTGTTTGGGCGATGATGAATACCGAACGCCTAAATCATTTAAATAATATGGTGCTTTGGTTGTGCGTTTAGTTATTACTTCATTATTTAAGAGTTTATTAGCTACATTAATTCTTTCTTCTAAAACTGCTTTAGCTGGTCCTAATTTTGAAATATCAATCCTTTTTAACGCATTTAAAAAAGACTCTATTTTATTCATTTTTTCTCCAATTTCATAGTAAAAAACCTTGGTCAAAAAAACTACCAAAGTTTTCTATTTTGAAACATATCTAATTACCAATTCGAGTACCGCTACCATGGTTCCAACTTGCAAGTAATTTAGTATATGTTTGTGCGGTATTTGATAAATCTAAAACAACACTTTTGATAATGATATTAATATCATTATCATCTAATTGTGCTGGATTAATATCTAAAGTTAATAATGTTTTATTTAAAGTAGTGTCATTCATAATATCACCTCCAGATAATTTTTTATTTTAAATAAGATAAAAAATTATTTAATAAAAATATTAGTAATAACATATAAACCGATTAATTTAATGCGTTAATTAATATGTTGTAAATATTGTAACATTTATTTTTTTATAAAAAACCTCAAAAATTTTTTATTTTTGAGGTTTAATTTTTATTGAAAATAAATTTTATAATGTTGTAAAATCGAAAACTTTACGTCCAGTAATTGTACCAGCCTTCATTTCGTCGATAACTTCATTCATATCTGAAAATGGAACTTTTTCAACAATTGGTTTAACTTTTCCTTCAGCTCCAAATTGGAAAGCTTCTTTCAAATCACCACGAGTTCCAACTAGAGAACCACGGACTTCTATCCCATCAAGAACAGTTTTAGCAATATTTAAAGCCATGTCTCCTTGTGGCAAAGCAACAGCTACTAATTTCCCCATTGGACGCAATACATTAACTGCTTGAGAAAATGCTGCATCATTTACAGCTGTTACTTGTGCATTATGAACGCCGCCCGTTAATTCATTAACCTTTGCTACAACATCTTCGGTTTTACGATTAACTAATACTTCAGCACCATTGGCTTTTGCAGCCGCTAATTTGTCGTCATTTCCATCAATAACAGCAACATGGGCTCCAAAAACATTATGAGCATATTGAACAGCTAAGTTTCCTAGTCCGCCTGCTCCATGAACCGAAACCCACTGCCCCGGCTTCGTTTCTCCTACTTTAAGAGCTTTATACATGGTAACTCCAGCACAAGTAATTGATGTAGCTTCAACTGGATCGAGTCCGTCTGGCACTTTAACTGCATATTTAGCATTAACAACAACTTGTTGAGACATCGCACCATCCACAGTATAGCCAGAATTACGTACATTACGACAAAATGTTTCATTACCAGAAACACAGTAATCACAAACACCACAAGCATCATAGAACCAAGCGATCGAAACGCGATCCCCAACTTTTAAATAATCGCTAGCTCCTTCACCTAATTTAGAAACAATCCCCACTCCTTCATGTCCAATTACACGGCGGAATGAACCATTTCGTAATCCAATTGTATTTGGATCTCCAAAATCTCCGTTGGCTACATGCAAATCAGTATGACAAAGCCCCACATATTCAACGTCTACTAAAGCATCCCCAAATCCTAATGCCCTAGGAGTCCAATCATCAATTAAATCAACATATCCATCATTTTTTTCGCGAACAACCGCAGCTTTCATTTTTAACCCTCTCTTTTGTGAATTTACTTACAATTTTATTATAACTCTAATTTAGATATAATTTGCACAAAGTTAACTATTTTTCAAACAAATTTTTTAATTTATTTTGGAATAAAAAATAATTTTGTAAAATGAAAGTATGCTTGTTCTTTTTAATAAACCGTACAATGTTCTCTCCAAATTTACTGACGATAGTGGACGAGAAACCTTAAAAAAATACATAGATATTCCAAATATATACGCAGCTGGCAGATTAGATATGGATAGTGAGGGCCTAATATTGCTAACTGACGATGGGAAATTTCAACACGAAATTACCGATCCCATGCATAAAGAATATAAGACCTACTTAGTGCAAGTCGAAGGTGAAATCACAAAAGAAGCAATTGATGATTTAGAAAATGGTGTTTATTTAAAAGATGGGAAAACAAAACCCGCTCTTGTTAAAAGTGTTTTAGAACCTGATTGGCTTTGGGAAAGAAATCCACCAATAAGAAAACGCCAAAATATTCCTACTTCTTGGTTGGAGATTTCAATTAAAGAAGGTAAAAATAGACAAGTAAGACGGATGACAGCCGCTGTCGGATTGCCCACTTTGCGCTTAATTCGAACACAAATTTCAAATTTTACTTTAGGGACACTAAAACCCGGACAATTTAAAATAATTAAAGTTTAGAAAATATAATTCCTGTGATTCCAGCTAAACTTATATAAACCAAAAATGAAAGTAGGGTATTTTTTAATATTTTTCCCTCTTTTCCTTTTAATCCAATAACTGAACTTACTGCTACTATATTATGAATAGCTACCATATTTCCTGCAGCTGCTCCAATTAATTGCAAAGCTAATATTAGCGATGGATCACTACCACTAGTTTGAGCAACATTGTATTGAACAGGGGCGAATGTAAGAACAGAAACCGTTCCCGATCCAGTTACCAAAGAGCCTATTCCGCCTAATAGTGGGGCAAACAACTGCCAAATATTTCCAAAAACATTAACCATACTATTAGCAATATATTTTGGCATTCCCACTAAATTAGATGAATTTAATTGAGAATTAGAAAAAATTTGAACCATAATCAAAGTAACCAATAATGTTATTCCTGTAGAAGACATAATTTGAGAAATGGCATATTTTGCTGAATCTAAAACAATTTCTTTTTTTTGTTTTTGAATAATTACAGCAATAATAGTAGCAAATGTAAGAATAAATCCCGGGGAATATAGTATTTCCCAACTTGAATCAATTCCATTAACCCCAAGAATATTTTTAAGTCCGGGATTTACCGACTGAACCGCTTTTTTTACAATCGGTACAATACGAGTTACAAATAAAATTCCGATTACTAATATATAAGGAATTACTGCTTGAAAAAATGATATTCCATTATCTTGAGTTAAGTCTCTATCTTCACCAAATTCTTCTCTAGCAGCACCTCTCCAAGCTTTTTTTGGAATGAAGATTTTAAATTTAATCGTTATAACTGCTACTAAGATCGTAATAATTGGCGATATTATTGATACAAAATCGCCACCCAATACACTAGCAATTAATAACTCGCTAAGTGTATATATTAAACCAATTAACAAAGCCCACGGAATAATTTCTAAAAATCTTTTTATAGATTTATGCGAACTAAAAACAAAAATTGTAATTGTAATTATCACCAATGGAATAAAGGTTCCGGCAAAAATATCTACCATCGCTGCTTTAATACCAATATCATGTGTTAAATTGGCGCTTAATCCTAAATTAGAAAGACCAACATTCATTGGTGTATTTACAGCTCCGAAAATAACAGCTGTGCTGTCACCAATTAAAGCTAACGTTACTCCTGCAATTGAAGAAAATCCCAACGCAATCAATAGGGGCGCTGTTACAATAGCTGGCGTACCAAAACCAGCAACTCCTTCAATCAATCCGCCAAAAAGCCAAGCAATTATCACAGCTTGCAAACGCATGTCAGATGTTAGAAATGAAAAAGATTGGGTAATTTTATTAATCGATCCGGTTTTATTCATGAAATTCATTAAAAATAAAGCACCAAATAAAATCCAAAGTACTGTTAGGGTTTTATGAAAAGCTTGAATAACACTAGCTACTATAACTATTGGGGCAATTTTCCAAATAAAAATGCCTGTTAACAAAACAATAAGTGATGAAATACTCATTCCTTTGATAGCAGGCATGTTTAAAATAGTTAGTGTGATTAGCGGCAAAATTATTATTAACGATGCAATTGTTAGATTAAACATTAATTAAATAATATCTTATTTTTATTTTAATTATTTAATATATACCGTGTAATGGCATTGGCTACTCCGTTTTCATCATTACTAGTAGTAACAAAATCGGCAATATTTTTAATTCTTTGTATGGCATTGCCCATCGCGATTCCAATTCCAGCATTTTCAATCATTGAATAATCATTTTCTTGATCACCAATTGCTAGTGTATCTTTTATATCGATATTTAAAAACTTAGTTAGGGCTAAAAGTGCATCTCCCTTAGAAGTTTTTGGGGAAACAAATTCTAAATTTTGAGCAGTAGAACGAATCATGTTAACGGTGTCAGTAACATTTTTAGGAACCTTATTTTGAATTAAATTTAATTTTGCTTCTTCATCAATAAACATTACTTTAAAATAATCGTTTAAAGGAATACTATTTAGGTCAACATGTAAAGGTAATTTAACTAAAGCATTTTCAAAATTCCCCCAATATGGGATGATTTTATGTGTGGTCACAGCCGAATTAATTGTTTCTGCTTGCATATAAACATTATTTTCTAAAGAAAAATTATTTAACTTGTCGATTTCTTTTTGGGGAATTGGAAATTTAAGAATTTCATTACCCGAAGCAGATAAAATTAACCCACCATTATAAGTAATTACATATTGTTCATTGCCTTTTATCCCAAGTTCATCAATAATATGCCTAACTCCCGGTAATGGTCGCCCGGTAGCAATAACAACCTTTATTTCTTTTTGAAGAACTTCTTGTATTGATTCTTTTACTTCTTGGGTTATTTGCTGTTTGGAGTTTACAAGTGTTCCGTCTATATCAATTGCTATTAATTTAATCATCATTAATAATTGTAAATTATTCTAGTAACAAATAAAAAGCCAAGCATTAAACTTGACTTTTTTTTAAATTCTTTTATTTAACTTCAGTTAAGTGGTTAGCGCGGTGACGCAATGAAGCCTCTAATTGTTCAAGTGTTAATCCTCTAGTTTCAATTGTTCCGTATTTAATAAATATTATGCCAACAAAACTTGCTAATGCATAAACTAAGAATAAATTACCAGTTCCAAATGCTTTAAGAAGTGGTAGGAATGTTAACGAGACCAAGTAGTTAGCCGACCAATTAATAACAGCACCAAATGAATTTCCTAATCCACGAATGTTTAATGGGAAGCTTTCGCCAATCATAACCCACATTACCGGTCCCCAAGTAGCTGAGAAAAATGCAATATACACCGTTAGGGCAACAGCAGCAATATAACCACCAGCTTTACCACCGGTTCCGGAAGATAAATGCATTCCGATGCTCATTAAAACTAATGAAATACCCATGCCTAACGATCCTAAAGTGAGCATAGTTTTTCTGTTAACTTTATCCATTATTTTCATTGCGATATAAGTAACTATGACATTGAAAATTCCAATCCCGATATGAGCTATTAAAGCTGCATTGACACCAAAACCTAGATCTGTAAAAATTGATGGCGCGTAATATAGAACTGTGTTACACCCAATGATTTGTTGGAAAATCGCTAGGCCAATTGCCATAATCAAAACTGGACGAGCCACTGGACTAAATAATTCTTTAAATCCGCCCGCTTTTTCAGCACTAGCCTGTAATTCAATATCTGATAATTCTAAATTGATTTCTTTTTCATTATCAGAAAAATACCCCAAAACTTCTTTAGCTTCTTGGCTGTTACCCTTTCTCACTAAGAAACGAGGGGACTCAGGTAATCTTAAAACTCCTAAAAATAAAAGCGCTGCTGGAATTGCTGCTAATCCTAGCATCCAACGCCATCCATCATATTTGTTTATAGCCAAAAAGCCAAGATTAATATCAGATATAGATAATACCCAGTTAGAAATATATGCTAATAAAATTCCAGTCATTATCATAAGCTGAAACATCGTAGACACGCCACCACGTTTATCAGCAGGTGCTAATTCTGCTAAGTAAGTAGGAACAAGCGAAGAAGCAGCTCCCACTGCAATCCCCAAAACAATTCTTGAACCAACTAAAATTAAAAAGTTACTAGCTACAGCCGATCCGATAGCACCAATAAAGAAAATTATTGAAGAAAGTAACAATAATTTTCGGCGCCCAAAAGTATCAGACATTGGACCAATAATTGCCGCCCCCAATACGGCCCCTAATAAAACAGCTGCAACAACCCACGCTGAAGACCAAGATGTTAAATGCAATTGTTTTTCAATAAATAAAATTGCGCCTGAAATAACACCAGTATCATAACCAAAAAGCAGTCCACCTAGGGCTCCAAAAAAATATATAAAACTTGTTGAAATTTTTTTCTTTCCATTTTTTAACAACTCCCAAAAAACGTCACTATAAGTAACTATATTTTTATTATATCGCTTTTTTCTGGAAGCGCTTACAATTTTATTATTGAATTTGGTTTTTTAGTGTTTTTAATAATTAATAATAGCTATAATCAAATATGTAAGCGTTTTCATAAAGCAAATAGAGCAACGTAAAGGAGATTATCATTTTGGCACAACCATTATTTTTAAATTCAGTTTTTAAAGAAAAAATTTGGGGCGGAAACCATTTAAAAAAATTTGGCTACAGCTTGCCTTCAAATAATGTGGGTGAATACTGGGCTATTTCTGCCCATCCAAATGGTCTTTCTGTTATTAAAAATGGTGCTTTTAAAGGCCAAACACTTGATAATGTTTATAAAAATCATAGAGAACTTTTTAATAATTCTCAAGCAAAAAAATTTCCACTACTTACTAAAATTTTAGATGCAAACCAATGGCTTTCTGTTCAAGTGCACCCGAATGATGCTTATGCTTTAAAACAAGAAGGCGAACTGGGGAAAACAGAATGTTGGTATATTATTAGCGCTGATGAGAACTCAGAAATAATATATGGACATAATGCTAGAAATAAAAAAGAACTGATTAAGATGATTAATGACAACGAATGGGATAAGCTACTTAGAAAAATCAAGGTAAAAGCTGGTGATTTCTATTATGTACCAAGCGGAACTATGCATGTTATCGGAAAGGGAATTATGATTTTAGAAACTCAGCAATCATCAGATTCCACTTATCGTATTTATGATTTCAATCGTAAGGATCAAAATGGGAACTTACGAAAATTAGATATTGAAAAAGCAATTGATGTTTTAACTTTTGGCATTCCTAAAAAACAATTACCTAAAATCACAAAAACAAATAATTTAATTCGTACCTCTTTTATATCAAATGACGTTTTTTCAGTAGATAAATTATCTATTTCTGGACCAGTTAAATTGATACAACAAGATACTTATTCTCTATGTTCAGTGATTGACGGTGAGGGTGCATTAAGTATTGATAATACGAATTACAAATTATCTAAAGGTGATCATTATATTTTAACTAGCGACATTAAAGAATGGGCTCTAGATGGAAACTTAATGTTGATTACAAGTACTCCTAGTGAATAACTAAAAATAAATAAAATCTACTTTAGCTACTATTGATTTTATTAAAATAAGAGTATACTTACTTTTTGTTAGCAAAAGGAGATTATTTATGAAAGCAATTATTTTTAATGAATTTAGCAATTCGTATGATGTTCTAAAAGAAGTATCAACAAATAAGCCTTCTATTAATGAGGATGAAATTTTAATTGAACAAAAGGCTGTTGCAATCGATCCATATGATATTAAATATCGAAGCGGGGCATTTGGAACAGACGTTATATTACCTTTCATTGGGGGGTCAACATCTGCTGGAATTGTAGCTGAAATTGGTTCAAATGTAACAAATTTTAAAATCGGTGACCGAGTAATAGCTGTACCGCGTATGGGGGCATATGCAGAATTTGTCGTTTCTAAAGCTAATGAAACTGGGGTAATTCCAGAAAATGTTTCCTTCCAGCAAGCTGCAGCTGTTGCTTTGGGCGGACAAACAGGTTATTCATCCATCGTTGATGGAATTAAGCTACAAGCTGGTGAAAATATTTTAATTCATGGTGCTGCTGGTTCTGTTGGAAACGTAGCTTTACAGACTGCTATTGCCATCGAAGCCAACAAAATATATGCCACTTCCTTGCCAAATGATTTAAAATTTGTTGAGTCGTTTGGCGAAAATATTCAAACTATTGATTTTACAAGTACAGACTTCACTCAAGTAGCAAAGCAGGTAGACGCCGTTTTAGACGTCATTGGTGGTGACAATTTAATGAAATCTCTAACTGTTTTGAAAAAAGGGGGACGTATTTATTCAACTGTTCCTTTACCGGGTGGTGCTCTTGAGCAAGCAGATAAACTGGGAGTTAAAGCTACTCGTTTCTTTATGAATTCAAGCGGAGAAACTTTATCTGAACTAATGAAATTAATATCTAACAACAAATTAAAAATCGAAATTGGTAAGGAGGCTACTTTCAATTTAGAAAATTTAATAGAAGGACAAAAAATAGTAACAGAACAATCAATGCGCGGTAAATATATTTTAAATTTTTAGTTCCATCAAGATTTTTTAAAACTCGTCTAAATTAATTTTATTGACGAGTTTTTTATTTAAATTATGATTCAATATTTTTTAAATAATTATAATAAAGTTATTATGTTTGTAACTAATGAGATTCAAAACTATTTTGATAAGGCAAATAGAATTGTCTTTATGACGGGCGCTGGAGTTTCCACTGCCAGCGGGATTCCAGATTATCGTTCGAAAAACGGGTTATATACAAATAATCAACAACTCAAGCCTGAATTTTTATTAAGTGCAACTGCCTTAAAGAATATACCAGAATTTCAATACAAGTTTATGAAAGATAATATGTATTTTCCAAATGCCAAGCCTAATATTATTCACCAAAAAATGGCGGAATTTTCTAATATTGGAAAAGCAATTACCATCACACAAAACGTAGATAATTTACATCTAATGCTGGATCCAACGGTTATAGAATTTCATGGTAACTTATACCGAATCTATGAGGCAGAGTCACGCAAGCCAGCATCATGGCAAGAATATTTAATTTCTCAATATAAAAATGGGAAATTATTAAGACCAGATATAACACTATATGAAGAGATTCCTCAACATATTAACGATGCACAATCAGCAGTTACTCAGGCAGATCTCATTGTAATAGTTGGTACTAGTTTCCAAGTTTATCCATTCGCTGGGTTGCTTTCATATGCATCTTCAAATGCTAAAGTAATATCAATTAATTTAGAAAAAATACTTACTAGTTTTCATGTTCAACAAATAATTGTTGATGCGAAAGATTTTTTTGCGGAGTTGCAAGTAACTAAATAGTTTTATAAATTAAAAAATTATTTACATTTGTTATTTTTTGTTTTATAACGATAGTATGAATAATATAAAAAACTCTCAAGATGTATATAAAGATTTAGGCGAATCGGTTATTTTTTCCACCCTTAAATTAAATAGAAAATCGCATGAGGACGAGCTAAATGCGATTTCAAAACTAGCAGATAGACTACCATCTTTTATCAATTCTTTAAGAATAAGGGTTCCAGAGGATAATTTAAATGTCAGTTTTGGTTTCAGCAATAACGCATGGATTTATTTATTTGGAAAAGAAGCTAAAAAGCCTAAGGAACTAGAAACTTTTACTGGATTAAAAAATAAACATGAGATGCCGGGTACAGATGATGATTTATTTTTTCATATAAGAGCCAACTCACAAGCTCCAGTTTTTGAATTAATGAACGATATTATGACGATACTATCTCCATTTGTCAGTGTTTCCGACGAAACGCATGGATTTAGGTATTTCGAAGGTCGGGCCATCATTGGTTTTATCGATGGTACAGAAGCCCCAAATAAAAACGATGCTGTCGATTATGCATTAATTGGCGATGAAGATGTAGATTTCATAGATGGTTCATATGCTTTTGGCCAAAAATGGATTCATAATATGAAAAACTGGGAAAACAAAACTGCTGAAGATCAAGAAAAATCCATTGGTAGACATAAATTTAGTGATATAGAATTAGAGGAAGATGAAAAATATAGCAATGCACATAATGTTGCTTCTAAAATTGAAATCAACGGTGTGGAACAAAAAATTGTTCGAATGAACGTTCCCTTTAGCAATCCATCTTTACAAGAAACTGGAACATATTTTATTGGTTATTCCAAAAAATGGTCAGTGACTAAAATGATGTTAGAACAAATGATTGAATTAGATGATAAGTTGCTAAGCTTTAGCACGGTTATAAGTGGTCAATTATTTTTTATACCGTCATTAAAAACATTATCCGATATTGCTGAAGGAAACATTTAATTTTCTTATTTTAGATTAAAAATCTTGTGCTTTATAAACGCAAGATTTTTTTATTTCGTTTATTTCCAAAAAATCGTATTAAAAAGTATGGAGGAAAAAATGACAGCGTTTTTAAAAACAGATTTTGATCAAGTTTCATTAAATGAAGGGTACGATGCATTAGATACAGGAAAATATGAAGTCATAATTAAAAAAGTTGAAGAAAGAATCTCAATTGCTGGCAATAAAGGAATTTCATTTCGACTACAGGTCAGAAAAGATTTAGCAAACGAAGAATCTCTAGCACAAACTAATGGTAAATTTGGCGGTAGAGTATTTTTCTCTAATATTTGGGATTCTGAAAAGAATCCGGATTATAAATATAAGATGTTAAACATTATCGCTATTTCTGCTGGCGTTTCTGATAATAAAATATTTAATACCTTTGAAGACTTTAAAAAAGAACTAGAAGGACAACCTGTTCGTATTAATATTACTCATGATGTTTCTATGTATTTAAATGAAAAAAGAATTCAAGAGCAAATTGCCATGTGGGATTGGTACCCAACTAATTATGTTTTGGAGGTGGTATAAATGAGTTTAATTACAGTTTCACCAGAAGAATTAATTTCTAAATCTAGAATTTATTTACAAGCTAAACAAGGTATTGAATCCGAAATTCAGAAAGTTAATTCAATGAACCAAACGCTTACTTCTGTTTGGCAAGGAAAAGCATTTAATGCATATTTATCGCAATACGATCAGCTTAAAATTCAAGTTCAAAAATTTGAAAACTTATTAGAACAAATAAATTCGCAAATAAATATTTATGCAAATTCAATGCAACAAAAAGATTTAGAAGATTCACGACGTTTTGGACTTTAGTCATATCCGCTCTGGCGGATTACATATGGAATTAAAAGATTTTATAAAAACTAAAATAAAATATAACGAAATCGTATTAGATTTTAATCTACCAATATATACAAATATTAATAAATTACTTCCATGGATTGTGGATCAATTTAATATTAATTCAGCTAATAGTAACATTGGAATTTATAATCACAATTGGTTTTCCTTCTTAAATATGAGCAGTAATTTATCAGATCAAAAAATTTTTAATAATAGTTTTTTGGAGATTTTTGAAATTGATAATTAATCGACTATTTAAAAATAATCAATTTTTAATTACATCAATTCCAATATTAAAAGATATTCCAATCGGCCTGAGATCTGATGGAAAATTTATTTTAAACGACGGTGAATTATTAATTCAATATGTTTCTAATGGGATTTTATTAAAGCAATTTTTATTGGATGCGTCACGCAAGAAAAGAATTATTATTGCTATGAAATTTATTGATTTTATTTTATGCTTAGATAATCGTTTTACTTTTGAATTAGACCCAAATAATTATTTAATCGATAGAAGCTTATCGATTAAAAGCGTTCATTTGGGAATTAAAGATATTATTATTCCATTAGTACGACCTGAATTTAAACAAATAAAAATTTTTTGTATATATATTATTCATCCATCTATTAATCTGGAAGCTCATTTAGTTGGCTCTCCTTTATTAAAATTATCAAAATTTGAAAATGAACTATTAACGGCTAAAGATCTTCATCAATTAAAAGAAATATTATTTTCTTATAAGCAAAACGCTATATTTAAACGTATTAAAAAGTATGAGCAATTTTTCTAAAACATATTTCTTAAACAATGTACAAAATCAACAAAAAATAATTATAAGCGACAACATAAATGCCGATATTCCTATTTTTACTTCAGATATTGTTGTAATTAAAAAAATAAATAATAATAAATTTGAAATTTACATTGATAGGATAGATTCTGGAATTAAAATAAATAGTTTTTCAATCAATAAACATATTCATATTTTAAAAATGAACAGCAATATAAATATACATGGGATTTTGATTACGTTAGGAGTGAATTATTTTTCAGTAAAATATGTGGAAATGTTGCCAGATAATATCGAACAATATTTAAGTACTTCTACTAAAAATATTCTTGTTTCCAAGGTTAACAAATTTATTGTTCCTCCAGATATCCCAAAATTTCAAAGGGAGAAAATTTCATTTTGGAGTTATATAATTCCTCCAATTACAAGCATTATCCCAACATTGATAATTATGAATCTGCTAAATTTTGGTGGAAATTATTTTTTAATGTCTGTAGTAACTTCTGGAGTTGCTCTATTTTCTGGTTTAATTTCTTTCTTGGTCCAAATTTTAAATAATACACATTTAGAAAAAAGAAAAATTGTAGAGAATCAAAATTTTATTAATAACTTTTTTTTAAAAGAAACAAAAAATATCGATAGGAACAAAGTAATCATGCTAGAAAATAATAATCATTTAATGGTAGAAAAGAAGAAAATTAAGCTAATAGATCCGAATTTAAAATTTATTAAAAAAATAATTTTTGATAATGTAATTAAAAATCCACTTTTTAAGACAATTGTGATTACTAAAAATTTAGATAGCTGGTCAGAGTTATCGTTAGAAAATGATTTTATTTTTGTTACGGATGATATTTCTAGCAACCTAGATAGTTTTGATTTATTAATTACTGATTTTGAAATTGATCTATTATTTAATTCTTTGCATATTACCGTTTTAAACGAAAATATGAACTCGAATTTTCAATATCAAAATATTTTGGATTATTCTGAAACAAAAATAAGTTCAGAAAACCCAATTAAAGAAGGGATACTAAACAAAATCAATTTTTCTGAAAAAACTAGAAATAATAAGATCTTCTCTAATTTTGGTAATTTTTTTGGATTTGAATTTTCTCAAGACAATATCAAGCATAATTGGAATCAAAATATGAATAAACCAATTAAAATTCCAATTGGACATGATGCACTAGGAAATAAGTTTTTTGTAGATTTTTTGAATAATGGTTCTGGTGTCCATCTTTTAATAAATGGCATCACAGGTAGCGGGAAAAGTGAATTTCTAACTACTTTAATTTATTCTTTAGCAATTAATTTTCCTCCCGAGAAAGTGAGTTTTTCTCTACTGGATTTTAAAGGTGGTAATTTATCTAAGAGAGTTGAAAAATTACCTCATGTCATTGATTCTCGTACTAATTTAGATACCTCCTCGATTGATCGATTTTTTTATTTTTTAAAAGAAGAACTTTCAAAAAGGCAAACTATTTTTAATAATCTTAATATAAATGACATTGACGAATTCCATAAATTAAATAATGTAGATATTTTTATTCCACATTTATTTATTGTAATTGATGAATTTACTGAATTAAAAGAATTTGGACCAGAATATATGAATTCACTCTCAAGTATTTCTAGATTAGGAAGATCTCTAGGACTTCACTTAATATTGTCATCTCAAAAAATAATTGGTAATGTTGGAGATGAAATTCTTGCCAATATTAGCACTCGAATATCTTTTAAAGTAAGCGGACCGGAAGAAAGTAATCTTATTTTAGGAAACGATCTTGCTTCACATTTAACTAATCCCGGTGAATTTTATATTAAAAATTCAAACGTCACAAAAGTCTTTTCATACAACATTAATAATATTTTTTTAGACACTAGTTCCCTCCCAGAAACCAACGAAACAATACTTGAAAAAATTGAACAAAACTTAAAGGGTATAACATCAAATGTTCCTAATTTTGTTCCAGAAAATCTACCTGAGACATTGTCAAACAACGATATTGGTGTTTTAGATAAAATAAATCATCCGTCAATTAATTTTTCCTTTGAAGAGAATAATATAGGAATTTTTGGATCACCTAAAAGCGGAAAAAGTAACGCATTAAATGTTATATCTCAACATTCTAAAAATAAAAAATTTATACATTTATTCAAAAAAGATGCCGATACCATATTCAACGATAATATTATTTTTAGAAATAAGGATCTTACTCCAGAAATAATAGACAAAATAGATTTTTATTTATCTAATAACAATTGCGGGTCTTTAATTATAGATGACTTAGATTTATTTTTGTCAGAAAAATATTCCGATGAAATAATTAACTTATTACAAAAAAATAATTTTATATTTACTTCATCAAATGTAAACATATCTTCTAAAATTATTAATAGGGTTTCAGATTCATTTTATCTTGGAACTACAATTTCCGATCAAAAAACTAATTATTTAGTGGAAACAATCCCAGGAAGGGCACTTTATAAAAATGAAATTCTTCAATTTTCACTAAAAAACACTGATCGTTCTATTTTTATAGACAGCAATCTACTTAATATTATTCCTAATTCTATAAATGTTGATGATATTAGTTCCACAAGTAATAATCAACTGCCCATTGGATTAAACTATATAGATAATAAAAATTTCAATATTAAAATTAACAAAGGTATTTTAAATACATTTACTTATGATAATCCTCGGGATACTTACTCGATTATTAAAACCCTTGAAAATATTTTTCCTGAATCTTATTTTATAGATGTTGATGGACACAATTGGCAATTTAAAGATGCTTTTAAAAACTATCAAACTAATTTAAATGATATTCCTGAAGATTCTGTTGTTACAATTTTTAACTTAGAATCATTTATCCAAGAAAGTGATTCTAAATTGTTTCAATCATTATTAACTAATAACTCAGTTTTGATATTCAGTGAGGCTCGATATTTTAATCATTCATTTGATACTGGTATCAAAATATTTAGAAATTTAACTAAAAATGAAATATACATTCCAGAGAAAGTTATCGGTGATAAACAGCACTTTGCGTTGGCCAATAAATCAGATAGGATACTACTTCCAATCTTGGAAATAGAACAAGTATAGTAATATGAAAAACAAAAAAATAAATGACCTTTTTTATCAAACAAACCAGAGAATTGATAACTATTTAAACTTTATTGAGGAATCAAATGATTTTTTTAAGCAAAACATTAAATTAGTAATTAGTAACAATATGTACAGTGCATTAAACAAAAAAATAATTTCTACTAAGAATAGTACAATAATAAAAAATCCATTAATTAAATAATGGATTTTTTATTTTGTTTTTAATTCTTGGTATCCTGAACTTTCAACTATTTTGGAATATTGGGAAAATTTTATTTTCCCATCTTTGTTAACCATATTTTCACTAAACAACCATATTTTATTACTTTTGCTTACATCATTTAAATTGCTTTCGGTTTTTTCAATTAATTCATTATTTTTGAAATTAGAGGTGTGCTTAATACCTTTTTTATTTTGATATTGAGTTTCAAGAGCAGCAATTTGTTTTTTTAGTGTTTTTTTATCATAACCAGAATCCTTATAATTTATTCGGTTTTCCGTAATAACTTTTACAATATCATCACTTTTTTTATCATAATAAAAGGTCATAGTTGAAGTGATTCCTGTACTTTTATTTTGATAAACTTTAACTTTATCATTTGAAAATAGGGATGAATTATTACCAGCTAATTTTTCAATAGAAACAAATAAGGCACTCATTAATGTGAATATCCCTAATATCAATACTACTAAGTCTGTAATTTTAATTTTTTTAATCATTTATTTTACCTAAGAAATTATTTTTCTTTCCTTTTTTAATCAGTATATATTTACCGTCATATTTATTTAATGGATTAATTATAAAATCTACATCAGTTATTTTTTCTCCGTTGATAGAAATAGCACCATTTAAAATATCCTCACGAGCCTGCCGCTTAGATTTTTCAACAAATTCTTGTTCTACTAATAAATCAACAATATTTATAGGTTTATCTTCAATTATAAAAGTATTAGTAGAATTTTCATATTGCTTTAAATCATCTACTGTTAAATTAGAGACATCCCCATTGAAAAAACTTTGAGTTATATTTTTAGCTGATTTCAAACCATCCTCTCCATGCAAAAACAGTGTTACTTCTTCAGCTAATTTTGTTTGTGCTTCTCTTTTTTCT
>JAITDY010000061.1 GCA_031282325.1 Lactobacillaceae bacterium | reverse complement strand
TTCTGCTAATTATCTTGACAAAGTTGAAATTGAAATTCATCAAAATCTACCTGAATTTTTGTCTAAAATAAATACAGAAAAAATCTATCTAGTTTCAAAATTCTCTGAAGTTAGATACGATAAAAATGATTATTCAAGTACTGAAAACGATCAATATTTCATTTTCGGCAAGGAATCAACTGGTTTACCGGAAAATTTTTTGAGAAAATTTCAAAGTCAAACAATTCGAATTCCTCAAAACGACAACAAAGTGCAATCATTGAATGTTAGTAATGCCGTTGCAATTGTTATTTATGAGGTAATGCGTCAGCAATCCTTTGATGGACAAGATATTGTAAAAACATATCCATTGGATAAACTTAAATAGTTTATAAAGCCTTATTAATTAAGGATTTTTTTGTATAGAATAGATAGTAATGGCAAAAAAGAAACAGAATACAAGTATAGATTATGTGCTGATATCAACAATTTCATTTGTTTTGGTATTATTTTTAGGAATTTTTCAATTAGGTTTTTTAGGAAAAATAATTGCTAGTTTATTGAAATATATTTTTGGAAATTTTTATTATATTTTTGCATCTGGAATAATTGCATTTATTTTTTATCTGCTTTATAAAAAAACATTACCTAAAATTGAAAATAGATATTTAATTGGTATATCTGCTATTGTAGTTGCCCTTTTAATAATTCTTTCCATGTTGATGCAAAATGAAATTAATTCTTCTGATTTGATTTCAACTTTAGGAAAAAACATAAATTCTGATATTGCAAAAAGAGCAGTTTCAACAAACGCTGGTGGCGGAATTATTGGAGTTATTCTATATGTCTTTATTTCTAAATTAATTTCCAATGTTGGAGTAATTATTTTTTCAATCGTTTTAGCTATTTTCGGAATTACAACACTAATGGGAAAATCTTTTTTTGAACTTTTAAAAAATGCGTTTAATAATTTGATTAAAACTAGTGAAAAAGCCCGTAAAAAAATTGCAGCTAAAACATCAGATAATGAAAAAAATAATATCGGAAAGTCATATCAAATATCAGAAAATATAGCTATAGCTCCATCTAAACAAGAAAATTCATCTCTTCAGATCCATAGATATGATGACAATAATAATACTCAAACAAATAATAATTTTAATACCACTAATTTGCAAACAAAAGAACAAGCTTTTTCAACGCAAGCAGCTTTCAAAAAAAATGAACCAAATCATTCTAGTTTTGAAGACTGGTTTGATATCGATGCAAAAGGAAAGCAGAGTAGTATCGTTGCGCTTCCAAAAAAAAGCAATACAGTTAATGTGCCTATCATGCAACAATCCTCGGGGAATAATAATAATAATGTTTTAAATAATGGCAATGAAATAAAAAATAATAATTATAAAATCGATTCAAAAATAAACGACAATGATACAAGCGTATTTGAGGATCAAAATAAAACTCTAGATGCAGAAGTTTCTTTTGGAGCAAGAGAAGATACACGAATTTTATCTAATGATTTAAATACTTTAGACAAAACAGAAGTAATTAAATTTGAAGAAAAAAATCATTCAAAAGCCACTCCTAAATTAAATGATTATAAATCGTATGTTTTGCCTCCGGTTACTATATTAGAAAAAATTCCGCCAGTTGATCAAAGTTCAGAATTTAATCAATTAGGTCAAAAAGCAAAATTAGTTCAAGAAACTTTAAAAACTTTTAAAATTGATACTGAAGTAAGCAATGCTAATTTGGGTCCAACGGTTACTCAATTTGAATTAAAGCCATCCGCTGGAGTGAAAGTTGCAACAATTACCCGAAGAGCAGATGATTTGGCCTTAGCTTTGGCGGCAAAATCTATTAGAATCGAAGCCCCAATTCCCGGACGTCCATTTGTTGGAATAGAAGTACCTAATAAAATTCAACAAATTGTTTCTTTTGAAAACGTAATTACTAATAGTACAGCCGATAAAAAACATCCGCTTTCCATTCCACTAGGTAGAGACGTTAGCGGTAATATCGTTTCTGCCGATTTAGCAGCAATGCCACATTTATTGGTTGCTGGGTCGACTGGAACTGGAAAATCAGTTGCGATTAATAGTATTATTACTGGTTTATTAATGAGATTAAAGCCTGATGAATTGAAATTATTAATGGTCGATCCTAAACGTGTTGAATTATCAATTTATAATGATATCCCACATCTAATTACTCCTGTTGTTTCAGAACCAAAAAAGGCAGCTCGTGCTTTACAAAAATCCGTTAAAGAAATGGAAGATCGATACGATATGTTTGCATCGAATGGAGTGCGAAATATTGAGGAGTGGAATCAAAAAGTTAGCGAATATAATCAAAAAAAGGGTCAGGCAATGGTGAAAATGCCATATATGGTTGTAATAGTTGATGAATTAGCCGATTTAATGATGACTGCTAAAAATGATGTTGAAACTGCGATTATTAGAATAGCTCAAATGGGACGAGCTGCTGGAATCCATTTGATTCTAGCGACACAAAGACCTTCTGTAGATATAATTACAGGTTTAATTAAAGCCAATGTTCCAAGTCGAATTGCTTTTGCTGTATCTTCTCAAATGGATAGTCGAGTTATTTTAGACCAAGGTGGGGCTGAAAACCTATTAGGAAAAGGAGATATGCTTTTTGCTCCAATTGGAAAAGAACCAATCCGTGTGCAAGGTTCCTTTATCCCAACAAAAGATGTTGAAAATGTAACTAATTTCATTAAAAATCAAGCAGGTGCAGATTATGATGAAGCTATGAATGCTGATATTAATGAAAGCACTGATGACGCCTCTAACGGAACAAATACCAACGATCAAAGAGACGCTCTATTCTTTGAAGCTAGAGAATTTGTTATTAAACAAAAAAAGGCTTCTTCAAGTCTTTTGCAACGTAATTTTAGAATCGGTTATGGAAGAGCGGCGAGAATTATCGATGAATTAGAAGCTGCTGGAGTTGTTGGACCACAAGACGGACAAAGGCCTAGAGAAGTACTTGTTCAAGAATAATTACAAAATCTTTAATGCCCTTAATACAACCATTAATGATGAACCAATGATTAATGCAAATAAGAATAACGAAACTATTACCTGAATTTTATCGCCCTGGCTTTTTTCTTTTGGTGGATTTATTTTTCTTCTTTGTTTTTGTAGTCTGGTTTCGATTTCTAAATCGATATCGTTATTTGAGATACTAGTAGTTTTTTTTATTTTTATTTCACTAGAATCATTTGAATTATCTATTTTTTTTTCACTCATAATAATTAATAATAACTGAATTTTTTTAAAAACACATCTAATTATTGATGTGTTTTTTTATTTTTATTAACATTGTGTAAAACTCTGTGGAAAAGTGGAAGAAAGTGGGGAGAAGTGGTAGAATTTAATTACTGAAATGAAAGGAGGAATTTTTGTATGTTGAATATGTTTATGGGCGAGTTTAATCACACTCTTGATGAAAAATCACGTATTATTATTCCTTCTAAATTTCGAAATCAATTAGGTGATTCATTTGTCCTAACACGTTGGATGGAAAAATCACTTTTTGGTTTTTCATTAGAAGAGTGGGACAAATTTGAAAAAAAATTGTCTCAATTACCCCTTGGTGGCAGAGATGCTCGAAAGTTTAAGCGTTTTGTATTGGCTGGTGCTACTGAAGCACAATTTGACAAACAAGGAAGAATTATAATTCCGGCTAATTTAAAAGAGTATGCAGGATTGAAAAAAGATGCGATTGTAATTGGTTCTGGCAACGGATTTGAAATTTGGGATAAAGATACTTGGAATAATTATGCTGATTCAGCAGCTGATGATTTTGATGATATCGCTGATGGGCTGGTGGACTTCTAATGGAAAATTATGGACATACAACCGTTTTGCTAAAAGAAGCTATTGATCAATTGAAAGTTCAACCCGACGGTATATACGTTGATGCTACGTTAGGTGGAGGTGGGCATACCGATTTATTAGTCAAAAAAATATTAAATGGTAAGGGAAAAGTTTTTAGTTTTGATCAAGATATTAACGCGATTGAATTTAATTCAAATAGATTTGTTGATGCTATTGCGAATAAAAAATTAGTTTTAATTCATTCAAATTTTGCTAATCTAACAGAAAAACTTGAAGAACAAGGAATTTACAAAATAGACGGAATTGTTTTTGATTTAGGAGTGTCATCACCGCAATTTGATAATGCGGATCGAGGGTTTTCTTATCGCTTAAATTCCAAACTGGACATGCGAATGGATCAAAATCAAAAATTAAGTGCTTATGAAGTTATTAATGAATATTCGGAAACTGAATTAGCAAATATTATCTATCAATACGGTGACGAAAAATTTTCTAGACAGATAGCAAAAAATATAGTTAATGATCGACCAATTAATACAACTTTCGAACTAGTTGAAGAAATAAAAAAATCTTTGCCGAATAAGGTGTTGAACTCTAAAGGGCATCCGGCAAAAAAAACGTTTCAAGCAATTCGAATAGAAGTAAATAGCGAACTAGATGTTTTAAAAACTGCATTGAAAAAAGCATCAGATTTATTAAATGATAAAGGGAGAATTAGCGTAATCACTTTCCAATCATTAGAGGATCGGATTGTGAAAAAATTTTTTGTTGATTTGTCTGCAAAAAATAACTATCCTATTGGGCTTCCAATTGAAGATAAATATATAATTTCGGATTTTACTAATATTACAAAAAAACCAATTGTACCGTCTAAACAAGAAATATTTGGAAATCCAAGAAGCAAAAGTTCTAAATTACGAGTAATTGAAAGGAATTAATATGGCAGCAAATACAAAATATTATCAAAATACTGTTACATCAACAAATAAAACTAAACAAATTAATAAAAATTCTTTTAGATTATACAAAAAAGACTGGAAAGCTATCATTTCTTTAGGGTCGGTTATTTTTTTCGGAATTACATTTATGATTCTTTTAACTAATATCATGCAAAATAAAATGAATATGCTTGATGTAAGACGAGATCAGGTTGCTAAAATTAAAAAAGGTAATGATATGCTTAAAGAGAAGATAAATTCTCAAACTAGTGTGAAATCATTGCAAGATTTCGCAAGTGATTATGGCATGTCATCTAGTCAATCAAATGTTTCAAATATTAGTAAGTAATAATGCAAAAAAATGTTAAAAATCCAATAGTTGTTAGGAGCAAGCGCGCAACTAAAGTGCTTTTTTTTGTTTTTGTAGTTTTTTTTGTCTTTTTTATTTTTACCTTCGTTAAATTCACTGTTTTAAAAGAAGCTAAAGGAAGAAAAATTGATTCTAGTTATTACACTCGTTTTATTAATCAGCAAAATCAACAGCCAACAAGAGGGAATATTTTGACCTCAGACGGGCATGTTTTGGCAGAACAATCTGTTACATATGATATGTATGCAATCTTGTCTAAAAGCTACGTTGGAATAGATAATGAACCGCTATATGTTAAAAATGTTAAAAATACGGCTAAACAATTAGCTAAAGTTATTGATATGAAAGAGTCTGATATTTTAAAGCGTTTAAAACCCCGAAATAAAGATACATATCAAGTAGAATTCGGCAATGCTGGTAAAAATTTGTCCATCGCTATGCATAATAAAATAGAAAAACTTAAATTATCAGGAATTAAATTTACTGAAAATAAATCTCGTCTTTATCCTGATGAAAGCCTTGCTTCAAATATAATTGGAATAACTCAAAACATTGAAGATAAAAAAGATAAAATTATGAAAATGACAGGTGTTATGGGAATTGAACAATCTTATAACAAGTATTTATCTGGCTCGAACGATAATTTAACAGGTAATGACGTTTATTTGACCTTAAATTCTCGATTACAACAAATTCTAGAAAATCAAATGAATTCAATGTATGATCAGGTAAAACCAAAACAAACTGTAGCAGTGATTATGAATGCAAAAACTGGCGCAATTTTAGCGGCAACACAACGTCCTAATTTTAATGGAAATACTAAAAAAGGAATCGACAAAGCATGGTCTAATTTATTAGTTCAAAATCCATATGAACCCGGTTCTACTATGAAAACAATAACGTTAAGTGCAGCTATTAACGAAGGAAAATGGGATCCTAATGCTACTTTTCAATCTGGAACATTAAAAGTAGGTGGTGGGGTTGTTAATGATGCTGAAAGTGATTTGGGTGTAATTTCGTTTAGAAAAGGCTATGCATTTTCTTCTAATGTTGCATTTTCTTTAACTGAACAAAAATTGGGTGACAATAAATGGTTATCTTATATTAAAAAATTTCAATTTTTAAAAACAACCAACGTTGGTTTCGATGATGAAAGTGCCGGAAGCATTAATTTTGATAGTGAACTCTCACGTGTAAACACATCTTTTGGTCAGGCGATTACTGTTACACCAGCGCAACTATTAAGAGCTTATAGTGCAGAAGTAAATGGGGGCCATATGGTTGAACCACATATTGTGGAAAAAGTAGTATCTAGCAAAAACAAAGTAGTAAAAAATGTAAAAGTAAGCAAAAGCAAAAAAATTCTAAAAAAATCAACTACTAAAAAAGTAATTTCAGCTATGGAGGATGTTGTAAATATGTCTCAAGCAACCGGAGGTTTTTATTCTTTGGAAGATGAAGGATATAAAGTAGCTGCCAAAACTGGAACAGCACAATTAGCTAAAAACGGAGTATATACAAATAGTTATTTAGATTCGACTCATTCAGTGGTAATGATTGTTCCTGCTGATGATCCGCAATATATTGTAATGTCCTATGTAATGCAACCTAAATCCTTAATTGGTGGCTATGCTGACCAAACGCAAGATTTTTTGTTAAAACCAGTTGTTTTACAAGCGCTAGCTGATTTTAAAAGTACGAAAACGACTAAAAAATCAATT
>JAITDY010000064.1 GCA_031282325.1 Lactobacillaceae bacterium | reverse complement strand
TTCTGGTAATTTAAATCAATCAAATAGTTTTGGAATTAAACAAACTGGTAATGATGGCACTATATTAGATTCAACCAATAATTATTATCTTAGAAATATACCTATGGATCAAAAAACTGATGGTAAAAAAGCTAGTGAAGCAAACGCATATGATGAAATAATTATGGATGTTGAATGGACCGGTGAAAAGAATAATAATAACGGTACCGTGACAGGTAGTTTGGATTATAAATTAAATAAAGGACAATACTCTATTAGACAGATAACTGGTAGCATTACATTAAACCGTTATTCTACTTTAGGAGTTACTTACGCCGCCACAGGTAGTACTGCAAATAATGCCACGACAGAAGTTAAAATTGAAAATTTGCAATATACGCAAGCAACTTCTTCTGCAAAAGTTTTTTATCAAGATGAGAATGGAAATTCAATTAAAGATCCAACCACTTTATTAGTTGAGGATGATAAAGTGGTTGGGATAACTGGACTTTCTGATAGTAGCCAAGGGGGCCAGATGGATTATGCTTTTAAACCTGCTTTAATTAAAGGTTACATGCCAATTGATGCTTCCAACTATAAAGTTCCACCTCTTCAAGAAGATGTTGGTGTCATGAACCGATTACTTAGAGCGGATACTTCTTCGGATGGATTAATAATTACTTATTCTAAAAGTATTCAAGCTGCTCAATTAATAGTTAATAAACCAGATGGAAATAAGATAGATATTTCTACTACAGGTTATGATAATGATTTAATTAAATTTGAAAATTCACCGTCTGATGAAGAATTAATAGTGGATGGATATACTTATTCGGTTATAGGGCCTGATGGCCAAACATATAATACATTGCAAGATGCTTTTAATGCTAATCCAATTTTCGATGAAACTTTAATTGATAGCGATGGAATTGATGGAGAAGTTCAAAAATTTGAAGTGCAATATAAATCTGATAATGAAATTATCACGGATCCAGATGAAGAAGATAAAGGCGAAGAAGAGGACACTAATAATAGCAATCCAGATAATGGTCTGGACCATGGTAGCCATACTTCTGATAATCAAACCGATTTTTTAATTAATTCAGAAAATAATTTTAATAATAATGATTATAGTCATGTAAAACTACCAGCAACCGGTAAGGATAAGGATAGTAATGAAAAATCGTCAATCTTATTATCTTTAATTAACATAAGTACCGCTTTAGGTTTAACTGTGCTAGTTAAAAAAATAAAAAATAGATAAAAATATCCCTCCTGAGCAAGGAGGGATATTTTTATTCAGTTGGTGGAGTAGATGGAGTTTCTGGTTCTGCTGGAGGGGCTTCTGGTGTGTTTGGAACACTTGGAGTATTCGGAACCTCAACACTAGGAGCATTGCTTGAAGGAGTCGCGGGTGTTTCAGAACTTGATTGTTGGCTGGTGTTGCTGCTACCACTATTATTTGGATACGTGGGAGACTGCGTTGCCGGTGTATAAGTAGCGCTATTATTATTTGAATTATCTACATGATCAGCACTACCATTTTTAGGTTTTGTAACAGTAGTTTCGTCTGGAACTTCACCGCCATACAGAGGACCAGTTTTTGCTTTTTTTAATCCTAAATTTTTTCGAATCAAATTAGTAATACGTTGTTTTTCATCCTGAGGAATTTGCTCGAATGAAATTGCTGAGCCACCATCATTTGGTTGAAAATTATAACTAACGCCTTGTAAGTGATCAGATTTAATATTTTTTACAGCCTTATTGTATTTAGAAACCAAAGCTAGCATGTCGTTAAAAGTTAAATCTGTATTAGCATTGTTGGCGATTGAATCTAAGAATTTTTTATTTACAATTTTAGATGCAATTTTTGTTACATTTTTGGCGATAGCTTCAAGTAATATTCTTTGCCTTTTAGTTCGTCCATAATCATATTCCGGATCGTCGTAGCGCATACGTACAAATTTTAAAGCTTCGTATCCATTTACATGCTGTGTTTTGCCACCTTCAAAATGAACGCCTTCGTAATCAAATGTAAATGGAGGAACGATGTCAACACCACCAATTTGATCAACAACTTTTTCTAAAGCACTCATGTTGACCAATGCATAATAATCTATAGGAATGTTTAACCACTTTTGAATTAATTTAATAGTACTTTCTGGATGACCCTTACCGTCAAAACCTTCAGGTCCAGTTGAATATTCATAGGCAGCATTTATTTTTTGCGGGAAAACTTCTGGGTTCCCTAAAACAGAAATCATTGAATCTCGAGGAATTGAAACCATCATCGTTTGTTTTTTGGCGGGATTAATGGTTACTACAACTAAAGAATCAGTTCTTCCAGTATAATCACGTCCTAATTCTCCAGTGTCTGTTCCCATTAATAAAATAGAAATTGGTTTTCCTGAATTTAAAACAGAATCAACATTACGTTGCTTTTTCATATTTAAATTAATGTGAGTTTTATCTATGGCACCCTTAGTATTGAAAAAAGCAAAAACAAATAATCCGACAACGGCAGTAGATAATAGACCAAAAGTGATTAATAAGGAATTTCTCAAAGTATGTTTTTGTTTTTTAAAGACTTTTTTACCAGATAAATTGGAATTTTTCATACTAATAAAATAATAACCTATTTAAAATAAAGATTAGTGGAATTTATATTTTTTTCTTTGTTAAAATGGGTTTTGTAGTTTTTTTGAAAGGTAAAGATTAAATGATTGTATTAGCAGGAACAATTGGAGCTGGGAAAACCAGCTTAACTGAATTATTAGCGAAAACATATAACACAAAAGCTTTTTATGAAAGTGTTGATGATAATCCTATTTTGCCTTTATTTTATGCTGACCCAAAAAAATATGGTTTTTTACTTCAAATTTATTTTTTAAATAAAAGGATGAAAGATATTGCTGATGCAAAAGAAAATAAATTAAATATCATCGATCGATCTATATTTGAAGATGCGTTGTTGTTCCAATTAAATGCTGATTTAGGCCGATCTACGCAAACAGAAGTTGATATTTATAAAAGCCTTTTAAATAATATGATGGAAGGGGCTGATGGACGGAATTCTAAAGACCCTGATTTATTGATACATGTGAAAGTTAGTTTTGATAATATGTTAAATCGAATTAATAAGCGAGGAAGACAATTTGAACAAATCAAAAACGATCCAACGCTTTATAATTATTACAAGGAACTAAATGATCGATATGCAACTTGGTTCGATGAATATGATCGTGGGCCAAAGATTCAAATTGATGGTGATCAATATGATTTCGTTGAAAGTCCTGAAGCTGCTAAGGCAGTAATAAATTTAATTAATAAAAAAATAGAGGAAATTGGAATCAAATAATGTTAGATATTAAATATTTACGAGCAAATCCTACAGAAGCCAATCAAAGATTGATTGATCGCGGTGTTGAAGATGGCGTTTTAGAAAAATTATTAGAAGATGATTCAAAACGACGTGATGTTATTGTTAGGGTTGAAGAATTAAAGGCCAAACGTAATAAAGTGACTGAGCAAATTGCAGCTTCCAAACGTTCTGGCGATGTTCAATCAGCCGATCAAGCAATTGCTGACATGCAAAAACTTGGCGATGAAATTAAAGCATTAGATGAAAAATTAAATGAAATCGATAATAATGTTGCTAAACAGATAGCGGTTTTACCTAATTTAGCCCATGCTGATGTGCCAATTGGAGTAGATGATACTTTTAATGTCGAACAGAGAAAATGGGAGCCAGAAAATTATAACGGACGTCCCCAAGCTTTTCAAGAAAAACCAGAATGGTTAAAAGCACATTATGAAATTGGTGAAGATTTAGGTATTTTAGATTTTGAGCGTGGAGCAAAAGTGTCAGGAGCTCGCTTCTTGTATTACGTAGGTGCAGGAGCTCGTTTAGAACGCGCTGTCTATAATTTTATGTTGGATGAGCATCAAAAAGAGGGATATACTGAAATTTTGACACCATATTTGGTTACACATGAATCAATGTATGCTACTGGACAATATCCAAAATTTGAAGATGATGCCTATCAAACTAAAGGAGAACCTTCGTTGAGTTTAATTCCAACCGCTGAAGTAGCCCTTGTAAATTGGAGGCGTGACGAAGTTATTCCTGAAGAACAATTGCCACTAAAGGTAACTGCGCTATCACCAGCATTTCGTCAAGAAGCAGGCGCCGCTGGTAAAGATACGCGTGGGTTAATTCGATTGCATCAATTTAACAAAGTAGAAATGGTTAAATTTACAAAGGCCGAACAAAGTTATGAAGAATTAGAATTAATGACCAAAGATGCTGAAAATATTCTTCAAAAATTAGAATTGCCATATCACGTTATTGCTCTATCAACTGGCGATATGGGATTTGGAGCTGCAAAAACTTACGATATTGAAGTTTGGTTTCCAGAGCAGCAACGTTATCGTGAAATTTCATCAGTTTCTAACGATGAAGATTTCCAAGGACGCCGTGGACATATTCAATATCGCGATGAAAACGGAAAATTGCAATTTGTTCACACTTTAAACGGTTCCGGCCTAGCTGTTGGAAGAACAGTAGCTGCCATTTTAGAAAATTACCAAAATGAAGACGGTAGCATTACTATTCCTAAAGTATTACAACCATATTTTGGTTCAGAAAAGATTGATGTTAATAATGCAAAATAAAATATTAGATACTACTCAATCTAGAGGACTTGAATTATGAACTGGATAACTGGTTATTCTTCTGAACGAAACGATTCAAATAGTTTTAATGCTTCTTTTAAGCCTAAAAACGATACCTTTAATTATATTAATCAATTAAATTTTAAGAGAATTCATATTTTTCCCTTTAATACTGATGCCGAAGAAACTAAGCAATTGCTAGCTCGTATCGATGGAACTACGGCTGGAGTAAGAAAAGATGATCTTGTAATTTTTCAATATCCGAATAATATGGGTAAAAATTTTCGTTATGAAAGATTGTTTATTCAACAACTAAAGATTAGAAAAGCTAAAATTATTGGTTTGATTCATGATATAGATTCTTTGCGCTTTAACTATGTTTCAAATGAATGGAAAAATAATGAAGTAGATATTTTAAATAAATTCGATGGATTGATTACACATAATGATCAAATGTCTGCTGCCCTTAAAGAACTTGGAGTTAAGGTTGAAATGACACCCTTATATGTCTTTGGATTTGATAGCGATATACCAAAACAAGGTATTCCACTATCTTTTGCTCGTGAGTTGAATTATGCTGGTGCATTATTTAAGTCTGAGTTTCTAGGAAGATATAATCAAAAAACACCAATAAATGTTTTTGGTGATGATAAAGAAATTAAATATGAAATCACCGCTACTAATTTGAATATAAAAGGACCCAGAAGACAAGAACAATTATTTAATGAATTTAAACAAGGTTTTGGATTAATTTGGGATGAATCGACTATCAAGCCCTTTTATCAAGAATACACTCGCTACAATGCCCCCTTTAAATTAAGTTTATATTTAAGAGCTGGTATGCCTGTAGTAGCATGGTCTCAAGCTGCAATTGCTTCACAAATTAATGAATGGGGGGTTGGCTTTACAATTGATGCTTTAGATGAAATCGATGCCAAGATGGCGCAGATTGATGAAGAAAAGTATAATGAATATCGTAAAAATGCTCAAAATATGGCTCGTTTAATTCAAGAAGGTAACTTTGTTAAAAAAGCAGTTTTAACCGCTATTGAGAAGCTTTATATAAAATAAAAATAACGCATAATAATTATGCGTTATTTTTATTTTATATTTAATTGTTTTAAAATATCTCTTTTTGATCTTGCTAAAGTCCGACGTTGATCAATTGTAAACATTGAAGAAAATTCTCGCAATTTATCGATTTCTTCATTAATATAATGTTCTTGTTCATCATCATTTTTTAATACGCTTGCTTTAATAGCGATATTTTGAACAGCAGCTTTAATTTTATTGGTCGTTAGTTCCTCAACTTCTTCTAAGAAATTTAGTTCTGGATTTTCATCATTAATTTTTTTTAATAATACAAAATAATTGTCAGTTTTAGTTACATCAGCAACATATTGTTTAATTAGATTTTTGGAATTTTGACTATCGGATAGTGGAAAAACAGGATTAGCATCTTCGATTACTTGTTCAGAAGTATATTTATCGTCATTAGATTCAATTGGAATTATTGGTTCACTTTTAATCGCATTATTTGTATTTTCTAAAATAACATCATCACTTTTGATAGGAGGCTTTAGTTTAGTAATTTTTTTAACATTATCAGCCACTTCAGAAGTGACTGTTTCAGAATTATAATCAATCGTGTCTGCTGATATTGGTGTGCCTAAAAGATTAGCTATTTGAGATCTTATTTTTTGATTATTTTCTTCAAATAAATGGTCTAAATTAGCGGAATCATCAATAGAATCTTTCGCATCTGGTGTGTTTTTATTCGGATCAATATTTTTAGAAGTATCATCAATAAAACGATCGTCTTTACCGATAATAACTCTTTTTAAAACTTTTCCTAATCCCATTTTATTTCCTCAAATCTAAGATTTTACTTACTTGATAAATTATAATTCCACCAACAGTTAATGAAATTAATTCACTAATAAATAATTGAAAGTATGTTAACCAAAAAGCATTTGCCGGCACAATTTTTAAATAAATTAATTCTAAAGCAATCCAAAACATCATTAGTGAAATAACGATTGTTGAAACTACGAACTGCAATTTTTTGTTAGAAATTTTTTTACTTATATAATTAACAATTCCGGTCATTACCAGAGTTTGTAAAGCGCCGCTAATCGCATCTACAATTCCTAATCCACCGAAAAATAAATTAAAAATAAAAACCCCAATCGTTAAAGATAAAACATATCTTTTATTGAAAATCGAAAGATGATTCAAACCCTCGCCAACTCTTAATTGAATTGCATTTCCTCTTAAATTAATAGGTGCAATCATCCCAAGTGCAATATAAAGTGCAGCAATAACTGCCGTTAAAGTGATTTGTCTAACTGACTCGTTTTTTCTCATATCTTCTATTGTAATTAAAAAGCCCCATAAATTGGGGCTTTTTAATTACTTATAGGAATTAATTGCATTTTCAATACGTACTTCAGTTTCCCCGTGTTTACGAAGGAATGGAATATTCTTACGTAGCCAAGGGGTAATGAAACGATCCAAACCAATTTTTGCAGAATTAAATCCACCAATTAGAATGAAAAATTCAAGCAAGATGTAAATAGGATTGATTGAAACTACACCAGAAAGCATAAATGAGTAGTTCATTAAGATTGCAGCAAAGGCAGCAAATAAAGTGAATGCCCCAAGAATCAAAGCGATCCCAACTAATAACTCTCCCCATTTAACAAGGAAATCAAATAGTTGAGTATTTTTTCCACCATTTGTCATAGTTTTTAAAAATGCAGTCCATAGAGGATACATTTGACCTTTGGCAGGTGCAACATTTTGAACACCGCCTTTAATGGCTCCGTTAATTAATCCAGCAGCTGAAAAGGCAGGCTTAGAAGTTAATTTTCCATAACCGTCCATCATCCAATTAAAACCAAGATACACACGTGCAATGGTTAATAGGATTGAAGCTACGAGGTTATGACGTAAAAAGTTAATCATAATAGATTCTCCAATATATATATTTTGAAAATTGGATCAATATATCTTATGATATATATCACTAGAATATAATACAATACAACTATATTTTTTGTAAATATATTCACTTATTATACTGTTAAAATATTACTCATGACTAATGCAATTACTGATTTTATATCAACTTATGGATATTTAGCTTTATTTCTTTTAGCTGTTGGTGAGAATGTGTTCCCTCCAATTCCTTCAGAAATAGTTTTAACTTTTACTGGATTTTTAACTCTTTCTAATGAAACAAATATGGGTGTTTTGGGCAGTATTATTATTTCTGTTATTGGCGGGGTTCTGGGCTCAATTATTTTATATGGAATTGGAACCCTATTTAGTGAAGAAAGATTGATAAAAGCCTCCAAAGGTAAGTTGGGGAAAATCACTAGAATAAAGCCACAGCATATTCAGAAAACTTTAGATACATATAAAAAATATGGAAATAAAAGTGTCTTTATTGGAAGGTTTATTCCTGTTGTGAGGAGCTTAGTTTCTTTGCCTTCTGGAATGACACACCAAAACTTTTTAGTTTTTACATCATTAACAATGTTTGGAACAATTATTTGGAACACAGCTTTAATTTTTGCAGGACGACTAGCTGGTAATGCATATCAAAGCGTTGCTGAAAGCACTGACAGGTGGAGTAAAGTTATTTTTGTCATTTTGCTATTAGCGGTGATTATCTTTGCAATATGGCATTTTCAAAATAAAAAAAATAAGGCAAATAAAGAATGAATTATTCAGTAGAAGAAATTGCAAAAATAGTTGATGGTGAATTATTAGGTAGCAAAGAAGTTACTGTTAATTCTATAGATTTTGATAGTCGAAATATTAAATCCGGAGCTATTTTTGTACCAATCTTGGCTCAACGCGACGGGCATGCGTTTATAAATGATGCTTTAAACAACGGGGCGGTTGCTTCCTTTGTAACGCATTTTATTGATTCTCCAATTACACAAATCAAAGTAAATGATACGCAAGTAGCTTTTGGGCAATTAGCTCATGACTATGTTCAAAGAATAAATCCCGGGAAAATCGCCGTGACTGGCTCCAATGGAAAGACGACGACAAAAGATTTAATTTCTTCAATTTTGAGCGTTAAATACAAAGTTCACCATACAATTGATAGTTTGAATAATGAATTGGGCGTGCCAAAAACTATTTTAGATATGCCAGAAGATACTGAAATGCTGGTTGTTGAAATGGGAATGGATAGACCGTTACAAATAAGTGCATTATCAAAAATTTTAGAACCGGAAATTGCAGTTATTACAATGATTGGTGAAGCTCATATTGAGTTCTTTAAAACAAGGGATAAAATTGCTGATGCAAAATTTGAAATTGTTGATGGATTAAATCACCATGGACTTTTGTTATACAACGGGGATGAGCCATTATTGCAACAACGAGCGTTAGATTTTTTAAGTAAAGACGAACATCATCGAGCTGTTGGATTTGGTTTGCAAAAAAATAATGAATATCGTTTGAGCGATGTAAAACAAAAAAATAACCAATTAAATTTTAATTTTGATGGACGCAATTTTTCTGTTAATTTATTAGGCGATTTTAATGCGATGAATACGACAGCTGCAATTGCTGTTGGAGAAATATTAGATTTATCTGATGAACAAATTCAAGAAGGATTAAATAATTTATCCCTAACTCAAAATCGACTTTCCATATTGAAAGGTAATAATGAAGAAATAATAATAAGTGATGTTTATAATTCCAATCCAACTGCTGCAATCGAAGCAATAAAAATTATTAATCAATATTCTAATGTAAAAAATAAGTATCTGGTTTTAGGTGACATGTTGGAATTAGGAGAAAATTCGTTAGAATTGCACGAAAAATTAATTGAACCAATTAATAATAGCGATATTAAAGAAGTCTTTTTGGTTGGAAATATTTTTGCTCAAATTGCACCAAAAATTATAAAACCAGTCAAAGTTTTCAATATAAAAGAACTTGAAAAATTAACTGACATTTTAAAAAAAACCTTACAAAGTAATGATTTAATCTTATTAAAAGCCAGTCATGGAATTCATTTAGAAAATATTCTACAAAACTTGGTAAACTAGTATATATGTTATTGCTACAGCAACGGATTTTGCTGCAATACCTTTGTATATATTTTAGGAGAAAAAGATTTGAAATTTAGTGAACTAGGGCTAAGCCCTGAGCTTTTGACAGCCATTGAAAAACACGGTTATCAAGAGGCAACGCCAATACAGGAAAAAACGATTCCATTAACATTGGCAGGAAAAGATGTAATTGGTCAAGCACAAACAGGTACTGGAAAAACAGCTGCCTTTGGATTACCAATTATCGAACACATTGACACAAATAAAAAAGTAATTCAAGCATTGATTGTGTCACCAACTCGAGAACTTGCAATGCAAACAAACGATGAATTATCACAATTAGGACGTGATAAAAAAATTCATACAACAGTAGTTTTTGGCGGAGCCCCTATCGGTCGTCAAATTTCTAATTTAGAACATATTGTACCGGAAATTTTAGTCGGCACTCCGGGACGTTTAATCGATCATATTAAACGAGGAACTATTAATTTAAATGAAATTAAAACCCTTGTTTTAGATGAAGCTGATGAAATGTTAAATATGGGATTCTTGGCAGATATTGAAGCAATAATTGCTCAAACACCAAGTAATCGACAAACACTTTTATTTAGTGCAACAATGCCAAAAGAAATTAAAAATATTGGTGTAAAGTTCATGAATAATCCTGAGCATATTCAAATTGAAGCTAAAGAATTAACTACCGATTTGGTTGAACAATACTATGTTAATTCACGTGAATATGAAAAGTTTGATAACATGACTAATTTATTAGCCGTTCAACGCCCGGAATTAGCTATTGTTTTTGGAAGAACTAAACGTCGCGTGGATGAACTTACGCGTGGACTAGAAATGCGCGGTTATAAAGCAGCTGGAATGCACGGAGACTTAGACCAACACGCCCGTACTCGTACACTTAAGAGCTTTAAAAGTGGCGATCTGCAAATATTAGTAGCAACTGATGTCGCGGCTAGAGGACTAGATATTTCCGATGTAACTCATGTTTATAACTACGATATTCCTCAAGATCCAGAAAGTTATGTTCATCGTATTGGCCGTACTGGCCGTGCTGGTAAATCTGGAATTTCAGTAACATTTGTAACTCGAAATGAATTGGGATATTTACGTGAAATTGAAAAATTAACTAAAAAGCGGATGCAGTCCCTAAAGCCTGCAACTAAAGAAGATGCTCATTTGGCTCGTTTGCATAATTCTAGAATTGAAGCTAGCGAAATTCTAAGTGCGCTAGATGTTGACGATTTAGGCATTGCTAAAGATGCTGAGAGCTTGGCCAATATGTTTGATGCCAAAATGTTGGCAGGAGCTCTGTTGAGCGTATTAGCTCGTGATGAAGAAGCTAATCGTGACGTTACCATTGCTGAAGAAAAACCATTGCCACGTCATAAATCAGATAGAGACTTTAAATCAGACCGCTCATCATCACGCGGAAATAATTCTCGTGGAGAAAGAAGTGGATCTTCTTATGGTAGAAGTGATCGCCGAAATTCTGGTGGAAACAGCGGATTTAAAAGTAACTCTCGAGGACGCGGACCGAAAACCGACGAGGTTTCACCATTTATCGATCGCGGACATCGCAAAGCTGGCGATCGTAAAAATGAGAATAGAAAACCAAAACCATTAGGTGTTAAAAAATCAGCCCCTAAAAAGCGCGATTTTACAATTGTTTAATATATGATTATTGGTTTTGGAAATGATATTCAATCTCTTGATGCAATTGCTGATTTTTCTACTAAGGAAACCTATTTAAAAAGAATACTTACTCCTAAAGAATTAGAGCAATTAGCAACAAGGCAAAAAGGAACAAAAAGATATATTCAATTTATTGCGGGTCGATTTTCCGCTAAAGAAGCTTATGCAAAAGCTAAGGGTTTTGGTATTGGAGAACATGCGCATTGGCAAGAAATTGAAATTTTAAATGATAATGTTGGTAAACCGATTCTAACAGTTATTGGAGAATCTAAAATTGATGGAGCAACTAATTATCTAGTTGCAATTAGTCATAGTGACAATTATGTATTAACAAATGTAATAGTGGAGAAATAAAGAATAATGCGCGAATCACAACATCGTCCAACTTCTTTGACAGTTGATTTATCAGCTGTCGTACATAACGCTCAAGAATTAATCAAGTGGACAAAAGCTAAAAATATTATTGCTGTTTTAAAGGCAGATGCTTATGGAATGGGAGCTGTTCCAGTCGCTAAAGAATTAATTAAAAATAATTTAACTAATAAAATAGCAGTTTCAAATTTAGATGAAGCTTTAGATTTAAAGGAAAACGGTATCCAAATACCTATTTGGGTTTTTGGTGCTCATGACTTTAGTTATTTAAATGAATTTATTGAAAATGATTTTGAAATTACTGTTGGAAATTTAGAATGGTTAGAACAAATTCCTCATTTAAATGGAAAACTAAAAGTTCAATTAGCGATCGATACTGGAATGACTAGAATTGGCTTTAATAAAGTAGAAGATATTAAAAAAGGAATTAAAATCATTGAAGAAAATAATAATTTAGAATTAACCGGTATATACACTCATTTTGCAACGGCCGATTCTGCGGATAATTTTTATTTTAAACAGCAAGTTAAAAATTGGCACATCTTAACTGATGAATTAAATTTGCCTGACCAATTAAAATCAGTTGCTAATTCGCCAACCAGCATTTGGCATCGAGATGAAGATTTGCCTTTCTATAATCTAAGGATTGGGGCTGGCCTATATGGCTTTGATCCTAGCGATGAACAATTGGTTATTCCTTCAGAGTTAAAATTAATTCCTGCTTCAAAGTTTGCAACTGCACTTAGCGATGTTCGTTTTGTTAAAAAAGGTATATCTATTTCTTATGGTGCAACTTATACGACCAATGAAGATAGCTTTATTGGAACTATTCCATTAGGATATCGAGATGGCTGGTTACGCAGAATGCAAGGAACAGATGTTTTAATTGATGGAAAATTCATGCCCATTGTTGGACGAGTTACAATGGATTATATTTTAATTAAATTAGATAAGAAATATGAGGTCGGTACACCAGTTATTTTGTTCAATGACGCCAAAACATTAACTAAATTAGCCAAACAAGTTGGTACTATTGGTTATGAATTAATAACATCTTTAAATTATCGTGTGAAAAGAGAATATATAGGTGGTCAAAATGGCTAAGATCCAGCGAGGTGATATCTATTATGCCAATTTAAATCCCGCGAAAGGTTCTGAACAAGGTGGGTTTCGGCCGGTCTTAATAATTCAAAATAATTCTGGAAATATTTTTTCACCGACCACAATTATTGCTGTTTTTACTAGTAAACAAACTAAAGCTCAATTACCTACACATGTTGAGGTTTCTCAAAAAGATGTAAATATCAAAGAGGACTCGTTATTACTACTAGAACAAATCAGAACAATTGACAAAAGTCGATTAAAAAATAAAATTGACACATTGCCTGATGAGCTTATGGATAAGGTTGACGAAGCCCTAAAAATAAGTGTTGGATTGTCTAAGAGAAAATAATAATATTTTTACAATATTATGAATTTAAATTTGAAACTTAAAAACTTGCTTTTTTTACTTAAAAAATAGATACTTTTAATTAATAAAAATGAAAGGTTAAAAAATGATAGAAGGAAAAAACTTACTAGATGCAAAAGGCGTTTCAGTTGATTTTCGAATTAACGGAAAATGGCTAACGGCTCTTTACAATGTTGATCTAGCAGTTAAGCCGGGAGAAGTTTTGGCATTAGTCGGAGAATCAGGATCAGGCAAGTCTACTTTTGCAACTTCTGTAATTGGTTTGCATTCTAAAAATCAGGCTAGAGTATCAGGTTCTATTGTTCTAGATGGACATCAAATTATTGGCGCATCAGATAAAGAAATGCAAGAATTACGTGGCGTGAAAGTCGGAATGATTTTTCAAGACCCACTTTCAGCCTTGAATCCTCTAATGAAAATTGGGGATCAAATTTCTGAAGCAATGGAAGTTCATGATGTTTATCCTAGGGAAAAATGGGAAAATAGAACGATTGAATTACTAAAAGAAGTTGGAATTACAAAGCCAGAACGAGTAGCTAAACAATATCCTCATGAATTATCGGGAGGAATGCGTCAACGTGTCATGATTGCTTTAGCTATTGCAAACGAACCAGATTTAATTATTGCCGATGAGCCAACAACAGCTTTAGATGTAACTATCCAAGCGCAAATTCTAGATTTAATTCAAGAAATTCAAAAGAAGAAAAAATCAGGTGTACTTTTAATTACTCATGATTTAGGTGTTGTTGCTGAAATGGCAGATTCTGTTGCAGTTATGTATGCAGGTCAAATTGTCGAAAGCGGTTCAGTTGAACAAGTATTCGAAAATCCAACTCATCCATACACCCGATCGCTGTTACGAGCTAATCCATCTGAAGATACAACTGGCGACGAACTTTATGTGATTCCCGGGACCGTCCCTTCTTTAGCAGATATGGATCATAGCAAAGATTTATTTTTACAACGAGTACCTTGGCTTGCTGATTTAGCACAGGAAAAAGTTTCAGACACTCCAGCCGAGATAGAAAAAGGGCATTTCGTCCGTGGAAATGCATGGAAAGATTTCAGTTTTCCTGATGAAAAAACTAGTAAGAAAAAACTAAAAAAGTGGTAAAAGATAATGGCTAAAGAATTATTAAAAATTGAAAATTTAAAGGTACACTATCCAATCCGTGGTGGTTTTTTTAATCGTGTCGTTGACAAAGTTTACGCCGCTGATGGTGTAAGTTTTGTAATCGAAGAAGGAGAAACTTACGGATTGGTGGGTGAATCTGGATCTGGAAAAACTACAATTGGTTCGGTAGTGGTCGGTTTGGAAAAAGCAACTGAAGGGCAAATTTTTTATAAGGGACTAGATATTACTAAAGCATCTAATCGTAAGAAGATTAATTACAATAAAGACGTGCAAATGATTTTCCAAGATTCTATGAGTTCACTTAATCCGCGTAAAACTATTTTCGATATCATAACAGAACCTATTCATAATTTTGAAAAATTGTCCAAGGAAGAAACTGAAAAACGTGCTAAAGAATTATTAGACATTGTAGGTCTTCCTCAAAGAACTCTTTATCAATATCCCTTCCAATTTTCTGGCGGTCAAAGGCAACGAATTGGAATTGCTCGTGCTATTTCAACTAATCCGAAATTAATTGTTGCCGATGAACCAGTTTCTGCTCTTGATTTATCTGTCCAAGCCCAAGTGTTGAATTTCATGAAAAAAATTCAAAAAGATCTAGGAATTTCATTCTTGTTTATTTCCCATGATTTAGGTGTCGTACGACACATGACTAATAATATTGCTGTTATGCATTTAGGCAGATTTGTGGAATTAGGAAATAGAGAAGATGTCTTTAATAATCCCCAACATATTTATACTAAGCGTCTCTTGGCTGCAATTCCACAAATGGATGTAAAGAATAGGGCTAAAAATAAGCAGAATCGTCTTGATATTGAAAAAGAATATCAAGATAATCATGATTTTTATTACGGTACAGATGGCAGGCCATATCCGTTTTTAAAAGAAATTTCCAAAACGCATAAAGTCGCTGTTAATGCTGATGAATTAAAAAACTTTGAAAAGGAGAATAAGTAAGATGTGGAAATTAATTATAAAGCGTGTTTTGTTAATGATTCCGCAATTATTGTTAATGACACTTTTAGTTTTTTGGCTTGCTAAGTTTATGCCCGGCGATCCGTTCACTGGAAAATTTTCTCCACAGTTAGATCTGAATCAATTAAGAGAAATGAGAAAAGCCGCAGGATTAGATGATCCATGGTATGTCCAATACGTTAGATGGATTGGAAATGTATTTCACGGTAACTTCGGTGAATCGTTCGTTATGAAAAAAGATGTCACTACTTTAATCGGACAAAGAATCGGTAATACTGTAATGTTATCTATTTTTGGATTAATCCTTACTTACTTAATCGGAATCCCAATGGCAGTTGCTGCCGCTAAAAAAGAAGGAAAATTTATTGATAATTTCTTCCTTACTTTTACTTCAATTACATTTGGTATCCCAGCTGTAATTGTTTATCTGTTTTTAATCTTTATGTTTGGATATATGCTTCATTGGTTCCCAACAACTGGGTCGGTCAGCTTAAGTGCAGAAGGCCCTATTCAAATTTTCCTTAGTCGTATTTATCACGTTATCTTGCCGGCTACCGCTTATGCTTTATTAGGAACAGTTGGAATTTTTAATTATCTTCGTGTTGGCTTGTTAGATACTAGAAACCTTGATTTTATAAAAACTGCTAGAGCTAAAGGTGTATCGGAAAAAGCAATATTCTGGAAACATAATTTTAGAAATTCTGTTTTGCCCCTAGCACAAGGATTTGGATACCAAATCGTAAGCATCTTTGGTGGTGCAGTTATTCTAGAAACAATCTTTAATTTCCCCGGAATGGGTCAATTGTTTACTAATTCAGTAACTACTAATGATTCAGCGGTCATTACAACCTTAATTTTATTTTCAGGATTTTTATCTTTAGTTGGAGCAATGCTTTCTGATTTGATTCTAGCTTGGGTTGATCCACGAGTACGTATTAGTTAAAAGGAGGCTAACATGAAAAATACAAATGTAGAACTTGAAGCAAAAGAAAAAGTTAGCTTCTTAAGCAATTTAAAACGTGAATTTAAAAAAGACAAAGCTGGATTATTTTCATTAATTCTTGTATCGGTTTTATTAATATTTATTTTTGTTTATGCAATTTTGATTAAAACAGGAGATTTTGTAAATGTTAATATAATGGATCAGTATTTAACCCCATTTTCTTCTACTGTTAACGAAGCAGGAAAAAGCATTTTTCACATACTAGGAACTGATGACGGTGGACGTGATGAATTTAAATTATTAGTGGTTGCAGCAAGAAATTCATTGTTTATCGCGATAGCTTATACTATCATTACGCAATTGATTGGTTTGTTAGTTGGACTTATTTCTGCCTATAATGGTGGAATAGTTGATTGGCTAATTATGCGTTTTATTGAATTTTTAGCTTTAATCCCAACTTTAATGGCTGTTATGGTTTTCGTAACTATTATTCCAAAATATACACCAATTACTTTAATTCTAGTGTTTACGGCTGTAACTTGGTTTGCTAATGTGCGCTTTGTTCGTTCAAATGCTCTAGCGCAGGTCAACATGGACTATGTAAAAGCCGCTAAATTATCTGGAGCTTCTCCTTTTAGAATTATGTTTAAAGAAATTTTGCCTAATATGTCTTCATTGATAATTGCCGATGCTACTTTATCACTAGCAGGTAATATTGGATTAGAAGTTGGATTGGCTTTCTTAGGCTTTGGATTGCCAGCCGCATCTCCATCTTTAGGAACTTTGCTTAATTTAGCCACTGATCCTGAAAATATGACTGATAGATTATGGGTATGGTTACCATCAGCAGTTTTAATTGTTTTGTTTACTATTTCGATCGTTACGATAGGACAAACAATACGTCGTGCTGCTGATCAACGTCAATCATTAAGTTAATTTAAAAAATGTCTCTTAAAGTGTTTCTTAAAAGAAACACTTTTTTTAAATTAATATTAAATTTTAGTTGACTAAGTTTTAATATTCATTTAATATAGTAATTAATTTCAAATGAAAGGTTTATTAAAAAAGGAAAAAATATGAAAAAAAATACTATTAAATTTTTATCAGGATCAGCTGCCTTAGGAACCCTAGCAGGTACGTTTTTATCTGCAGCCCCTCTAGCTGATGCTGCTAAAGTTGGAAAGTTCGACACTGCTTATAAAAACCCTAAGAAGGCTATTAAGGGTGGCACGCTAAAAGTTGCTGAAGTATCAGAAACCCCATTCGTCGGACAATGGCTAGGATCTTTATCTGATGATGCTACAACTTCAAATGTAACTGCATATGCTAATGAAGGTCTTTTCTGGACTGACAGTAGTTTTAAATTCATCAAAGGTGGATTGGCTAATCTAAAAATCGATAAGGAAGCTAAAACAGCAACAATCACCCTTCGTGATGATGCAAAATGGTCCGATGGGCAACCAATCGTCGCAAAGGATATTGAATATAATTATGAAATAACTGGTAACCCAAAGTCAGGTTCTTCAAGATTCACAGACGCACTTGCAAATATTAAAGGTTATGCAGATTATCATGATGGTAAAGCAGACACAATTTCTGGTGTTGAATTACCTGATGGCGATAACGGTAAAAAAGTTGTTCTACATTTTGATCAAGTTACTCCCGGGATGTATCAATCAGGTAACGGATACTTCCTTGAAGAAGCTGTCCCATATCACCAATTAAAAGATATTAAATTTGAAGATCTTGCAAAAGCAAAGGAAACTAATACCGAACCTGTAACTACTGGAGTCTTTAGAGTTAAGAAGATTGTTCCGGGTGAATCAATTTCTTATGAAAGAAATCCATATTATTTTGGTAAAAAACCAAAATTAGATGGTGTAACTGTATCGATCTTAGCACCTTCTAAGGCTGTTGCTTCAGCAAAATCAGGTGAATACGATATTTATCTTGATGCTGGTAATAGTAATTATCCAAAATTCTCAAAAGTATCTGGCTATAAAATTGTTGGTCAATTAGATAATTATTTCTCAGCTCTTTATTATAATTTGGGCCATTTCGATGCTGAAAAAGGCATTAACGTTACAGACCGTGAAACACCGTTAAATGATGTGAAAGTTCGTCAAGCTCTTGGTTACGCAAGAAATGTTACTCAAGTTCAAAAGAAATTCTCAAATGGGCTTGCTAGCCTTGCGAATACTACTATTCCACCATTGTTTGAAAAATTTGCAAATAAAGATGTTAAGGCATACGATTATCAACCAAAAAAAGCAGCTAAGTTATTAGATGAAGCTGGCTGGAAGTTAAATAAGAAAACTGGTATTCGTGAAAAAGATGGTAAAAAATTATCATTTGTATATCTTGGACGTTCAGGTAGTGCAAATTCTGAAACAGTTGCACAAAATTATATCCAAAAATGGAAGGCTGTTGGAGTTGAAGTTAAATTATACAAAAATAAGTTAATTGACTTTAATACTTATGTTTCAATGATGACCGATCCAACTGCAGATCAAAATTGGGATTTTACTGATGGTGCATGGTCACTTTCTTCTGAACCTTCTCAAAGTGATTTGTTTGGTGCTCGTGCTCCATATAACTTTGGTCACTTTACTTCAGATAAATTAACTTCATTATTAAAGAACATTGATTCTGAAAAATCATTAGATGAATCTTATCGTATAAAGCAATTCCATAAGTATCAACAATATGTACACGATGAAGCCTTCATCATTCCAACATCTTTCAATATTTCTTATGTCCCTGTCAACAAGCGTGTTACTGGCTATAATCTAGACTTTGGACAAAATGAAAAGCTTTCAAATATCGGTGTTTCTTCAAAGAAAACTGTTACTAAGTAAGTAATTATAAAGACTCAATTTGAGTCTTTTTATTTATTTTGATTAAAGGATATAATAAAACTATGTTTAAGCCGATAGAAAATATTGAAAATGAAGTTGTTTTTTTAAAATTTGATATCAGAAATGAAAATGATCCTTCAGGTCTCCCACGAGACTCGTTTCTTATTTACAATAAGAAAAACGATCTTGTAGGCAAAATCAGTCTATTATATGGATATGATAAAAACGTCCGTTATAGTGGTCATATTCAATATGAAATTGATCCTGAAGATCGTGGCCATAATTATGCCTATTACGCAACAAAGGCGATTGAAAAAATTGCTAAGGAATATGTAATGAAATATTTGTATATTGTCACTGAAATTGATAATATTCCAAGTAAAAAAACGATTGAAAAACTGGGAGGACAGTTTCAGGAAACAACTGATGTTCCGGAAGATGTTTGGTTTTTCAATGCTCAATTAAAGCCAATATCGATTTATCGATTAAATATTGATTAAGATAAAAAATCCCTCTTTTTAAAGAGGGATTTTTAATAATTAATTATTTAGAACTATCTAGATCGTTGGTTTCAATTAAGCCATAAGCCCCATCGTCACGACGATAGACAATATCCAAATTTTCGGTATTATCTACGTTTTTGAAAATGAAAAATGTATGTCCAAGCATTTCCATTTGCAATATTGCTTCTTCGACGTCCATTGGTTTAAGACTTAAAGTCTTACGACGTACAACAGTAATTGGATTTGCTTCCTCTGCAATTTCAGGAAGAGCATCAGTTAATTCAATGCCTTTAAATCCTTTTTCGCGGCTCTTACGATTAACGCGGGTTTTATATTTACGAATCTGACGAGCTAATTTATCGCTGACAAAATCAGTAGCTTCATATAAATCGCTACGAGTTTCTTCAGCACGCAAAGTTAAGCTCTTAAGTGGAACGGTAACCTCAATTTTAAAAGTTTTTTCATTATATTTACGAATATTAATTTTAGCAATCGGATTAGGATTGGTACTTTCATCTATATAAGTATTTAATTTCTCCAATCGAGAAATAACATAATTTTCTATTGCCTCCGTAGTTTGAATGTTTTCACCACGAATTTTGTATTCAAGTGTCATTTGAATTACCTCCTTATTTAAATCATAAAACAAAAATGTGTGAAAAAAGTGGTTTTTTTGTAAAAATATGTAAAAAACGTATTAAGTAATTATGGAAGCTAAAATAAATGATTTAGATGACTATGGGCTTTTGCAAATTGTTGATAAGAATGACCGATATGAAGGATATTTTCAAAGAGATTCTTTTGTGAAGAAAAAATGTAATCGTTGCAAATTCAATAATATTTATTATCTTCCAAATAGGCAATTTTATTGTTTAGATTGTATTCAGCTTGGAAGAATATCAACTCTTAATAAGTTAATTTATCGTCCCGATCCTAGTTTTGCAATTACGCATCAAAATTTTATGACGTGGAAAGGCCAATTAACTAGTCAGCAAAATTTTGTGTCTATAGAAATCATTCAATCGTTGCAAAAAAATAAGAGTCATTTATTATGGGCGGTTACTGGAGCTGGCAAAACAGAAACGTTATTTCCGTTGATTAATTATAGTTTACAAAAAGGATATAGATTGGCCATTGCATCGCCAAGATTAGATGTAATTTTAGAATTAATACCTAGAATTAAATTAGCTTTTGCAAACACACCAATTCACTCTATGTTCGGCGGTAGTTTAGAGGAATATAAAAGAACACCAATTACCATCCTAACCACTCATCAATTATTAAAATTTCAAGAAGCTTTTGATTTAATTATTATTGATGAAGTTGATTCTTTTCCGTATCAAAATAATCCAATGTTAGAAAATGCTGTTTTAAATGCATTAAAAATAAATGGAAAAATTTTATACCTAAGTGCAACTCCAAGTAAAAAAATAATTAAACAGAATAAGCAAAGTCTTTCTTTTTTATCCCAAAGATTTCATGGCAGGGAGTTACCTAATTTTAAAGTTCGATATGCCTATAATTGGTTAAAAGATCTAGAAAAACAGAAATTGCCAAAAATCCTAAAAGAAATTATTCACCAAAATTTAAAACAGCGATTTTTATTATTTGTACCAGAAGTTAAGCATTTAGAATTAATTACTAA
>JAITDY010000050.1 GCA_031282325.1 Lactobacillaceae bacterium | reverse complement strand
ATGCAAAAATTAAAGCCCTATATGACCGTTTTTTAAAGCAAGGCCTTTTTTTGCCGGAAAGAAAAAAACCCATACCCTCGATTTCTAAAAAAATTGCTGTTGTTTCTTCGCCAACTGGTGCTGTAATTCAAGACATTAAATATACTGTTAATAGGCGTTTTCCAGAAACATTAATTGAACTTTTTCCAACGACGGTTCAAGGTGATAATGCAGCTTTAGAAATTGTTGAAGCTTTAAAGCGAGCAGACTCATCAGATGCAGATTTAATTATCCTAGCTCGAGGTGGTGGCTCTAAAGGCGATTTAATGGTATTTAATGATGAACGAATTGTTTACACTATTTCTGAATTAAAAAAACCGATCATTACTTCGATTGGACATCAAATCGATACAACCTTATCTGATTTAGTAGCGGATAAAAAAGCAGATACGCCTACGGCCGCTGCCGAAATGTCTACCCCAGATATTGATTATTTATTTTCAACATTAGATGGATTAACTAGCCGTTTAAATAATGGAATTGATATAATGCTAAAAAATAAGCAAGAAGAATTAAATGATTTGGTTAATAGAATTGATTATGAAAATTTGAAACATATAATCGAAAAATTTCAAATCCAAAATCAAAATACTCAAGTAAACATGTCGAATATAATAAATAACATATTAATATCTAAAAATAACCAAGCATCTATTTTAAATGAAAAATTAGAAGCGTTAAATCCAAAAAATATTTTAAAACTTGGATACTCCGTTATCGAGGATAAGAATAATAAAATCGTTTCTGATATCAATAGATTAAAAAAATTAGATGAAATTTATGTAACTTTAGAAAACGGTAAAGAAAAATTAGGAGTAATGCATGGAATTTAATTTTGAAACAAAGATTAAGGAACTTAATGAAATTGTTTTAGCCTTGGAAAGCGACCAATATAATTTAGAGGATTCCTTGAAAAATTACAAAAAGGGTTCGGAAATATCTAAAGAAATTCAAAAATATTTAGAAAATATTAAAAAAGAAATTGAATTACAAAATCAGCAGACAAATGGAATCGATGACATTAACTAACTTTATAGATGAATATACTCTACAAATAAATCAAGAATTAAATCTTATTTCTGATAGTTATATTGCAAAAACAAATGGTGATAGTGATTTATTTAATATGATGAAATATTCGTTATTATCTAATGGAAAAAGAGTTAGACCACTTTTAACTTTGCTTATTATCCAAGCTTTTGGTGAAAAAATTAACACAAATCTCGTAAAAAGCGCTTTACCAGTTGAATTGATACATGCATATTCATTAGTCCATGATGATTTGCCAGATATGGATGATGATGAATATCGAAGAGGTGAACTTACAACTTGGAAAAAATTTGGTAGTGATAATGCTATTTTAGTCGGAGATGCATTGTTAACACATGCTTTTTTATATTTATCTAAATTACCAATTGAGTCAGAAATATTAATAAAATTAATTGAAGAAATGAGTAATTCAGCACAAGAGATGGTTTTGGGCCAGCAGAAAGATATTGCTCAAATAAATGTAGATTCACTTAATAAACTAGAAAATATACATAAATTAAAGACCTCAGCATTATTGCGTTATTCAATTTTAGCTGGTTATTATTTGCAAAATAAAAAGCCAATTAATAATGATGATCTGATGAATCTAACAACATTTGCCAATAATTATGGAATTGCTTATCAATTAGTTGATGATTTCAAGGATCTTAAACAAAATTCCGATTTGAAAAAAAATACTGCTTTAAACTTTTTAAGTGAAATTGATTTAAAAAAAAGAATTGATTTTTTAAAATTTCAGTCGATTAAATCCCTTCAAAAAATTTCTCAATTCGACCCCAGTTTTTTAATTGAATTGGTTAACAAACTATGAAAATAAGATTAGATAATTTGTTGGTACAACAAAAAATTTTCAGTAGTAGAACATTAGCTCAAAAAGCAATTAAAAATGGTTCTGTTTTTTCTAATACGGAAATTAATAAAAAGCAGTATTTAAAAGCTAGCGAATTAGTTGATGATACGAGTAAATTTTTAATTCAGAATTTTGATAATCATTATATTTCACGCGGTTCCTATAAATTATTAAAAGCAATTGAAATATTTGATATTGATTTTAAAAATAAAAATGTAATGGATATTGGTGCTTCAACTGGTGGATTTTCTCAGGTTGTTTTAGAAAATGGTGCTAATTTTGTTTATGCAATTGATGTTGGACATGGCCAATTAGATAAATTAATTGCTGATAATTATCACGTTTTAAACATTGAAAATTATAATTTTAAAAATGCTAATCCAAAAGATTTTATTGATCCTAAAAAAATGCCAAGTATTGCAGTTGTTGATGTATCTTTTATTTCTTTATGGCATATTTTTCATGCACTGCAGACGTTTTCAACTATCGATATAGTTGTGGCTTTAATTAAGCCACAATTCGAGGTGGGAAAAGTGCACATGAAAAACGGTATTGTAAAAGATTCTGAATTAGTTTTAAGCAAAATAAGTGAATTAATTCAAAATATCGAAGAATTTGGTTATTTTATTCATGATCTGGATGTTTCTCCGATTAAAGGTGGAGATGGGAACGTTGAGTTTATTTCTTTGTTTAGAAAAAATAAAGATGAAACAGTTAAAATAGATTTAAAAAAATATATTAAAGAAGCGTATAAAGAAAAATGATTGAAAAAATTTTAATTAAAAATTTTGCCACAATTTTCGAACAGGAAATTGATTTTTATAACGGTTTTTCAACTTTAACCGGAGAAACCGGAGCAGGCAAATCAATAATTATTGATGCACTAGGTCTTCTTTTGGGAAATAGAAGTTATGAATATTTCATTCGTAATGGGCAAGATAGTGCCTTAATTCAAGGTATTTTTTCTTTAGAAGATAAAGAATACATAATTTCTAGGACCATTAATAAAAATGGAAGAAATACAATTAAAATTAATGGTGAAATTGCTAGTGTAAAAGAATTAAATAAATTAGGTAGACAGTTAGTCAAAATTTCCGCACAGTTTGATAATCAGCAATTGTTGGATGAAGAAACGCAGTTTAATTTATTAAACGACTATGCAAGAAATGATCTTAGTGGGTTTGTTGAACAATATAATCAGATTTATCCAGAATATGCTGACTTAAGAACTATCATAATGAATGGAAAAATCAAACAAGATAATTCCGCAGACAAAATTGATTTCTTGAAATTTCAATTAAATGAAATTAAGGAAGCTGAAATTACGGAAAACGAGATTAATGAATTAGAAAGCAAAGAAAAAAATCTTTCAAAAATAGAAAAGGATATTAATGTTTATCAAGAAATTTTAAATTTACTCGAAAATAATGGAGTAACCCCTTTTATCGATTCGATTTATGGAAAACTTGTTGATATTGATGATTTCAAAATTAAGGAATCAGTTTTAGATTTGAAAAATATTAAAGATGATTTAAGTCGATTATTAACTAATAAAATAAATTCATTTAACTTTGATGAATCTAGATATGAAGAGATAAAAACTAGATTGGAAATTTTACGCAAGCTAGAGCGTAAATACAAAAAAACATCCAATGAATTAATTTTATTTCAAAAAGATTTGGAGCAACAAATTCGTTTAATTGAACAATACGATGAATTTTTCGAAGAAAATCAAAATAAATTTAATAATTTACGAATTGAATTGATTCATTTAGCGGAAAAGATACATGAAATTAGAAGTAAAAAAGCTAAGGAAATTTCTAGTGAAATACAAGACAATTTGAAATTATTATTATTAGATCATGCAAAATTCGAAGTTAGAGTTATTCAGGGGAAGAATCTAACAGATAAAGGATATGATTTAGTTCAATTTTATATTTCTACAAATCCTGGACAAGATTTATTGCCACTCGATCAGGTAGCATCCGGTGGAGAAATTTCAAGAGTTTTGCTAGCGATCAGCAAGGTCTTTGCTAATGTCTTTAATGTAGAAACATTAATTTTTGATGAAATAGATACTGGGGTATCCGGAAGAGCTGCATATGCTATTTCTAATATGATGAGAGAAATAGCGAAGACCAAACAGGTTATTAGTATTACGCACTTACCGCAAGTAGCTGCTAATTCTGATTTTCAGTATGAAGTAGAAAAAGTAGTTGAAAATAATCAAACTTTTTCAAATGTTAATTTGTTAGATGAGCAATCAAGAATTGAAAGTATTGCAAAATTATTATCTGGTGATTTAGTTTCAGAATCAGCTATAAATAATGCGATGGATTTGCTAAATAAAAAAAGTAATTGAAATTTCCACTCAATTACTTTTTTTATTATCTTAAACTACCGCTTGAATCATTGCAGGATCTATTTTAATAATGTCTTTTTCAGTTTGAAGAAATAAACTTCCATTGATATTTTGAAAAAAACTCCCCTTGTAATTAACGACGCTGTTAGGATCGCTATTTAATCTGATTTGGATTAAAATCCTTTTTTTAAAACTTAAAGCTATATTTATCTTATCGATAATTTGTTGTGCCTCCATTTGAGGAATATAATCAGTTGATAAGGTAGTGTTCATCTTAACTTTAAAACTTCTAATTGTATCTATAATAAATTGTTTTTTTGATTTATTTTTTAAAATTGAGTTTTGCATTCTTACTACCTCTTTTTCTATATTTTTATCTTACGAACAAGTGTTCGTATATGCAAACAAATTTTCGTATCTTAACAAAAAATTAAATAATCTAAATTTATGGTGATAAACTTAATTACATGAAAGAACGCGGTAATTTATTTATACTTTCTGGACCATCAGGTGTAGGAAAAGGAACTGTTAGAAAGGAATTATTTAAAAAAAATAATAATAACTTGATTTATTCAATTTCTGCTACAACCAGAGAACCAAGGTTTAAAGAAAAAGATGGAGTAGATTATTTTTTCTTGTCTAAAAATAAGTTTGAAGAAATGATTAACAATGGTGAATTTTTAGAATATGCACAATATGTTGATAATTATTATGGGACTCCTAAAAGTTGGATTGATAAAATCAGAGATGAAGGGAAGGATGTTTTTGTAGAAATCGAAGTAAAGGGGGCCATGCAGGTTCGTTCCAAAGTTTCAGATGCTACTTTTATATTTTTGTTACCACCAGATTTAGAACAATTAAAAAATAGGTTGATTTTAAGGGGTTCTGAAAGCGACGAAGTCATTAATGAACGCTTAAAAACAGCTCGTCAAGAAATTAAAATGATGACAAACTATGATTATGCTGTAGTTAATGATAAAGTAGAGTTAGCAGTAAAAAAAATTCAGATGATAATAAATACATCTAGAATGAAAGCTAGTCGAGTAGCTGCAGAATATATACAGATTTTAGAGGAGTAAAAATGAGTTTAATATATCCATCGGTTGATGAACTATTAGAAAAGATTGATTCAAGATATCGTTTAGTTTCGTTAGCAGCTAAAAGAGCGCACAAGCTAGATGATTTTTATAAAATTAAAGCCGTAGCTGATGCTAGGGGCAGAGAAGTACAACTTACTGAAGATAAAAAAGAAATAGCGCCAACGCTTGAAGTTTTTAAATCACATAAGAGTGTTGGAAAAGCTTTAGAAGAAATAAATGCTGGAAACGTTATTATCGATCCTTCGCAAATTGATAAAGATGAAAAGTAATTTTCATCTTTTTTGTTAACTTAGAATATCAAATAAAACTATTTAATATTCAGTAATATAATGGATTATTTTTAGTTTCGTTTTATACTATTATTGATGGATTATCATATCGGACAAATATTAACTGGAAAAATATCTGGTATACAAGATTATGGTGTTTTTGTATCATTGGATTCTAAAACACAAGGATTGATTCATATTTCTGAATGTGCTTCAGGCAAGGTAACAGATATATATGATGATTTTCAAATTGGTGATGAAATTGAAGTGATTATTTTGGATATTGATAGCTTAACTAATGATATTTCCCTATCGTTTAGACAAGTCGATATTCCAATGCCAAAAGCAACTGATATTATTGATAAAAATAAAAAAGTTAAAAGAGAAAATAAACATTTTTGGACTAATTCAAGATTAAATATTGGCTTTAAAACCGTAAATGATAATTTATCGCGTCAAAAAAGTGAAGCACAATCACGGATTGATTAAAATGTTGGATAAAATATAATTTTTTTAATTAAGAATTTTGTTTTTTGTCCAATTATAGATTTTTTATTGAAAAAATTTAAAAACTATTGACATTTAAAATAATTTTATGTATATTATTTAAGTTGTTAGTTTTAAACTTTCAATGAAATATATGGACGCTTAGCTCAGCTGGGAGAGCACCTGCCTTACAAGCAGGGGGTCACAGGTTCGATCCCTGTAGCGTCCATTGGATTTTATCCATGAGTTCCGCCGACTTAGCTCAGTTGGTAGAGCACCGCTCTTGTAAAGCGGGGGTCGGAGGTTCGAGCCCTCTAGTCGGCATTGGGTTTTTCCATATGCGAACGTAGTTCAGCGGTAGAACATCACCTTGCCATGGTGGGGGTCACGGGTTCGAGTCCCGCCGTTCGCTTCGCTACGAAAGTAGCCAAAATAATAAATGTGCCGACGTGGCGGAATAGGCAGACGCACAGGACTTAAAATCCTGCGATAGAGATATCGTACCGGTTCGATCCCGGTCGTCGGCATTTGTTGTTAAAACAAAAAAATAAAGCACCTATAGCGCAACTGGATAGAGCGTCTGACTACGAATCAGGAGGTTGCAGGTTCGACTCCTGCTAGGTGCATAGCGGATTATTAAATAATCCGCTAGACGATTCGTTTTTCGAGTTGTCCTCGTAGTAATTTCGGGACGTAGCTCAGCTTGGTAGAGCACCTGGTTTGGGACCAGGGGGTCGCAGGTTCGAATCCTGTCGTCCCGATTGGGTGTTATACTTACCCATGTGATCGCGGTGTAGCTCAGCTGGCTAGAGCGTTCGGTTCATACCCGAGAGGTCGAGGGTTCGATCCCCCCTGCCGCGATTGACTCGTAAATACGGACCTTTAGCTCAGTTGGTTAGAGCAAACGGCTCATAACCGTTCGGTCGTTGGTTCGAGTCCAACAAGGTCCATATCACGCCTTTTAAATGTGATATTATATTAAAAGTTTCAACCTTGGAGGATTACCCAAGTCCGGTTGAAGGGAACGGTCTTGAAAACCGTCAGGTCGTGAAAGCGGCGCGGGGGTTCGAATCCCTCATCCTCCATTTCTCAAAAGAGAATTTATTATTATCGCGGGATAGAGCAGTCCGGTAGCTCGTCAGGCCCATAACCTGAAGGTCGTTGGTTCGAATCCAGCTCCCGCAATAGTCATGAAAATGACGTGAAATTTGATAAAATAATTTGTATGGGTCTCATGGTCTAGTTGGTCTAGGACGCCTCCCTGTCACGGAGGAGATCACGGGTTCGAATCCCGTTGGGACCGTTTGGTAGATTTGTTTACCATATGGAATGGCTCGGTAGCTCAGTTGGTAGAGCAATGCATTGAAGCTGCATGTGTCGGCGGTTCGATTCCGTCCCGCGCCATAGGAGAGCAATTCTCCGAAATTTTAAATTTGAATGCGAATGTAGTTCAATGGTAGAACACTAGCCTTCCAAGCTAGGTACGCGGGTTCGATTCCCGTCATTCGCTTTGATGAATAATCATCATGGACTATTAGCTCAGTTGGTTAGAGCGCTGTGTTGATAACGCAGAGGTCCCAGGTTCGAGTCCTGGATGGTCCATAAAGCCCACCCGTCATTTGGGCGGGCTTTATTTTTTCAAATAAGTTGGAGAATTACTCAAGAGGCTGAAGAGGCGCCCTTGCTAAGGGTGTAGGTCGGGTTATACCGGCGCAAGGGTTCGAATCCCTTATTCTCCATAAATAGGGCTTTTAAGTTTAATTGCTTAAGGCCTTTTATTATGAAGTTTTTAACTATATTCGAAGATAAAAGTAATAAAAAATGGATTAGAGTATTTTTAATCTAATCCTCGCGTATAAATAATATTAAAGTGGGAATAATAATTTGAAACAATAGAATCAATTAATTTAGAATTTTTAAAGTGTTGTAAATCATTAATGTTATCCCAAGAGGTTATTAATACGTATCTTTTTAAATCTTTGTGTTCTTTTGCAAAAATTAATTCAACTGCGTTATCTTTAACGAAATCATTTTTTGATAAGGTTTGTAAGGTTTTATCAGTTATTTTTGCGATTTTATTTTCACCTGTTAAATAAGTAAACATAAAAGCAATTGGTTTTCGATCATATTGTGTTACTTGATATTTATTTACAATGTCAAATTCTATTGAATTATCTGTGCCTGATAATTTTATACTAGACATGATTCCTAATTGTTGTTCACCATTTTTAGAAATTGGAATAATTTCACTGCTGGTATTTTCATTGATTATCGAATTTAGAATTTTATTGGTTCCAAAAGTAAGATATATTTTTTCCATAAATATATTGTAAGTCAACAAATATATTTATTTTGGAACGTCTTATAATTTTGTTAAAAATAATTCTGATTATACTCAGGTTAGTTTATAATTATAGTAGTCTTAAGGTGATGGTAAACTGATTTAATTTACTAAATCAGTACGGACTGTCATATATACAATAAATTCAATGAAAATTAATAAAATTAACAATCAAACATTGCAAATAATAGCATCTAAAGATGAAGTAAAAGAATATGGTTTTGATGTGGATAATATTCAAAGTGAAAATCAAATGACCATATTACAGGATTTTATGGAAACTTTGAAAAATAGGAATTTAATCGATAAAAAGATGATGCCTGAAGATTCTGAAGAAGGAATTGGAATTCAAATAACAGTAGTTAAAGATAAGGTTGAATTTATTTTAACTGCTCTAAATTTAAATGAAACACCAACAGGCACAAATGAATTAGATAGTGATATTGAGAATTTTGTTTTTCAAGAAGAAAACGTTCCAGAAAATATTCAAAAAGCATTAAAAGTTGATTTAATTCAACCAACAAAAAAGAAAAATATGAGTGAAGAAGAATTAATTAATTTAATAGATAATTTATCAAAGGAATCTCGTCACTTAAAAATTACTTTCAATGATTTTAAGTTTTTAAATGAAGCAGTTAAAATGGCTCATAATAATCAAGTAGTGTCTGATTTATATCATTTTAATTCTGGAAAATATCTGTTAATTGTTAGTTCTTATAATTATAAAGAATTAGATCGAATAGAAAAAATTTTTGCTGAATTTGCAAAA
>JAITDY010000038.1 GCA_031282325.1 Lactobacillaceae bacterium | reverse complement strand
ATAGTCAAGTTTGAAATTCTTAGAATTTTTAATTAATGTTTATTTTATAATCTTTAAATCGTTTTCAGAAAATAAATCTAAACCTAATTTAATTAGGGTAATATCAAAATCAGTAAAATAATTTTGTGCAACTAAGTATTTACTTACGGAATTAAAAGCTTTGGAGGGCTGATGCATTAAATGATCGATAAGTGCATGTATTGTTCTAGCAATATAATTAGCCTGAATATATTTCCCTTCCATTTGTAAATCATCGGCCTGTTCCAAAATTAAATTCAAACCATTTATATTTTTGTAGTCATAATATTGCTTAGCTTCTTCAATCATCTGAATAAGGTCAACGCTTTTATCATAAATTAAATATTCAATTTCCGATAATTTTATACCTAGTGAATTTAAAATTTGAATAAAATTAAACAAGTTAACTACTGTTTCACCAGATTCAAATTTAGAAATAGTAGATTTTGAAACATCACTTTTTTTAGAAAGTTCGCCAATCGATATGCCTTGACTCAGTCTAACATTTTTAATTAATCGACTAATATTTTTAATTGACTTTTTAATATCAATATATTCCATTTTTTTACTTTATCACTATTTTAAAAAATTACTTAAAAATTCTTTTGTTCTTTTTTCTTTAGGACGCTTAAAAATATCTTCCGAGCTACCACTTTCAGCAATTAATCCTTTATCCATAAACAACACGCGATCACTTATATCTTTAGCAAATTGCATTTCATGAGTAACGATGATCATCGTTAATCCAGTTTTAGCTAGATCATTCATTGTTTTTAAAACATCACCAACCATTTCTGGATCTAATGCAGAAGTTGGTTCATCAAACAATAGTACATCTGGATTCATCGAAACTGCACGCGCAATGGCGACTCGTTGTTTTTGGCCACCTGATAATTGTTTCGGTTTTTTATCAATATGTTGAATCAAACCAACTTTTTCTAAGTTTAATTTTGCTATTTTTCGTGCTTCTTCCATGCTTCTTTTTAAAGCTGTAGTTTGAGCGACAACTACATTTTCTAAAACATTCATATTATCGAATAAATTAAAACTTTGGAAAACCATTCCTAATTTAGTTCGATATTTATTTACATTAAATTTTTTATCCAAAATATTTTGACCTTTAAAATAAATTTCTCCACTTGTTGGTCGTTCTAATAAATTAATAGATCTTAAAAGGGTAGATTTTCCAGACCCCGAAGAACCAATAATAGTAACTATTTCTCCTTTGTTGACTGAAAAAGAGATATCTTTTAAAATATTGACATCACCTTGATTCTTTTTTAAATTTCTAATTTCTAAAATTGGATTCGTCATTATTTTTCTACCTCTAATTTCACTTGCATTTGGTTAGCTCCAGTTGTTACTTTTACTGTATCTAATTTCTTTTCCACGAAACGCAATATACGAGTAACTGTAAATGTGAGCACAAAATAAATCACACTAATGATTGTGAAAGTTTGAAAATATTGATAGTTTTGTTGGGCAATTGTATTTCCGGCAAAAAATAATTCTGAAACTGATATAACATTCAAAACTGATGTATCTTTAATGTTAATTACAAATTCATTTCCGGCAGCCGGTAAAATATTTCTGATTGTTTGTGGCAATATAACCTTCATCATTGCTTGATTATGATTCATTCCGAGTGCAGCAGCAGCTTCAAATTGTCCTTTATCAACAGCGAAAATTCCGCCTCGCACAATTTCAGTCATATATGCACCTGTATTGATAGAAACTATGAATAAGGCGGCCCATAATTTATCAATTGAAATTCCTAAAAATTGAGCAGAACCATAATAAATAATCATTGCTTGAACAATCATTGGGGTACCACGAAAAATTTCAACATAAATATTTAATATTGCATTAAAAATCGCATTAATTATTGAAAGGTATTTATTAGACGATTTTGGGGCAGTTTTAAAAACACCAATCAATAAACCAATAATTGTTCCGATTATCGTTCCGATTATAGAAATAAATAGAGTTACTCCTGCTCCAGCTACAAAATATGTTCCATTAGCTTTGATAATCATAGCTACTTGTTGCCAGAACCCATCAGCTTTTTCTGGATGATTTTGCAAACTGGTCATTTTGTCCATTAATTGAACTCTTTTTTTATCACTTATTTTTGAAAGTACATCATTAATAATAGACAGATCTTGATTTCCTTTTAATACGCCAATGGAAGTCATAACCTCGTCAGCTTTCGTTTTAAACCCATTAGTTTTTGAAAAAGTGATCATTTTTAATTTTGGATCATTAACTTGAGCTGTAAGCCCTTCTGGTCGTTCACCTATATATCCATCAATCGTATTACTTTGCGTTGCCACTCGCATACCAGAAAAATCGCCCATGGCTGGTTGCTTTTTTACACCATTCATTTGAGAAATCAAATTGTAATGGAATGTCCCTTGTTGCGCAGTTATTTTAGCATTTTTAAAATCTTGGATCGATTTAGCATTAGCAAATTTTCCATTTTTATTTACTACAATAACTATTTGACTCGTGTAATAGCTATTAGAAAAATCTATAGTATCTCGTCGTTCCTTAGTAGGACTCATTCCAGCAACAATCGCATCGATTTTGCCAGATGTTAAGGCGGGAATTAATCCATCCCATTTGATTTTAACGACGACTAGTTTCTTATTCATTTCTTTAGCTACTTTTTTAGCTATTTGAACATCATATCCATTGGCATATTGATCTGATCCTTCAATCAATACTGCTCCATTTTTTTTCGTTTTTTGAGTCCAATTAAAGGGTGGGTAACCAGCTTCCATACCTACTTTGTAAACATCACTCTTAGCAAAAGTCAATATCGAAGTAATTGAGAAAAAAATCGTTAACGACAATATAAAAATAATTAATTTTTTCATAATAACCTTTCATTTTATGTATTAGAAAAGCCTCTTTGCAAATAACAAAGAGGCATAATGTACAAACAATAAAGTAAGCGCACCCTGTACTAACGCAGGACAGTCTGAAATGTTTCCACGTTCAGCCCAGCATCATTAATGATCACTTCGGCGATCCTACCCTTTTACATGTTGACCGCAACCTCTTAACTAATAAATATATTTTTATTTTAGCATAAGGATAGCTTCACAAAAATTTTTCAAATAATAAAAAACAAAATTGAACCTGAATTTAATAATGATATAAAAAATATCATAAGTTTTTCAGAAATACTTTTGTTTGAACGTGAAAATAATATATTAATCATCAATAAAGAAGTTGCATTACTCATCCCAATTTTTATCAAATCAATATCTTTGTCGAACATTAATAAAAGTATCGATGAAAAAGAGGCCATCAACATTGAAATAATTATTAACCATGAATCACTATCGAAAAAGAAATGGAGTAAATTTCTGTATATAAAAATCATTATCCCGGTAGATAGTAGAGCAAAAACAGAAAGTATTATCCCTAATCCAATAAAATTATTAAACAATGGAAATTGTGTTTTTATTTCAGATGTAATTATCGATTTAGAAATATTACTATAAAGAAATAATTTTGCCAACGTGAAATTCGCGATCCCATAAATTATCCAAATAAAAATTTTAAAATACTTATTTTCCATCAATAATTCCACCATCTGAAACTGATATTTCCGTAAAGTCTACATCAACATTTTCGATTCCATGAGCAACAAATACTACTAAGGATTCTTGACTGATTTTCTTTAGAATCTGAAAAAAATATTCTCTTTTTTTAACATCTAAACCAGATAAAGTTTCATCTAAAATTACCATTTTCCATTTTTTATTGGATAATAAAAGTGAAAGTCCTACTAATAATTGCATTCCTAGACTTGATTCCTTATATAAGGTGTTTAGTTTTTCATCCGGTTGAATCTTTTGTAACATTTTTAAAAGTTCTTCGTTCCATTTTATTCCACTAATCCAAAATACACTTTTAATATTTTCAATTATTGTAAGTTCCTCAAGTCCAATTTCTACATCTCCCAAATACAAAATATTAGAAGAATCTAAATCTGAAGTTACTAATTCATTTTTTCTCATTCCACTAAGATATTCAAGAAATATTGTTTTGCCACTCCCATTATTTCCAGATATTCAATAAATTCCGTTTTCTCTATTTAGATCATTTAAAAAAGTTAAACTAACAGAATCAGAAATATTTATTTTACCTTGTTTTACTTTTGCCATTTAATCCCTTCGATTATTCCCGCTACAACTATAAGAATAGTTATTAAAAAATATAATTTCCAATTTTCTATATAATATTTTTTTATAGTAATTATTTTTTTATTTTTCCACCATATATACAGTAATTTTAATGACGTTAACTGATATAAAAAAACTGTTGGTATTTCAATAAGTCCGTGTCTCCATATTTTATCAATAG
>JAITDY010000058.1 GCA_031282325.1 Lactobacillaceae bacterium | reverse complement strand
TTATTGGTTTTTTATTTTTATTAGGTATTATTGCATTAGTCGTTTTATATTTCCTTTACCCGGTAGAATTTATGCAATCGGTAAATCATCTGATTGAAAATATCAAAAATAACAATAATAAATAAATACAAGGAGGTTATTTACAATAACTTCCTTTTTTAATAGGAATAAGTTTTTTAGTTTTACAAATACCTTTAATAATTTTATTATTATCAATATAAAATAAACTAATTTTAATAGAATCAATTATTTATTTTTCTAAATAAGGCATTAAATTTTCTAAAACAATTTTATAAGCATTTTCTGTTAAATGTGCTCCATCAAAAGTAAATTCTGGCTTCAAGTCTCCAACCTGATTATATAAGCCAGCATTTACATTAATAAAATTGACGTTCATAATGCCTGCTAATTTAGCCACTTCAGCCGTTGCATTAATAAGCGAAGCATTAGATCGTTTATCAGCAAATCTTCCATGATCGGCTCGATCATTTGTAAAATCATCATGTTCATTAATTGGATAAAAGGCCATTAGATAAATTTCTATTTTAGGTAATTTTTCCCGCACTTTTTTAATAATCGCCTTGTAATTAGCACTCATTTCTTCTACAGATATCCCAAATCCTAAATCATTTGAACCAATATTAATAAAAAGTTTACTAGGCAATAAATCTAAAATTATTGTATTGATATGATCTAAAATATCTTGAGTCGTAGTAGCCCGCACTCCGCGATTATAAATTTTTAATGGCAATTTTAAATTATCTTCCTGTTGAAATTTTTCAATTGGAAATATTTCCATTAATGAGGAGCCTGCAAAAACAATTTGGGATTTTTCTGCGATTTTATTTTCTTGATCATAGGCGTCTCTAATTTGGTTTTGAAACTCTATTAATTTTGGGTGTAATTTGGTTAATTCACTTGTTTTTTCTTCTGTCATTTTAAAATCCTTCGATATTTATTTTTCTATAAGGCCTTTATATGCTAAAGTTAATAACTTTATTAATTCACTCTTTTGAGTATTATCAATTTTGCTAATTAATCGCTCGTAAATAAAATGTTCTTCCTGTTCAAAAGTATCAACAATTTCTTGTCCTTTTTCAGTTAAAAAAATTTGTTTATTGCGAGTATTATCCGCTGGGATTTGCCGATAAATAAGATCTTCATTTTCCAGTTTTTGTAATAAGGCCGAAATTGACGCCGGTCGATGATTAATTGCATCTGCAATGTCTTTTTGAATTAGACCCTTCTTTTCTTGAATTAGTTTTAAAACTAAAACTTGCCGAATATCTAATGAAGTAATCTTTTTTAATGCAGTAGTTAATTGAATTTGCCTTTCAATTTGAATCTTTGCAAGAAGTTCTACCAGATTTGATTGATCCATATTATTTTGCCCTCCGTTTAACAAGTATAACACTTAGTTAGTCAAACTAACTATATTCTTAAAAAAATTACTTGATCAAAACTTTTACCAATGAAAATACGCTATCTACAATTAGTGGTGAAACAAAAACTAAACTGGGTAGGAATTTATTAGAATTCGTAAAATGAAAGAAAATAGCTAAAATACTAGCAATTACAGCTATAATCGCAAAAATAAGTGGATTATAGATATGAAAGGCAGATAAAAGTGATGTATTTACTATTATTGCTAAACTTTTTGACATTATATACGGAGAAAATTCGGCTTTCACATTTTTAAAAAAAACATATAGCAACATTTTCCCAATATAGTACTCTACTAGTAATAATATTGAAACGGTTATGCCTGTTACTACAGACAGCACCAAAATAACATTAATATTTTTAGCAAAAAGTTCTTTTAACTGAGCTAATTGTGCTGACATTTCTGGTCTATTAAATACCGACATTGCAAATAATGAACTCAATATAAAAAGCATCGCCATAGACAAAATATTACTAATTTTTTCATTTTTCAACATATAATTTTCCTGCCTTTAATTCTAGTTTTGTAGCAACACTAGTTAATCTCTCATCAACTTCGCTATGAGCTACATAAATGATTATTGCTTTTTCTTTTAACGATAATAATTTATCTACAATTAATTGTCTACTTTTTGTATCGATCGTAGAAAAACTTTCGTCTAACAAAATAATATCCCAGTTTTTTAATAAAATTAAAATCAATCCAACTTTCATTTTCGTGCCAACTGAAGCTTGGCTATACCTAAGGTCTTCTTTGCCATCGAAAAAATCTTTAATTATTTTATCGGTAGTTGATGTGCTTGGAATTTTAAATAATTTCATTAAAATTAAAATATTCTCTTTAATCGTAAAAGGATTTAAACCAATATCTTTGTCATCTAAAAAAAGTAAGTTATTTCTATCAATTGAAACTTCTCCTTGAAAATCTGAATCAATACCACCTAGTATATTCAACAAAGTACTTTTGCCGGTTCCATTGTTGCCAGCTAACCGATAAATTCCCGCTTCCAAATTAAAACTCTGATTATCAATAATTATATTTTGATCAAATTGTTTAAAAATATTTTTAATACTAATTTTATTCATTTTCAACCCAACTAAATCCCCTTTAAACCTCCGATATAAACCAAACACAATACACATTTTAATTCAATCTATTTTATGATTTAAATTAAACAAATAATCGAACAAACATTCCTCCAAAAGAAATAATAATAATCAGTACTGGCATAGTTAATTTCATTTTATTACCCTCACCTAAAATAACGGCTTCGCTTTTTCGATAATAAATAATTCCTAATAAATAAACAATTAAAACAAACGCAAAAAAGAAAATCGAGAGCTCATCTAAAATAACTTCTAATAAAAAGAGTATAAAAGTAAATATCGTAAGTATAACTACAAACACATAAAGTAAACTAGAATGATATTTTTCACTAATTTTCAGACTGCTATTCGTCAATAAAAATTTGGTTCTATTTTTGTCCAATTCATTATCTTGAACTTTGTCTCCAATAAATGCATCAATTATCAAATAAAACATAAGTGGCAAAAAAGATATCGGCGGAAGAAGCGAAATTGATTTTATATTTTTCAAATAATGAAATGCGATAAAAACTAAAGATAATACGCTTATAAATAAATACTTATTACTAAATATATACTCCAAAATTAGTTGTTGAATACTAATAAAATTATTTTTCGATTTATTATTTTTTAGAAGTGAAATTTTTTTATATAAAAAATTTGGAAAAGAAAAATATATTGTAACCATAATATATTGAAAGAAAATGCTCCAGACAATCAATGAACAATATTGATTGTTATTTGATAGTAGATATAACTGACCAACAAATAAAGAAACTGATAGAATTCTGAAAATTAATTTAAAAAATCCGTCAAAAATAACTTCAAAATTTGCAATTGCTAAAAACGTCAAGAAAATTATTAAATTTTGAAGATCGATTCGTCCTTTAATTTGCTGAATAAATAAGAAAAACATAGACATTAATAACTGAATACCAAAATTAATTCTAATAATATAAAAAGCATAATTTATTAAATAACTACGTTTTATCCATAACGGTTTCGGCCTTCTCGTTCCCTTATTAAAGATATTATTTATCTGAAACCTATTTATGCTTGCTAGATAATAGATCAAATAAAAAACAATAATAATTTGATATTTTTGATTTTCATTACTGAAATTAATTGATTGAATAACCGTTAATAAAAATATCGAACCAAGTAATTTAATCAAGAAAATTCTAGGATGTATATATTTATAAAATATTTCGCTCATTAATTTTCCGTTCTATAGTTGGTGCTATTAGGCACCTCACTTAATTAGAGCATACCATGAAACAACAATAGAAAATACTAATTATAGTTTATTTTAAGCTCTTTGAACAAGGGGTAAATCAAGAATAATTCTACGGATTGCGTCTAAGGCCACAAATTGTGCATCTTCAATATTATCCTGAGTGGTCATTAACAACTTTGCGTATAATTAAGGATTTTGAAGTTTGCGCATATAATGAGTTCTTGTCCAATATTAATGGTCTGTCACGTAAGATGTTATCTGTTCGTTTGAAACAATTATTAGCATGGCAATTAATTTCAAGAGATATAGTAGAAACAGTACCCTTAAGAGTTAAATATTCAATTACTGACAAGGGTATTTCTTTGTTGGATGCCTTGGATGTTTTTAAAAACCAATTAGATTAATTTCAATTAAAGCAAAAAAAGTAAAACTCGTATCTGTTTTACTTTTTCAAAAAATTTATTTTTAATTTCCAAACCAATTACTGCCAAAAAATCCTAATTCAAAATCGTGATTTTGCTTTAAAAGATTAAATAATTCTAATACTCTGGGATCAATATTTAAAGTATTACGATTTGCATAACTTTGAATAGCATTGGCAATTTTTTGAAAAGTGAAAATATTTTGATTATCTATGTTTTTTTTAATAACATCTCTGAGTTGAGTGACTTCTTGGATAAAATTTAAATCAGTAATGGTATTTGGGCTATCAATGATAGTGTTTAAATTTGTTAATATTTTTAAATTGTAGATTTGTTGTTTTTGAGACATTATAAAAACTCCTTTTGATTCGATTCAAAAGTGCCCATACTTCCATTATAGAATTCTAAAATTTTTCCGTAAATTAGTATTTTTTATTCCATCTCTTTAACCTTAGTTTCTATAAATTCAATTTCATCCGGATTCAAATTATATTTTTTATATAATTGTTGGTCGATTTCAGATATCGATTGATTCCAAACAATATCACTATTTAGGGTAAAATCTTGTAGCGGTACGAATCTATACACGCGATTTGGGGAATCTTGCGTTGTTTTTAAAATTCCTACTAAAGCACGAAAAAATTTTGTTTTAATATATTTTAATAAACTTTGAGCTTCAAATTCTGCTTGAAAATTTCCAATTCTTAAATAAGTCTCCGTAGCGATTTGAATCGGCTTGCCGAGAATCGGCTTGCCGAGAATCGGCGTTGGTATAACTTCCCCAAGAGCTCCGGCCCCATAAGCTTTGGGAACAAAAACTTTATAAGTATTAATTGTATCTTGATTTGGTGAAAGTTCATTTTCACCAGTTTTAGTAACAGGTATTGGATAATCCATTGAAACATATCTTTCTTCACGTTTGTTTCCTTGTGATAAACCAAAAATGGTGATTGCATTTTCCCCAGCTTGTTCTTTGTTAGCAAATAATTTTTCAGGTAATCCATATTTTTTTTGATTTTTAAAGAAGTCGGTGCGTAAACCGTATGGTTTAAGCACCGACGTAATTTTTTGAATATTTTGTTGATCAAAATTAGATGTTTTATCGCTTACCTTATCTAAAATATTTGCAAGTTCTTTAAATGGTATAAAAATTTTGGCGTTTTTATCTTTCAATGGTCCAGCATAGCTTTCAATATCATTAGAAGAATGAACAACGATATTAGTTTCTCCTAAGTATTCATTATCTCTCGTGTAAAAAAGTACTCCTCCTTTTATATCAGTATTAGGAAATACTCGCTCTGAGTTTTGAAATAGTTCTAAAAATTTAATATGTTTATCATTTAACATTTTTTTAGTAAAATTTCCAAGTCCTTTTCCTGCTCCCGTTAACCATCTGGCTGGAAAAATCAACGATTGTTTAGCTGAGATTTTTTCGGCAAGTTCTTCAAACAAATGATATAGAGGAGAAGCAGATGCGTTTGTTGAACCGTCTTCCCTTTGACCATTATCATTTTCCTGATACGGTGGATTCCCCACTACAACGTCAAATTTCATTATTTATCTCCTCCAAATAATTCTTCTAATTTACTTTCAAAATCACCTTCGCCTTTAGCAAAAGGCGTTGTGTCTAATAATACAAAATGCGATTTATCGATTTCTTCAATACTGTCACTAAAACCAAAAATAAAATTTCGAGCAATTCTATAAATAATTTCAGTTGGGGCAAAACCATAAATTTGATGCTCTAAAATATGTTTTAACCTTTTCTTTTTATCTGGAATTTGCTCTTCTAATCCTTTATACAATCGCCTAACAATTTCAGTTAAATATAATCCAGATTTCACATATAAATCAGCAAACGTTTTATTTGGATCAGAAAAAATTTTCGGGTCTTCCTTTTCTAATTGATCAATCATCATCATTACAACTTTCTTGGGTGTAAAAATTTGATTGGTTTTTTGTGGTGGAATATAATCGAAAATATCTTCGTCATGTGAATCATCAAAATAGTTAGCCAATTCATTTCTTTTGTTTAAAAATTCTTGAATCGATTCATTAAATACAACTTCATCAAAGAAATTATAATTATCTCGTAATACCCTAAATTGATCTAAAGTAATCCCTGTTACTTCTTTAAACACTGAATCATTGATTGTTTGATCGAAATTATCTAGTGTAGTATTTGGATTTCCATAGGCCATTAAAAATGACGGAATCGTTCGAGCAAAACCACGTAAGCGTGCGCGCACATCGTCTTCAACGGAATTTTTCTTTTTTTCTTCTACTGTTAGTAAAACTTTTTGGGTTGCTTCTTGTGCTAATTGTGGAGTTTTTTCTTTGACGGTTTGAATAATTTGTTCTTTAAAATCTTGCTCATTTTTTTGGATTTCCGATTCAAAAGCAACGCGAGCAATCTTAATTGCTTCTGGATTATTTTCTGCCTGTTGAATTTGTTTTTCGTATTCTACTTTGGCTTGATTTAACTTAATTTCATTTGTTTTTTGTACTTTTTTAATTTCGATCGCAAATTCATTTTTATTTTCTTTAGCAATGTTATCTGCTTGTTTTGCCGATAATCCTTGTTCTATCGCTAATTCTTTTACATCAGCTTGAATATTATTGGTATATGACAAAACAATATCATCAGTAATTTTATTAGTTGGATTTTCAATTACATCTTTAACATCGTCTAAAATATCAGCATAAATTTTAGATCCAAAATGTACTTGTGTTTGGCTAATTACAATATCTTTTTGTATTTCTATTTCACCATTTTTATTGACTGAAACTTCTGATGTATTAATCTTTTCATCTGTTATTCTTGGCGTAATTTTACCAGTATCGACCGGATTTAGATTTTCTAAAATTTCTCTTGCTTCATTCGAAGAAAAAATACCAGCAATATTTTGAAATAACAAATTCGACATAAATCCACGTTTTACTATTTCTTGAGCCTTAATAGCTTTTGGAATAGTTAGTACTTGATCAACATTTAGTTCGACCATTTTTCCCAAATGATCTTCAGCAATTACTGGGAAGAAATTCAAAAGTTTTAAAATATTATCTTTTCGATAGTCACTGGTACCACCACCATTAGTAGTTTCGCTCGATAAATTATTGGCAAATTCATCGTAAGTTATTAGGGTTCGTTCTGGTGCAAAATCAAAAACATAAGCATTTTGCTTTTGATGCATTTGTCCATTCGCTTCAAAAGTCCATGGATTTTGTGATCGAAAAGCAGCTTGCATATAAAGACTTGGCGATTTCATGTTTGAAAGCATTAAAACAGCTGTCCATTCAGGGATTGTAACTCCAGTAGTTAGTTGCCCAACAGATAAAGTAATCGTTTTATCATTTTCCGCAATTGCCTTACGTACACGATCGAAAGCTTTAAGATTTTCAAGTTGATCATCTTCATTTTCACGTCCATCTCCAGCAGCCAGTACAATTTTATAATTCTGAAAAACTTCATGTTTTCTCATTAAGTTTAATAATGCTTTAGCTGAATCAACACGATCTAAAATCCAAAAAGTATGCTTCAATTCACTACGTAATTCTTCAGTTGAGAATGGATATTTTTCATTATGAGTTAGTGTATCTAACCATTTAATTATGTCCTCTTCATGTATGAATTTACCATTATCTTTGGTTTTGAAAAATTCATTTAAATCAAAAGCATATTCTCGATTCTGCCCATCAATTTGAGCTCCCTTGTTAATTTCGTCTGCAATCATCGGGCTCATTTGATATGAAAATAGATTCAATTTTGGCAATTTATCGTATGGATTATTTTCATCTATATCATTCCAATTGATTTTAGCCGCCTGTTCATCTGCATAGGTCCAATTGTAAATTTGATCGTTGCTAAACTTACCTGAAGCAATTGCTTTAAAAGGCGTTCCCGATAAATTCAAAGTAAATTTTCTTTTTATTTGTTCGAATGAAAATTCCGTTTTAAATGTATCTATTCCTTCATGAGCTTCGTCAACTACCAGTAAATCCCAATTGATTTCTTCCACCCATTTTAATTTATCGTAGCTACCTCCAAATGAAATAGCACCTTTTAAATCCTGTAATGAAATAAACGCAATTTGGCGCAAATCATCATTTTGGTCTATTAATTGATCTAAAAATTGTTCTCTAGACATCGCTCGCCTATCTTTTAACGAATCAGAAGTAGAAACAAATTTATAATTAGTTTGCCAAGCAATAAATTTTTCAAAATCATCAAACCAAGAATTTGCAATTGCTGGCCTATTAGTTACAACTAAAACATTTATAGCGTCCAGCTGGCGAGCTAATTCATATGTAGTTAATGTTTTCCCAAAACGTGGTTTAGCATTCCACAAAAATTCACCATTTTGATGTTCTTTTGCATAAGCCAATGTTACTTGAACCGCTGCTTCCTGTTCACCTCTTAGAGTGTATTCTAATTGATCGACAGCTTGATTTAAATCGTTATGTGAAAAATCTTGGAAATCTATTTCCGCTTTTTCAGGTGTTCCATTGTAATAAAACCACTCGGTTTTCTTATGACTCTTAACACGTTGCTTTACGTCTTTAAAATTTCTTAAATAGGCATGTAATTCTTTATCTTTAAACCATTTATTTGAATTAGCAAATTTAGCCGGATATGACCATAATTTATTATATTTTTCTTCAAAAGCAGCGGTTTTGGTTTGTTCTAAAATTCGTTCATCAACATTTTTTCGTTCTGTATAACCAATTTTAATCCAGCCAATATCCTCTTTTCGATTAGGCAAATTATAAGCATAAATTTTTGGATAAACCGTCTTTGTTGTAATTATTGTTGTATTTTTCATTTTATTTTAATCCTGTATCGAAATATTCCGTTTTCTTAGTTTCCCAATTCATAATTTGTACCCGTTTCCCGGGTTTTATAATCCACTGTTCTTCAATTTCATCTTCACCAAACAAATCTAATTGAATATTAGTTATTTTTTCGCGCTTTTCGCTCAATGGAATAATATATTTCAAACCATCCATTTGAAATAAGTTATAGCTAATAATGATTGCGATATTTTTCAAAAATTCTCTGGGTGGATTTTCTTGCCATTTTGCTAAGTAATAATCTCTATATGTATAAAGCAAATTTTCTCTGGCCAATAATAATGAATCACCATTCCACTCGAAACCGAAACTAGTCTTATAAGCCATTTCCACCATTTCTTGCCATTTTGATTTATCATTTATTTCATTATTTATCCGCTTTAATTTTCGATCGACAAACCCCACACGCTCAGCGAGCGGAATAATTTTTCCAGAATCCATATGATATCGACTAACCATATACGGGGCTTCTCCAGTAGTGATTTCTAACCAAGTTCTTTTGATATATGTTTCTAAATCATCATTTTGGTATGCTTCATCAATTGCATCATTTTGCAATTTAACTACCCATGTTGGAGTGAAAACTTCTGCTTTTGTTTTTGTTCGCTCTTTTTGTAATTCCGCACTTTTCAATGCACGCGGTTTAATTAATTCACTATACTCATTGGTGATTAATTCTATTTTTATTTGTTTAGTTGGACCAAATTTTTTCGGATCAATCCAAGCATAGTTATCATTCGCCCAGATAATATTTTTAGTCTGTTTTGGGCTAGACATAGTTCGGTCAATTAATAAAATTTCTGCAATTTCAGGATATTTTTTTCTTAATGTATCTTCAGAAATGTCGGAAGATACTACCTTAGGCAACAAGATAAATCGCCTCTTTTTTAGATACAAAAAAAGTACTATCACTTAATAAAGATGTAATAGTACTTTTTTTGTTATGAAAATAATCGCGCCAAAAAACGCGACTAATTACCGCTGTTCTGTTCTGTTCTGTTCTGTTCTGTTCTGTTCTGTTCTGTTCTGTTCTGTTCTGTCATGATGATAATTTACTTTCTTATGTTAATCGTTAAATAATATTATATAAAAAATATTAATTTTAAAAGTGTCAACCATTTTAACTTTTATTACGAATTAAATATTTTTTAATTGGTTTAACGATGTATTTATTTACGTCTTGTTTAATAGCTTGAATTGGATGTGGTTTAAATAAATCATAGATTCCTCTAGCTAATACAGTACCCACTACTAAGCCTGCTACTATTCCAGTTGTAGTAGCAATAAAGGCTCACGCTCCAAGAGAAGCAAGGGTTGTGGCTGTGACAATCTCAACGATAGCAAAAATTACATAAGTTAAACCAGAAACTAAAATTCCTATTGATCCCATTATTACTACTTTTCTGGATTCTGTAATAAACTCTGTAGTTGTTTTCGACTTCATCATCTCATCAGCTAGTTCTTTTAGAGTTTTATTAAAGAAACGTTTTGAAGCTTGATTTGCAAAACTATATCCTAAGGCTCCAATGGTAGTGACAATGGCAATACTAGCGAATATATTAATTAAGTACATTTTATGCCAACTGCCGGAATCGAACCGGCGACCCTCGGTTTACGATACCGATGCTCTACCAACTGAGCTAAGTTGGCAAAAAAGAATAATTTTAAAGTATCCTTTTTTATAAAAAATAGCCAACCAATTTTCATCGACTAGCTATTTT
>JAITDY010000048.1 GCA_031282325.1 Lactobacillaceae bacterium | reverse complement strand
CTAGCAAAAGTGGCTTAGGTTCTTCTGCTTCAATTTCAGTTGCAATCGTGAGAGCTTTTTATGATTTTTTTGATTTGAAATTAACGAATTCCAATTTAATTGAACTGGCTAACTATTCTGAAATGATTAATCATACTAATGCAAGTGGTGTTGACGTTCAAACGATAGTCAATAATGCACCAATTTTATTTTCTAAAGAAGATGGAATTACTAAATTAAGAATACGTACAAAAGGTTATATTCTTTTATTAGATTCCAATACTACTGGCAAAACCTCGGAATCTGTTTTAAAAATTAAACAGGAAATGGAGGAAAATCCAGAAAAAATTACTAAAATTTTTCAGGATATTACTGAAAATGAAAAAAAGGCTTTAAATGCTTCACCTAATAATTTTGGTCAATATTTAACCAATAATCATCTTTTTTTAAAAGAATTAAAAGTCTCCACCGCAGTTTTAGATAATATTATTGATAAATTAATTTCTTTAGGTGCTGACGGAGCTAAATTAACTGGGGGTGGCTTGGGAGGCAGTGTTATTGCATATTTTAAGGATAAACAAAATGCTTTGCACGTTAAAAATATATTAAATAATCAATACAGTATTTGGATTTCAGAACTATGATTTATCAAGCAAAAAGCAAGGCCTATACAAATATTGCCCTAACTAAATATTGGGGTAAAAGAGATGAAAAATTAAATTTACCTACAACTTCTTCTATCGGTTTAACCTTAGATCATTTTTCCACTACTACATCTATTGAATTTAACCCGGAATTGAAAAAAAATATTTTTTATTTAGATAATCAAAAAACAGAATCTGAAAAAATAAATAAAGTTTTAAATTTCGTCCAAGCAAAATACAACATTGATATGTTTGCCAAAATTGAAAGCTTTAATAATGTACCTTTGTCATCAGGCTTTGCCTCGTCAGCATCTGCTTTTGCAGCTTTGGCTTACGCAATAGACAGCGCTTTAGGGTTGGGCCTTTCTAAGCCAAAAATTTCTGAAATAGCTAGAATAGGTTCCGGTTCTGCTTCAAGATCGATTTTTAATGGATTCTCTTTATGGGACAAAGATAGCGGTACCGCTGATGAATTAATGGATAAAGTTAATTTTGATATTCAAATTATCGATTTAATAGCTAATGAAGAAATTAAAGCCATTTCTTCAAGTTTGGGGATGCAATTAGCCCAAACGTCACTGCATTATCAAGATTGGGTTTATCAAAGTGCTATCGATACTAAAAATATGATTACCGCTATTTATAATATAGATTTAGAACAAATTGGTTTTATAGCTGAAAAAAACGCACTTTCAATGCATTTATTAAATAGAACTGCCAAAAAACCGTTTGATTATTTTACAAAACAAACAAACGATATTCTTGAAAGAATTAAAGCTTTACGCAATAATGGTGTGTTGGCTTTTGCTACTATTGATGCAGGACCAAATATCAAAATAATTACTAATTCACATAATTCAAATTTAGTATTAAATGAGTTTAATGATATTTCCAAAAAAATTGTTCAAAAACCTGGATTGGGGGCTACCTTTGTTGATTAAAATTCCTGGAAAATTAATGTTAGCTGGAGAGTATGCTGTTACAAAAAAAAATAATTTGTCTATCGTAATGGCAATTAATAAATTTATTTACAAAAATCATTCTGAATTAATTAATGAAAATGGAGTTAAATATGGTTTAGGATCTTCTGGCGCATACGCAGTTTTACAAACTAAAATAAAATATCCTGAATTAAACGATGATCAACTTTTTCAAGAAGCCTTAAAATTTTCCAGACAGTCACAACCGTTAAATTCCGGTGCCGACATTGCCGCAAGTATCTACACTGGAACCTTAATTTACACCAAGGATAATTATCCAATTCAGCTGAAAATACCAGAAAAATGGCAATTATTAGTTGGGTGGACAAAAAGACCATCAATTACTAGTGAATTAGTGGCCAAAATGAGTCTACAAGAAGACTTTACCAATAAATCTAATCAATATACTCGAAAACTTGTTGAAGCGATTAGAACTTCAAATTTTAATAGTTTTAATTCAATAATAAAAGAACTTGAAGACAATTTGGAAACTTTAAGCGGTATTTTAACCGATGAAATTAAATTAGCCATTAAAATAACCCAACAATTTGGCATTAATAGTAAAATATCCGGTTCTGGCGGTGGTGATAATGTAATTGCATTTGTTAATAATAATGAAATTGCTCTTAAAATAAAAAATGAATGGAAAAATAATAATATCGAACCTTTAGATATTAAAATATATACAAAATGACTGATTTGAATAGAAATAAAAAAATTGAATCTGCATTATCGCAAAAAAAAAATGAACACATTTTCTTAGCTTTAAAACAGTGGAAAAATATTGAGTCTAAAAAAACAAATTTCAGTAAGGTATTTTTAGATCGTCCTTCATTACTTACGATTGATTATAAAAATATTGATTTATCTACTAATTTTTTAAATCATCAATTCAAATGGCCTTTTTATATTGAAGCAATGAGTGGCGGTAGTTCATTGGGCTATCAATTAAATGATGAACTTTCTAAAATAGCTCGAGAATTTGATTTAGCGATGGCCGTAGGTAGCCAATCGATTGCTTTAAAACAAACAGATAAACAAACAATTGAAAGTTTTAAAATTGTTAGAAAAAATAATCCCAATGGTTTTATTTTCGCCAATATTGGCATTGGCCATAATGCTAATGAAGCCCAACAAGCTATTGATATGATCGAAGCTAATGTCTTAGAGATACATATCAACCCAGTTCAAGAATTATCAACATCGGATGGGGATCGAAACTTTTCTAATTGGAATGAAACATTACAAGATATTATTGAAAATATAAAAATTCCAATTATTATCAAAGAAGTTGGGTTTGGTTTTTCCAAAAATTCATTATTAAAACTTGATAATTTAAATGTTGCAGCAATTAATGTTGCGGGTTCTGGCGGTACTGATTTTGGTTTAATTGAAAGTACCCGTAGCCCAAATAAAACTTGGGGCGAACAAGTAAAAAACATATCTTCAAATCAAAATTCTTTATTTACAAATCCAACTTATGAAATATTAAAGAATGCTCGTAATTTAAACTTAAAGACCCCTTTAATTGCTAATGGCGGTATTGCTTCAGCAGACGATGTTTTTAAGTCACTCGCCCTCGGTTCTCATTTAGTTGGCGTTGCTGGTTATTTTTTGTATTTATGGAAAAATAAAAAATTAGCTGAGGAAATAAGAAATTGGCAGACACAACTTCCATTTTTATATGCAAGTTTTAATGCAGAAAATTTAAATGATCTCCACCAATTAAATATTAAATAAATAAAAAACTATTGATTAGTTAGTAGCATTGTTTCTGGACGATAGTAATTATTTTCTTTTTTATAAATTGCAATTATTTTTTGATTATATTTAAGCAATACTTTATTTTCATTGACATTCATTTCTAAAAAGCCACCATTTTGGACTATTTTCATTTCTTGAAAAGTTAAATCATAAACAGGAGTATCGTTTAAAACTTCTTCAATTGGAATAATTTTTGATTCTAAAAAATTTAAATCATTTTCTAAAAATTCCGATAAGTTAGTTGAATTAGTAATTGAAATTCCATTGTCCATTGTTCGGGTTAGTTGCTTCATTGTAGCTGGATACCCCATCTTTCGTCCTAAATCTACAATTAAGGTACGGATGTAAGTTCCTTTTGAAACTTTAGCAATAAAGTCAAATTCTTGTTGATTGTTTTTTAAAAAAATTTCAGATGTTCTTTTAAAATCTTTTATTTGCACTTCTCTGCTTGGACGCTCTATTTCAACACCGCTTCTGGCGTATTCGTATAATCTTTTCCCATTCACTTTAATAGCTGAATACATTGGTGGAGTTTGCAAATAATTACCTAATAAATTATTCATTTTTTGATCGATTTCAGTTTCAGGTATTGGGTTAACTATTTTTTTTCTTTCAATAATTTCCCCACTAACATCTTGTGTTTCAGTTGCAATTCCAATCAACGCTCTTCCTTGATATTCTTTATCTTTTTCTTGTAATAGATTGATAATTTTAGTTGCTGCACCTAAAACTAAAACTAAAACTCCGTCAACATCTGGATCCAAGGTACCGGTATGCCCAATTGATTTTTGATGAATTATTTTTCGAATTTGAAAAACAACATCAAAGCTTGTAATTCCTTTAGGTTTATTAATAACTAAAATACCGTTTAAATTGTTATTTTTTCCATTCAACATTTATATTTTCATTAATTTTAATTTCTAAATCATTAAATTTTGGAACTAATTTTTCACTAGAATCTTTAAGCAAAAAAATACTAGTTTTTTCACTTTGATAATCATTATTAAATTCACCAATAATTTTGCCAGTTTTAATTGTTTCTCCAATTTTAAAATTATAAAACTTAACTGAATTTGATTTAGAATTATCGATTAGGATAATAAATTTACCTAAATTTGAATTTATATTAATTTGGCGATAATCGTAATTTAATATTGTTGCTTCAAAAGGCATCTGAATGCCTGTATTTTTAATAAAACGAAAAACTAATCCAGATCCTAATACTTCTTTATATAAAGTTTCATTAATATGCGTACCATTATTAGTTGAACGCAATAAGCCATTAATCATACTTTTAATAATCATCATTAATAGTAGGCTTGTCAGAAACATTTAATTTAGATAATAATTGTTCAATTTTATC
>JAITDY010000045.1 GCA_031282325.1 Lactobacillaceae bacterium | reverse complement strand
TGTCATTAAAGGAAGCTTCGCCTTTTATTATTTCTACATGATGTTTTTTTAACAACATTTTTACACCACTTGTAAGTGTATTTACAACTGTATTTTGTTTCCAAGATTGTGTTTTATTCCAATCAATTGAAAGCTCTTGCTGTGTAATTCCAAATGGATTACCTGCTTTGGCTTGACGATAATGATGTCCTACATTTATTAATGCTTTCGACGGAATGCACCCGATATTTAAACAAACTCCACCAATTTGATCTCGTTCGATAATCGTTACTTTTTGGCCTAATTCAGCAGCGCGAATTGCTGCCACGTAACCTCCGGGACCTGACCCAATAACAACAGTATCGATTTCCCGTGCTTGTGCACCTACAACCATTTTTACACCTCCATTAGCATATAAGCTGGATCTGCTAATAATTTCTTTAAATAATTAATTGCTGTTTGTCCTAACATTCCATCAATCAAACGATGATCGTAACTTAACGACAATTTCATATTTTGACCAATCGATATTTCATTATCGCTATTTACTATCGGTTCTTTTATAATTGATCCTAATCCTAAAATAGCTACTTCTTTTCCGTTAATAATTGGGGTAAACCATGTTCCTCTGGCTGAACCAAGATTTGAAATCGTGATTGTTCCCCCTTGCATTTGATCCATTCTGATCGTTCCATTGCGAACCTCAGTAGATAATTCAGTAATTTCCTTAGCAATTGTAATAATTGACTTTTGATCTGCATTTTTAATCACCGGAACATATAATCCACTTGGTGCATTTACAGCAATTCCCATATTGACATCATTATGATAAGTAATTTCTTGTTTTTCCATGTCAATGCTTGCGTTTAATTCTGGGAATTTTTTAGCGGTAGCAGCTAACGCTTTAACAGCATAAGACAGATAAGTTAAATGAATATCATCATCCAATAACTGTTGCTTGAAATTTTGTCGATACTCAACTAACTTGCTGACTTCTACAGAATCAAAATTGGTTACTAACGGTATCGTAGAATTTTGTTGTGTCATTGCCTTTGCAATTGCTTTTCTAACTGGAGTCATCGACTGAATAGTTTCAGTTTTTTTATTTTGATTATCTAAAGAATTATTTGAAGTTGTTGTTAATTGTTCTGTTTTTTGTTTTATTGAAACATCTAGATTATTATCTTTTTCTTTTGTAACAGTGTTAGACAAATTATTATTATTTGAAATTTGTGAATCGTTAAGCAAATATTTTTCTACATCAGATATCGTTACATGTCCATGTCTGCCACTTGCTTGTACCTTAGATAAATCAATTCCTTTTTCAAATGCAAAATGTCTGACAGATGGCATTGCTAACACCCTATTATTTACAACTGGAACTGTTTGAACATTTTGATCTTGATTTTCTAATACTTTATTTTGTTTATCATTAGCATCTACATTTGTGGTAGACAAAACTACTTCTTTTATAGATTCAGTTGGTTTTTTTTCAACAGCAACATCATTAGCGGTAGTATCAGATAAATCATTTTCATCACTATCATTTTTATCTTCACCATCAAATTCAATTAATGGGTTACCCACAAAAACAGTTTCTCCAACTTCAGCAAATATTTTAGTAACAGTTCCTGAATATGGAGACAATATTTCTTGAACCAATTTATCATTTTGTATTTCTGCTACCGGATCATCTGCAGATACTTTGTCTCCGACTTTAACAAGCCAAGAAGCAATGTCACCTTCTGCCATTCCTTCACCAATATCTGGCATCTTAAAAATTTCAGTCATATTCTACAATCTCCATTACTTTGTTTACAACATCATCAGCTTTAATCATCCAATCATTTTCTGCTTGTGCAAATGGATAAACTGAATCTGGCGCTGCAACTCTTCCGATTGGTGCTTTTAAATTTAAAACAAAACGTTCTGAAATTTCACTCATCACATTAGCACCAATTCCAGCCATTCTTTGAGCTTCTTGGACGATTACAACTCGTCCAGTCTTTTCAACCGTCTTACCAATTGCTTCAATATCTAAAGGAGACACTGTTCTTAAATCCAAGACTTCAGCAGATACATTATTTTTTTCTAATTCCTCTGCTGCCTTCAGTGCAACCGGAACACCTCCTCCGTATGAAATAATTGATACATCTGAGCCAGCACGTGCTATAGCAGCAGTATCTAAAGGAGTAGTGTAAAAACCATCTGGAACTTCACCTTTCAATGATCGATATAAATGTAGATTTTCCAAAAAAATAACTGGATCATTAGAAGCAATTGAACTTAATAATAATCCTTTTGCATCAGCTGGATTTGCAGGCATAACAACTCTAATTCCCGGTATTTGGGCAACCATTCCTTCTAAATTATCAGCATGCATTTCCGGAGTTTTAGTACCTCCCCCATAAGGTGAACGAACAACAATAGGCATTTGACGAGTCGCGTTAAAACGAAAACGGTTCCTTGCCATTTGTCCAGCAATTGAATCCATTACTTCAAAAACAAATCCGAAAAATTGAATTTCCATAATTGGACGATAATTTTGTGTTGTTAATCCAATCGCTAATCCACCAATTCCAGATTCAGCTAACGGCGTATTAAACACCCGCTCTTCTCCGTATTTTGCTTGTAAACCATCAGTGGCACGAAAAACTCCACCGTTTTCACCAACGTCTTCACCAAAGATTAAAACATTTTCATCTTTTTCTAGAGCTAAATCCATTGCTTCGCGAATAGCGTCGATATAACTTTTTACTGCCATTTTATTTACCCTCACTTTCAAACTTTGCGATTTGTTCGTTCATTGCTTGCCCGGGAATTTCTAAGGTATTTTTAATGAAATTTGAAACCTTTTGCTTTTCAACGTTATCAGCAATTTTAATTTGTTCATCAATTAAAGTATTGACTTCATCGATATAAGCATTTTCTAATTCCAATGACCAGATACCTTTTTCCGTCATGAAATTACGCATACGAATCAATGGTTCTTTTTGCCACCATGAATCTATATCATCTTGTTTTCGATAACGTAATGGATCATCACCAGCAGTTGAATGAGGCTCAAGTCGATTGGTAAGCGTTTCAATCAATACCGGTCCATTGCCGCTAACAGCCCACGCTCTAGCTTCTTTAGAAACTAGATACATTGCAATAGGATCATTACCATCTACCACTACGCTTGGTATTCCAGCCGCCCAACCCTTAGCAGCTAAATGAACTGCTGCAGTTTGTAAAGATCTTGGAGTTGAAATGGCGTAACCATTATTTTGAATAAAGAAAACTGCGTTTGCTTTATAAGCACCGGCAAAGTTAATGCCTTCGTAAAAATCTCCTTGCGAAGTTCCACCATCGCCTGTATAGGCGTAAGCCACTGCATTTTTGCCTCTTTTTTTCAGCCCTAATGCAATACCGGCAGCCTCAACATATTGAGCACCAATTATAATTTGAGGCATCCAAGCATTAATTTCTTTACCATCTTCGGTTACAAATTCATTACCTAATACATGGCCACGTGACCACAAAATTGCTTTCCAGATTGGCCACCCTTTTACGATTATTTCTGGAATATCACGATATCCAGGCATTAACCAATCGTCATCATTAAAAGCATATGATGACGCCATTTGTGACGCTTCTTGCCCAGCAGTTGGCGCAAAAAAACCAAAACGACCTTGTTTAGCTAACTTAATTGATCGAATATCCAATTGTCTGCTAAGAAGCATTCTTTTAATAATATTTACTAAATCTTCATCTGATAATTCAGCTCTTTTTAGAGCTTCTTTATCGATTATTTTGCCTTGATTATCTAGAACAGATAAAACTGGAAAAAATGAATCTTGCTCTTGTAATTGCGTATTGAAATCTAGAATTTTTTGATTTATTTTAATTTGATCACTCATAAATGTTCTTCTTTCTTATCCTTTTTGAAAAAATGTTTCCAATAATTGTTCGTTTGTAATACCACCAAAATATTGCCCGTCAGCATTTGTTTCCAACACTTGCCCAACTGCTTCATTTGTAAATGGGATTCCTAATAATGCAGGTTTTATTTCGCGCCAATCCCGTACTCCTAGGAAATCACCAGTAAAGTTAATGTCTGTAATATGACCATTATTGACATTAACTTGTACGTCAATGGAACCGCCATCGAATTTTGCATGATTGTTGTACATGAATTCAGGACTCTTTCCATAATTCCATGACCACTGAGAAAATTTTTCGTCCCGAGCTTTTAAAATCCCTGCTTTTTGCTCAGGAGTTAATTGAATTTCTCCATCTTTTCCACTATTGGTAAGATAATAATTTAATTTTTCAATAAAATCATCAATCGATAATGTTTTCGGCGCAAAATCTTTAATGTTGCCAACACGAGATGATACTGACTTCGTTGCCTTAGAAATAAATTTTTCATCTGCAACATTCAAAGCCCTAACCATCGCTTCCACGTCAGTATTCCATAGTAATGTTCCATGATGCATTAAATAACCGCCAGCATATCTTTGGGCATTTCCAGATACCTTTTTACCATTAATTTCTAAATCATTTCTACCTGAAATTTCAACCGGAATATTTAACGATTCTAAAGCATCAGCCATTGGCTTAACGAACTTATGAAAATTTACATTAGCACTATTTGCAACGGGAACAAAAAATGTAAAGCAAATATTACCTAAATCGTGATAAACTGCTCCTCCACCCGAAACACGTCTAACTACTTGAACATCATGACTATCAATATAATCTTGATTGACTTCCTTAAAAGTATTTTGATTTTCGCCTACAATAACTGCTCGTTTGTTTTGCCAAAGGGCAAATACAGGTTGTTCTGGCTTTAAATTTTTTAAAAGCCAAGCATCCATTGCAATATTTGTATAGGCATCATTTCCAAAATAATTAATAAATTTCATTAATTGTCACTCCCTTCTGTAAGCGCTTACATCTAACAATTTAATTATAGACAATTTTTTTGTGAACAATGAACTAAAAAATCATTTTGTTACGTGATGTTACGCACAAAAAAAGGATTAAGCATTTAATCCTTTTTTTTCAAAAAATATCTAATTAGTCGTTTGCCTTAATTACCATTACAATTCCATTTTTAAAGGAAACTGTAATATTTTTATTTTCTATAAATTCATTGGACGTAAACATCCGAGGACTATAACTATTAAAATCATGTAATTTGTACTTAGCTCCGTTAATTACAAAATTTTCAATTGGATTAAGCGCCATAAAACCAATATATTTATAGTTATTGTCCGGTGAAACTATCGATACTCCAGCTTTTAAATAAGAAATTTCATTTTTATAATCATAAATAAAAAATTTATTTGCTAAGTCTGAAAAACGTTTTTGCACGATCATCCAAATATTTGCAATTTCATGATCAAGCCTACCACCCGTTGCCCCAAATAAATTAATTCGGTCTGGACTAAGTGTTTTCACTTTTTGTAATGCCAATTCAGTATCAGTATCATCTTTTATTGAATTAACTATTTGCAAATTAGGTACTAACTTTTGAATTTCATTTTTTTGATTTTCACTTACTGAATCAAAATCTCCCACTACAAAAATTGGTTTAATCCCTCGATTAAATAATCGTGTTGCTCCTAAATCAACTCCAACCCATTCCCCGGGGATTTTCCACCATTCATTTGGTAAATTAGCTTCTGGTCCCGCCACTAAAATGTTTATAATTTTCATTTAATATTTAATAATGTTTGAAGATTATTCTTCACATCTCCATTAAAAATATATGAACCAGCCACAAAAACATTCGCCCCTGCATCATAAGATTGTTGAGCTGTATTGTTATTCACGCCACCATCTACTTCTATATCAAACGATAAATTATGTGCTTTTTTATATTCGGATAAGGTTTTAATCTTAACTAATGTTTCCGGTAAGAATTTCTGTCCGCCAAAGCCTGGATTAACAGTCATAATCAATACTTGGTCTACCATATGCAAAACTGGATAAATATTTTCCAAGGCCGTTCCGGGATTAATAACTACTTCAGCTTTTATACCAGCATTTTTAATCATCTGCAAGGCACGATGAATATGAGGGGTTGATTCTTGATGTACACCAATAATATCTGATCCAGCATCAATAAATGTTTGAATATAACGTTCGGGATTAACAACCATTAAATGAACATCCAAAACTAAATCAGTCACTTTTTTTAATTGAGATACCCAATTTGGACCATAAGAAATACTAGGAACAAACATTCCATCCATAACGTCAATATGCAAATATTGAGCACCAGCTTCCTTTAAATTTTCTACATCTCTTTGCAAGTTTAAATAATCAGCACTTAAGATTGAGGGTGATACGATAACAGTCATTTTATTCTCCTTTTTTTGAAATTTTATTTATATATTTTAATCAAATTAGTTATTCAGTATTTGAAGAGCTAGATGACGAACTTGACGATGGCACGTCTGGTTTTTGAGGGCCCTTGCTGACGGTAATAGTGATTGAGCCATTTTTTTCAATTTTATCTCCACCACTCTGAGCAATAACAATTCCCTGAGGATTTGAATCGTATATTTCAGATATTCTCAATGAAATACCATTTTCCTTAGCCCAAGCTATTGCATTATTTTGATCTTGACCAATAAAATTGAGTACTTTAATAGAATTACTTCCACTAGAAATAACTATTTTTAATATTGAACCTTCAGCTATTTTTCCACTATTCGGGTCTTGGCTAATAATTTGTCCTGCAGGGACAGTCTCGCTACTTTCTTGAGAGCTTTCCAGTACTACATTATTCTGAGCAGCCCATGTTTGTGCAAATTCTAATGTTTGTCCAACTAAATTCGGTATTTCTGTTTTCTTTTGCCCCTTGGAAACAACAAAAATAATTGTCGTTTTACTTGGCTTAACTTTTTTATCAGGATTGATATTTTGAGATATAATGCTTCCTTTTGCAATATTAGTCGAGTAGGCCTTTTTTTGTTTAACTTCAAATCCCTGTTCAACTAATTTCTTTTTAGCTTTATCATATGAGAATCCTTCATAATTACCAACAACAATTTTATCAGTACCATTTGAAATAAACAATTTAATCTTAGTTCCCCGTCTGACTCTCTTACCCTTCTCCGGATCGGTTTTCACGATTTTACCTTTATCAATTGAATTAGAATTAACTTTTGTAATCTCGCCAACTTTTAATCCATTTTGATCCAATATTTTTCTAGCTTGCGCTTCAGTTTTATTAGAAAGGTTATCCACAGTTATTTTTTTCGGTCCGAACATATTCATGAGAAAAGCCAAAAGACCCACAAAGATTAAAACACCAGCCGGAATTAAAAAGGCAAGTAATTTAGCATTTGACTTCTTTTTCTGTGGCCCTTTTTTTGGAACCAAATTAGAATTATTTTCCATTTTAGATAAGGTGCCAGTTTGTTCGCTTGCGTTTAAATCATCCAAGACCATCGTTTTAGTTAAACTTTGGTCATCAAAAAAAGCCGGTATTCTAGCTTCTGATGCTCGTTCAGGAATTAATACTGTTCTTAAATCATTAGCCATATCTTCAGCAGTCAGATAACGATTATCTGGATTTTTAGCAGTAGCTCGTAGTACAACGTTTTCCAAAGGTTGTGGAATGGTTTCATCGATTTTTCTTAGTGATGGCATTTCTTCATTGGAATGTTTTAAAGCAATCGAAACAGTATTGTTCCCTTCATAAGGAACTTTTCCAATTAACATTTCATATAAAATAACACCCAAAGAATAAATATCGCTTTTATTTGTAGCCATACCACCACGAATTTGTTCTGGTGACAGATAATGAATAGAACCTAGTACTGAATTAGTTTGAGTCATTCCAAACTCACTTCTTGCTATTGCAATTCCAAAATCAGTAATTTTAACAGAACCATTTTTATCGATTAAAATATTTTGTGGCTTTAAATCTCTGTGAACAATTCCATGATTATGCGCCATCGAAACTGCAGACAAAATTTGTTCCATGATATTAACAACTTGTGCCTTTGGTATTGGCGAAAATTCTCGAATATAATTTTTCAAATCTATACCTTCAATATATTCCATAACGATATATTGAATTCCATCAAATGTTCCTGAATTTAAAACTTGAACAATATTTGGGTGTACTAATTTAGATGCGTTTTGTGCTTCTCGTTGAAAACGACGAACAAATTCTGGATTTTCTTGTAAATCAAGACGAAGCATTTTAACCGCTACTTGTTGATTGTTAGACAAATCATCAGCTAAATAAACATTAGCCATGCCACCTTCACCGAGTGAACTTATAATTGAATATCTATTTGCAAAAATTGTTCCTGGATTCATTAGTTGTTTTCCTTTTCAAAACGAGACATTAATAATACTGTTACATTATCAAAACCACTCTGATCGTTAGCTAAATCAATTAGCTTAGCAGTCATTTCTCCTAAAGAGATCTTTTTATTTCTCAAAATTCGAGAAATATCATTTTCATCAATTTCTTTGCTTAAACCATCTGTTGAAAGCATTAATATATCTTCTCCATTAACTGATAGTTCTTTAAAATCGAGTTCAATTTTCCTTTTAGAACCAAAAAAACGGGTAATAGCTTGATTATTTGGAACGAACTCCATTTCATCACTTTTTACTAATCCTCTTTTTAATAGCTCATTTCCCAGTGAATGATCATCAGTCAATTGTGTTAACATATCATCTTCAGAAAAAAGATAGGCACGTGAATCGCCTAAATTTGCGATTAGTATTTCATTGCCAAAAACAGCTGCAGCAACAAAAGTCGTTGCCATATTCGATAAATCAGTATATTTTTTAGAAGCTTCTAAAATTCGTAAATTTTCATTTTGAGCAACATCTGAAATCCAAAAACGGGCTTCAATTGAACTCGTAACATCTGAAATGCTCCATTGGTGACCCAAGCTGTGCACCACCATTTCTGACGCAACATCACCACCTTTTAATGATGTGACGCCGTCCGCTACAATCGCTAATTGAAAACCATGTTTATTGACAAATATTCCAACGAAATCTTGATTATCGTTTTTAATTGTTCCTGTATCGCTTAAATAGGCTATTTGCATAATGTAACACTACAGTAATATTATAATCTATCTAAAAATTCACCACTTGCAAATTTAGCTTTATAACCATTAATAAATGATTTTGCATCAATTGGTTTTTTACCGATTAACTGTAATTCGTTAATTTTCAAAATATAATTATCTTTAGCAACGATACCAATTGTAGAATTATCTAAATAAATAAATTGGCCGGGGTGAAAATCCATACTTTGTTCCAAAATAGATACTGAAATAATTTTTATTTTTTCTCTATTAATATATATAAAAGGAACATATTGCGGAGATAAGCCGCGGATTAAATTATAAATTTGTTTTGCTGTTTGACTATAAAAATCTAATTTTAAAAGATTATTATCAATTTTAGGTGCTAGGCTAATATTATCTTCATCCTGCTTGATTGCTTTAATTTCATCATTAGCTAATTTCGGAATTGTTTTTAATAACAAATTAGTTCCAACTGGCGCCAATTTTTCAAATAAGTCACCAGCGGTATCGCTTTCTAAAATTTCTACCTCCGCAGTTGAAATAACATCTCCAGCGTCCATTTCTTTAACCATATACATAATAGAAATTCCAGTTTTCGTGTCACCATTAATGATTGCCCAATTAATTGGTGCTGCACCTCGATATTTCGGCAACAAACTAGCATGTACATTTATCGATGCAATTTGAGCCGAATCTAAAAATTTAGTAGGTAAAAATTGGCCATATGCTGCCGTAATAATAAAATCAGCTTTTAAGGCAATCAATTCATTCATTTCAGTTGAACCACTTAATTTTTCTGGTTGATATATTGGCAAATTATTCTCGATCGCTAACTGCTTAACGGGAGTTTGAATTAATTGTTTTTTTCGACCTAAAACTCGGTCTGGTTGGCTGACCACGGCCATTACTTTTAAGTCATTATCATCAATGATTCCTTGTAATACCGTTTTAGAGAAATCAGCTGTTCCTAAAAAAATAACTTTTTTTGACATAATTTTAAATAAAAGACTGCGGTTCTCTATCGATAGCAATCTTGAATTCCTTTCCATAATTTTTATAAAAATTTTTTTGGACTTCCTTAATGGCTTGATCTAATAAAAGATCTTTTTTATATTTAATTAAAAATTGATAAAAAAAACGATTTTTAATTTTAGCAATTGATCTAGCTGAAGGTCCAACAATTATTGAAGTAGATTCAATTTTATTTTCTAATTCCATTTTAATTTGTTCGATCGCTAATGAAGTCTTCAAATCATTTAAACCACTTAAACTAATTCTAACCGTATAAAAATATGGTGGGTAGTCCATTAAATGACGATATCTCATTTCATTTTGAAAAAAACCTTCGTAATCATGTTTGGCGGCAAATTGAATTATATAGTTATCAGGATTAAATGTTTGAAAAATTACTTCGCCTCGTTCTTTGTCTCTCCCAGCACGGCCGGCTACTTGGGTTAATAAATCAAAAGTTTTTTCTCCAGAACGAAAATCCGGTAAATTCAATCCAGTATCAGCATTTATGACACCGACTAATGTAACATTGGGAAAATCCAGTCCCTTAGATATCATTTGTGTACCAATTAAAACATCATACTTTAAATCAGCAAAATCTTGAATAATTTTATCGGATGAACCTTTTTTTGAAGTCGTGTCAGCATCCATTCTTACCGTTTTAACTTCAGGAATTAATTGATGTAATTCTTGTTCCACGCTTTGCGTTCCAGTACCGTAAAAAGAAATATTCTTACTTCTGCAATTTGCACAAACTGTTGGAATTGTCTCTTCATTTCCACAATAATGACATTTAAGTTTACCAATATCTTTATGAACCGTTAAAGCAACGTCACAATTTTTATCATGTGGCACATATCCACAATCTCGACACATCAAGAAATTAGAGAACCCTCGCCTATTTAGTAATAGAACAATTTGTTTTTTATTACTTAAATGATCTTTGATTTTATTTAGTAACTGATCGCTGAAATTTGTTTCACCTTTTTGCTTATAAGTTTCTTTTAAATCGACAATCTGAATTTTTGGTAATTTAGAATCTTTATTGGCCCGCTCATTTAATAAAATCAATTTAAATACTTTTTTTAAGGCTCGAGCTCTCGATTCTAAACTGGGAGTTGCAGAACCTAAAACTAAAACAGCATTATTATTTTCAGATCTTTTAATTGCCACATCTCGAGTATGGTACCTAGGATTTTCATCTTGCTTATAGGATAAATCATGCTCTTCATCTATAATAATTAATCCAATATTATCAAGTGGCGAAAATATTGCACTTCTAGTTCCAACAATGATTTTAATTCCACCGTCCTGCATCATTTTCCATTGATCTAATCTTTGCGTATCATTTAATTCTGAATGTTGCAGTCCAACTATATTACCAAAGCGTGATTTAACACGCCGAACTATCTGCGATGTTAATGTAATTTCTGGTACTAATAAAATAACTGTTTTGCCTAATTTAATTGTTTCTTCAATCAATTGTAAATAAATTTCAGTCTTTCCAGAACCCGTAATTCCTTCCAACAAAAACTTATCATTTTTATTTTCAATAAGAGATGCTTTTATTTCATTGAAAGCTAATTGTTGTCCATTATTAAATTTCAATGGTTCATCTTGTTCAACATGAATTTCATCCAAGGCATTTTTAGTAATAACGATCTCTGTTTTTTGTAATATTTTTTTCTTTATTAAGGTATTAATCGTTGATTTTGATAAACCTGTCTTCGTTACTAATTCATTAACAGGGACAATTTTTTCATTACTCTGTTTTAAAAAATTTATTATATGTTTTTGATTATCGTTTAATTTTATGTCATCCCAATCTAAAAAATCATAATTGAAAAAAACTGCAATTTGCTTCTTCAAACGATCTCGCATTTGAATATTGGTATCTATTTCTACAATTCCTTGCTTAATTAATGTAGATAATTTTATTCTGTCATAATCAGTAATGTGTTTTGCATTAATCGGTAAATAATCAAGACCTAAAAATAAATTAGAAAATAACTCTTCATCAATTTCATCTATTAAATGATAATTCTTGGAATATTTAACCTTATATTTATTTGGAATCATTGTAGAAATGACAGCGAAACGAGTCGCATAAAAATAATCAGCTATCCATTTAGATAACTCAATTAATTCTCGATTTAAAATTGGTTTTTGATCTAAAACACCCTCAATTGTTTTTAATTTTATATTGTTGTCATTTTCGATGCGTTGACTGATTACAAAACCAATTAAATGTCTACCATTGAAATTTATCAAAACTCTTTTTCCAACTATACTTTGATCAACCAATTCATTTGGAACTAAATATGAATATAAATTATCGACCTGTTGAATCGGCAAGTCTACAGCCACATCAACAATATTATTTCTTGTATTTTCCATTATAATAAATAGCCATTATTTCTCTCATAATAAATGAGTAATCGAATTCAACTTCTGAAAAATTTGGAATGCTACGAAAATAAGGTAAGAAATAATAATGATCAACCGTACCAATAGTGTAATATTCTTGATCATCAATATTCTTTTCGTCTAATCCATTAATCAACATTTTACCAAAAACTTTTCCGCGAAAACCACTCCCTTGAATTGGAAAATCTTCTAAATAAGCACCCTGAGAATAAATTTCATTTAATAATTTTCTAAGATCTTTTCCTATGAAAGTTACTTTCATTAAATTGATTGAGTGGGGTATATCTTCTAATAAATCATATTCGGTTAGTTTACCTTTTTTAAGAGTATTTAAAAACATACCTGTAGAAATCATGGAAATATCTGTATGTAAATACATTTGTAAAATTTTTAAAAAATCTTGGCTTTGTTCGAGCGGACTTAAATCCTTCGGCAAAAAAGCAACTACTTTATTTTCGAGTATTTTTTTTCCACTTTCATTCCAACTATTTATAAATTTTTTTTGTGCTACCGGTTCAGGTAGACGATCAGTTTTAATTACTCTTGCACTTTGATTAATAATTTGTTTTTCTTCATTTAATTCTAAGGTTATCTCACCAATATACTCTCCATATTTTCCAGCTGCTGCTAAAAAAGAACCATTTTGCAATAGTCCATGTTCAATTAAATGGTGAGTATGAGCTCCAATAATTACATCAACATCAAAATTATTAGCAATATTTTTATCAGCTGGAAAACCTAAATGCGACAATAAAACAAAAACGTCTGCATTCTGTTTATTTTTTGCGTAATTTTGCAAAACATCGATTGGATCTTTAACATGCCAATTTAATAAATGGTAAGTTGATTCATAATTGGCCGTCATTCCAGTAACTAAAATACGCGTATTATTTTGAGTTTCAAAAGTAACATCAGGTATTGCCCATTTTGGAATTTTATATTCCTGATCAAAAAAATTACTTAAAACGACATTCAAATTACGATCTTGATATAACTCTTCTAATCTATCGTGAGGCAAAGCTAAACCTTCGTTATTGCCAATAGTAACAGCATCATATTTTAAATCTGACAATAATTTTGAATTGTTTCTGCCCCAGTTAGCTTGAGTGTTTGTATCAAATCGATCAATAAAATCACCAATATCAAACAATAAAACAGAATGCCCTTGTTGTTCTAATTCACGTCGCCTATTTTCTAACCAATTAGCAATTTTTGGCCATCTATTAATATGGCTGTGCAAATCATTAGTATGAAGAATTGTAATTTTTTCGTTTGTCATTTTCGTTTATTAAAATCATCTCTTTTAGCTTTAATTAAAAATTCAATTTGGCTCATCGATAGGGGTGAGCCAAAAGTCGGTTTATCATTTGTAAAAAAATAATCAAAATCAGCTGAATCAATGCCAACATTAATATTTTCCTTTTGGTTAATCGAGTAATGATGAACATGTCCATGTAAATTAATAATGTTTTTAGAAACACCGAATAACATCGGATAATGAGTCAAATAAAATTGTCGATGATTGTATTTAAAATAAGCACCAATATCTTCAAAGGCAAATTTCACTTGCTTATTTTCAGATTGATAATTATTTTGAGCAAGAAACTTAAAAAAATCTCTACTATCATGATTGCCCTTAATAAAAATAATATTCCCATTTAGACTATTTAAGATATCTAACATTTCTTCTTTACTTCCGTTTTTATAAAAAACGCCGATATCTCCCAAATGATAAACCGTATCATTAGCTGAAACCACTAAATTCCATGCTTCAATAATTTTTTGGTTCATGTTTTGTGTATAAAAAAATTCGTAACGTTCCGGAGCAAAATTTTGTTGATTTAACATATTTGCATCAAAAAAATGTGTGTCGGAAGTTACGAATATCATACTTATATTTTAACTGAAACTACGAGCTAAACTTGCTGCGCCGATTACTCCGGCATCATTTCCTAATTCAGCTAAACGCAATTCAGTTGAAGAACGAACTGTAGAAAGAACATATTTTGTCCAATTTTCTTTTACTCTGCTTAATAAGAAGTCTCCAGCAGCAGAAACACCGCCACCAATAACCACATAAGCAGGATTAGTTGTATTTGAAATAGACGCTAGAGCATATCCCAAATAATGAGACATTTTATCAACTACCTTAAGAGCCAAAACATCTCCTTTTTTAGCTAAATCAAATACTAATTTTGAAGTTACTTGATCGCCGTTGTCGACTGCCTTTTTTAATTCAGAAGGTCCTGAATATTCATCGGCAAAATCACGCGCAAGATGTACAACTCCAGTTGCTGAAGTATATTGTTCTAAACAGCCTCTATTTCCACAAGTACATAGATAACCATCTGGTTCTACAACGATATGTCCAATTTCGCCACCAGCCCCGTTAATTCCACGAATTAACTTACTGTTAGCAATAATTCCTCCACCAACACCTGTTCCTAAAGTAGCAAAAACAACATCTGGATTATTTTGTCCAGCGCCTACCCATTGCTCACCAATAGCAGCAGCGTTTGCATCATTATCTAAACTTAAAGGCAATCCGGTTCCATTTTCAATATCAAACTTCACGTGTTGTGTTGTCTTCCAATTAAGGTTATAAGCAGCAGTAACAGTTCCTTCTTTAATATTCACTGTTCCTGGTGTTCCCATTCCAATACCAATAATTCGTTCTTTATCGAGATTAAGTAATTTGATCCTACGATTAATTGAATCAATAATATCAGGTACAATATGACTTCCCTCATCTAAAATATTAGTATCAATTGCCCATTTTTCTTGTATGGTTCCATCTGCGGTTAAGATTGCAAACTTAATGGTTGTTCCACCTAAATCAACTCCGATTAATTTATCTTTTTCTACCATATTATTTCCTATCTAATTTTCACGTTCAAAGCGCTTACATTTTTTTGAACTAATTCCATTATCTCATTAGTGTCAATAATTTCCATTGTTTTTTCTTCATTATTAAAAGTAAACCGATATGTTAGGGAATCTTTATATTTATCAAATAATTCAATCTTTTTTAATTCCTTAATATTTAATTTATTAATCACATTTAAAATGTCATCCGACGTAACATCTTCTGCAACTTGTAAAGATAAATCTCTAGTAACTTCTTGATATTTCGGAATTAATTGATATCCAATTTTTGGCTGATAAATATCAAATAATTTATCTAAATCTAATTCAAAAGCATAAATATCTTCCAATTTATTTTCCTGCAAATATTCAGGATGAATTTTACCAATAAAACCAATAATTTGATCGCTAACAACAATATTCGCAGTCTGTTCAGGATGCATTAATTTAATTTCTTTATTTTTTATAAATTTATAATCAACTTCAAATAGATTTAATAAATCTTCAATATCACATTTTAAATCAAAAAAATCATACATTTCTTTTTTATTATTTTTCCAATTTAAAATTGGAGAATTCATGACCAAACCAGCTAAATGAAGCTGCTCAATATTTTGCGATTTATTTTTTGCAAAAACAATCCCATGTTCGAATAAATGAATATCTTTTTGACTTCTTGAGACATTATATTTTAAGGCTTCTAATAAAGAAGCAATTAGCGACTGACGCAAATATGCCCTATCTTCACTCATCGGATGAGCTAATTTAATTGCTGGTAAATTAAACGTAGAGAAATTACTTACTTTATTTTTAGACAATAGTGAATATGAGATTGCCTGATTAAAACCTGAACTTCTCATAATTTCATTTACATTTCGTAATAACTTCTGTTTAATAGTTAAGCCACTTTTCGGATCGATTGCTTGTGGCAAAGTAGTAGGTATTTTATCGTACCCATGTATACGAGCTACTTCTTCTACAATATCTTCAGGAATAGAGATATCCCATCTTCTATTTGGAATTTCAATAATAAATTTATCTTCAACAATTTTGAATTCGAAATTTAAACGGTTCAAAACTGAACTAATTTCTGTTGTGGAAATTTTTAAACCTAATTTTTTTTGTATAAAGGATAAAGAAATTTCTAATTTTTTAGCATTAGTTAAACCAGTACCTTTAGTAATTATTCCTCGTGCAATTTGTCCTCCAGCTAATTGTTGAATTAAATTAGCAGACAGATTTAATGATGGTATTAAATCATCTAAATTAATACCACGTTCAAAACGAGAACTAGCTTCAGAATGAAGGGCGAAGTTTTGCGCAGTTTTTCGAACCAATTGAGGATTAAAAACTGCAGCTTCAATTACAACATTTTTTGTATTTTCATCAACTTCACTACTAATTCCTCCCATAACCCCAGCAAGCATTAAAGGTGTATTGCCGTCATAAATAACAATATTTTTTCCTTTTTCTAGCTCTCTTTTTTGCCCATCTAGGGTTTGAATTTCTTCATCATTACTTAAACTTACTTTAATTTGTTTATTTTGCAATTTATCATAATCAAATGCATGTAATGGCTGTCCAGTGTATAGCATTACATAATTAGTAACATCTACGACATTATTAATTGGGCGGATTCCTGAAGACCAAAGTCTTTTTTGTATCCAAAGTGGACTTTGTTTTACTTTTATATTTTGAACAATGCTTAAATTATATTCACTTACAATTTTTGAATCTACTTCAACTGAAATTAGATCATCAATATCTTTTCCCTCTTGAGTAGTAGCATACTTTGGGAAACTAACTTGAGTATCTAGCATTGCAGCAAATTCATATGAATTTCCCTTTATCGATAGCATATCGGCACGGTTAGCGGTAAGACTTGTTTCGACAATAATGTCATTGGCGCCTAAAGCATCTATAGCATCTTGCCCTAATTGAATATCAGCATTTTCTGGAAATACATAAATTCCTTCCTCATGTTTTTTTGGTGCAATCGAATCATTAAAACCGATTTCTTGCAAAGAAACAAGCATTCCACTTGATATATAATCAGCAATTTTAGTTTCTTTTATTTCTTTACCATTAAATAATTTAGCTCCAACCATTGCCAAAATTACAACTTGTCCAAATTCAATATTTGGTGCGCCACTAACTATTTGAAAATTATTTTTACCGTTATTAACTTGCACTATTTTTAAATGATCTGAATTTTCATTATCCTTAACATCTAAAATTTTAGCAACCACTAACCCACTAGATTGAGGAACCAAATAAGATACATTTTCAATTTCACTACTAGTTAATCCAATTTGAGCAGCTAATTTATCGGCATCATTTAAATTATTAATTTCAAAATTATCAATATATTCTTTTAACCAATTTGTACTTACTTTCATTATTTTTTCACCTGCTTAAATTGTTCAATAAAACGTAAATCATTCAAATAAAAATTTCGTATGTCGTCTATTTCATATTTAATCATTGCGAAACGATCTGGACCTAATCCAAAAGCAAAACCGGAATATTCATTATGATCAATACCTGACATTTCTAAGACTTTTGGATGAACCATTCCAGCGCCTAATACTTCAATCCATTGAATATCTGAATCTTCAGTAGATGAATCCACTTTATTCCAACTCACATCGACTTCAATGCTAGGTTCAGTAAAAGGAAAATATGACGGTCTTAATCTAATCGCGTGCCCCTGACCAAATAAAGAATCAATTAGCATTTGTAAGGTACCTTTTAAATCAGCTAAAGTTATATTTTTATCAATAACTAATCCTTCAATTTGATGGAATTGATGGGAATGTGAAGTATCATCATCGTCTCTTCGATAAACAAGACCGGGACTAATCATTTTAAGTGGTCCTTTAGAAAAATCATGCTTTTCCATAATGCGAGCCTGCATAGCTGAGGTTTGAGTACGTAATAATGTTTCTGAATCAATATAAAAAGTATCTTGCATATCGCGAGCAGGATGATCTTTGGGAAGATTCATTCTTTCAAAATTATATTCATCACTTTCGATTTCATTTCCATAAACTACTCGGTAACCCTGTGAGATAAACAAATCTTCGATTTCATTTTGAATTTGTTGCAAGACGTGCATATGACCTAATCGATGTTTAGTTCCGGGTAATGTAACATCAATTTTTTCATTTTCTAGACGCTGGTTAATAATTTCTTTTTGAAGCGCCTTAGTTCGTACTTGTATTTGTTCTTCAATTTCAGTGCGAACTAAATTTGCCAAACTTCCAACCTTTCCTCTTTCTTTCTCATCAACTTCTTTTAGACCACGTAAAAGCGTGGTTAATTCACCTTTTTTTCCTAATACTAATGAACGAATTTTTTCCAATTCTTCCAAATTAGCTGATTGAATTTCTGGAATCTTATTTTTTACATTTTCAATTTTTTCAATTAAATCCATAATTTATCCTTTTGTTCTATAAAAAAACCCTTGCATTTTTGCAAGGGACGAAAAACCGCGGTGCCACCCAAATTAAGATTTTCAAAATCTTTTCTCTGTGCGGTAACGGCATGCTCCGATGATGATTAATCATTACTCAGGAATGAATTTCTTAAGCTTAATTTAGGCTTTCACAGCAAACAGCCTTCTCTTTAAACTAATAACTTAATACTTATTTCCTTCATTGCATTTTATTTAAGATGAATATCAGCCCATTGATTAATTGAATACATTAATTCTTTCATAGCTTTTCCACTTTCGGTTAAAGCATATAAAAAACGACTGCTATTATCAAGGCTTACACGTTCAATGATACCAGTAGTTTCTAATTCTTTCAAACGTTCAGTTAAAACTTTTTGCGAACAAGCATTTAACTCGCCTGAAATGTCAGAAAAACGAATTGGTTCTTTTGCTTTCAGCATTATATTTATAATTTCACCATTCCATTTTTTGCCTAAAATAGAAAAAGCGGCAGTACAGTTATTTTCATTCATAACCAAATTATAAAATACTTATTAATAATAAACAAATTATATTAAAGCAAAGATTAAAATTCCACCAGCGACTGATACATTTAAAGACTCAGCTTTCCCATAGATAGGAATATAAAGATTAGATGAACTCTTATTTAATAATTCTTGAGAAACCCCATTACCTTCATTACCTAAAATAAGAGCAAAATCATTTTGAAAAGTTACTTCTTTATAATTAACTGCTTTTTCATCAATTGAAGTTCCATAAACATTAATTCCATTTGCAATAAAGGCATCAGTAAATTCCAATAAATTAGCATCATTAATCACTTTTAAGTGAAATTGACTTCCTTGCATCGAACGAATTAATTTAGGATTATATAAATCGGTTGACCCGCTTCCTAATACAACGCCATAAAAACCAGCAGCATCGGCAGTTCTAATTAAAGTGCCGATATTTCCCGGGTCTTGTAAGGAATCTAAAAACAGCCATTTTCCATTGTGTACATATTTTGGATCAAAGGAATTATTTGGAATGGATGTTTGAGCAAAAATACCTTGTGGTGAATTAGTATCAGCAATATGATTAGCTACTTCGTCACTAACGATAATTGCTGGCACGCCATGGGGGATCTCACTTAAATGTTCTTCAATTTGTTTTTCAGTTCCTATAATCGCTTGAAAAGATGCGTTGGCCTTGATTGCCTCATTAACAGAGTGCCATCCATCTAAAAGATAGGTTCCTGATTGTTTTCGGCCTTTTGCAGTTTTTAAACTGTTCCATAATTTCACTTTTTGATTTTGATTGGATTTTATAATTTCCACTATTTATGGCCTCTTTGCTTTCCCTTATTGCGGTTTTTATTTTTATTTGTTGTAACATCTTGTACTTTAGCATCAACTACTTGAGTTTTATTTGAAACATTGTCATTTTTTTGGACTTGCTGTTGCATTGCTGCTCCCAAAAAAGAATTCTGTGATGTCATTGAATCTGGGTTTTCCTTAGCTTGCTTAATTAAATCAGAAGCAACATCTTTTACTTTGAAAGTATCGCGCGCTTCTTTTTTTAATTTTGGACGCAAAGCTAACATAATTAAGGTTTGAATCAGCATGAAAATTCCACCAACAACGAAATAAAGCCCTAATGAAGCACTTTGTGTATATGAGAATACAAATATCATGACTGGACTGATCCACATCATAATTTTCATTTGTGAACGTTGCTCTTCGGGAGTGTTTAGAATCATAAAATAAGATTGGGCAAAATACAAAACAAAGGCGGTAAGAGCAACAATAATGCTAGGTTTATCCAATGGGATATTAAAGAAATGGCCTCCTTTTACAACGTTGGACAAATGAATAGCTGAATACAATCCCTGAATAGCCGGTAATTGGATTAGCATTGATAGCATATTAATTCCACCAAGCATGCTTAAGTTATTTTCACTATAAATTTTCATCATCGCTGCTTGTAAAGCCATTTGCTCTTTAGGATCTTTCGATGATTTTATTTCTTTTTGAATCAAATCTAATTGTGGCTTTAGCATGGCCATTTTTTCAGCTTGAATAGTTGATTGTTTTTGTTGACTAAGCATAATTGGCATTAATACTAAACGTAAAATAGCTGTTAAAAAAATAATTGCAAATCCAACCCCGGACGCGTCATTAAATACTCCTAACATCCATTTCATAAAATTAGCAATATGTTGACCAATTAATTGATAAGTGTGACCGTTTTTATCATAACCACCAAACATCAGATATAATTCCAAGGCGACTAATAAGATAATTAAATATCTACGAATAATTTGCCAAGGTGTTTTCTTGTTTTTTGTAATATTCATCATAACTAATCTATTTTAACAATTTTCCTATTCTTCAGGGAAAAAATCGCCCATTCTTTGAGTGGGTTCTTTCTCTTCATTTATTTTTAAATCATATTCATCTTCAGAAAAAATTTGCCAGCCTTCTCCTTTTATGTTTTCCTCATTTAAATCTTCATCGGCACTCAAGGGTAAAAAGACAATAATATTTTGCAGTACAATATCATCAATATCTAGCCAGTTATCCTCTAACAAGAAAACCTGTTCAGTTAAAGGGAACATATTCAAACTAACTTCATCTTGAACATATAATTCATCAATATTCAAGTCAATTTTATATTCAACATCTTTTAAAGTTATTCTTGATTGTACAAAAGCACTTCCGTAAACATTTAAATTCAACTTAATCCTATCGTTATTTTTATATTGAATTTGTCCATTTATTTTCATAGGACTTATCTTAGAAATTCGATCAGAAAAATTTTGTTTAACTCTATCGCTTAGATCAACAACTTCATTAATTTCAAGTGGAACATTCTTATATTTTTGTAATTCTAAAATTGTAAATTTCATTGACTGATTGGAATCCTTCCTATATCTTGGGGGTCTTTAATATTCATTAACTGATTGTACAAAACACCGGCCTTGTAATCTAGCCTCAAATTACTTTTGGCAAGTTTCAAATCAACATGGGTAATCATTGGCAATTTTATTTCACGTTTTTTTTCATTCAGATATTTTTGACCATTATTTGTATATCCTAATAATCGCAAATATGGTTCTTTTAAGGCTGCTTGCATTTGATCAACTTTAATATTAAGTAATGAGTACACTAATAGCCGATGAATTCTAGAAGCAGTATATCTTTTTGACTTAATTCCATTTAATAAATCAGGAAAATTATCAACGCCATTTTCAACGACATCCTTAATACGATACTCTAGTCCTTCATTCATTTGATAAATCTGTTTTAATTGCTTAACTCCATCAGTAGACAATCGATAAAATAGCAAGTCAAACAATTTTTCTTCATATTCTGCCCGCTTAAAAAAATTATTCATGGGTGTAAAACGAGCTATATCTTTGTTTTCATCGATTGCTAAGCGAATTGCGGTAGCCGAGGCAATGTTCGTATCATTTAATTGAAAATCTTTATAGGCTGCATTTTTACGAGCAATCGGATGAATTTTAATTTGCTTTTCTAATTTTCGATCAACTATAGCTTTTGCATATGTAAAAGCTAGAATATCGTTAGATTCCTCTAATTTAAATCCTGTTTTGCTTTCTAAAGCATTTGCAAAACTACTTGCAAAAGTTTGTGTTTTATCTTCAAAAAAATGTTTTTCATCTTCAATTTTATTTTTAGCTAAATTAATAAAATCAATATTTGGATTTTCTGCACCAAAAGCAATATCATTAACTTGTATTTCAGATAGTAGATTAATAGCGCCGTTAGCAAAAATATGAGCCGGTTGTAATGCATAATAGATTGGCAGTTCAATAACGATATCGACACCATTTTCTAAAGCAACTTTGGTTCTTTCCCATTTATCAGCAATTGCAGGTATCCCACGTTGCACAAAATTTCCGGACATTACCGCAATAACAACATCTGCATTTGTAATTTCTTTTGACTTTTGAATATGATAAATGTGTCCATTATGAAATGGATTATATTCAGTTACTAACCCGACTGCTTTCATTTTCTTGCCTCAAAAAAAACGCGATCAGAATTTTCGTCAACTTTACTATTACCAAAATCAGCAGTATATTGAATATTTTTAAATCCAGTATTTTTTAATAATTGCATAATTACTTCATTTTCATAAGTTTGTTCATGATGAATTTCTCGTAGTATTTTAAAAGCATCAATATCTTTACGATACGTAAAAAACTTTAAATCGTGATCAACACTATTCTTTTTTTCACCCGGAAAAGTGGTCCACATAAAAATATTTTGGGGATCATCATCATTGTTATACATATAATTATCGTATGTAACATTGGCCATGTGTGGTGTAATTAGATCAAACAAAAAGACACCACTATCGTTCAAGTGGTTAAAAACATGATTAAACATTGTTTGAATCTCGGTTTTACTGCTTAAATAATTAATTGAATCAGAAAAAGATGTAATAACATTAAATTTTTCATTTAATTCAAAATTAGTCATATCATCATTAATCAATTGAAGTTCTACATTATTTTTTTCTGCGTGACTCTGTGCTATTTGAAGCATTGATAATGAGAGATCTAAAATTGTTACTTGATATTTTTCCCTAGATAATATAATTCCTAATCGTCCATTGCCACCACCTAAATCTAATAACTTGGATGGATTACTTCTTTTGACTACAAAATCTTTCCATTGTAGATACATATCTAAATCGAATAACTGATCATATAATTTTGCAAAACTAGTATAATTTTCCATTTTAATTTTCAGTAATTAACGAACTTACGTCTACTTGCTTAGCTTGTTCCCATAATCGATAAAGCTGATAGAAGTCATAACTTTCCTGATCAAAAATATGAACAACAAAATCTCCTGCAACGATTACAACCCAACGTGCTTCTGATAATCCTTCAACATTATCCAATTGATAATTTTTTTCTTTTAAGTTATCGATAATTTCATTAGCAATTGCTTGAACTTGCCTTTTAGTTTCAGCACTCATAATAATAAAATAATCAGCAATAATTGAAATTTCACTAATATTTAAAACAGAAATATTTTCCGCTCTCTTAGCATCAGCTGCTTTAATAATTGTTTCTAATTGTGGTTCCATTATTTAATTCCTCCAACCCAATAATTGTATGCATATAAAGTTTTTGGATAAATCGCTTCTTTTTTACGACTCAAAAAATCTAATGCAAAACTTAATTGTTGGGCAATTCCATAATCTAAATTTGCTTCAGTTTTTGTTTTTATTGCATCTAATGTTTCTGAAAAGTCACGTCCCGGTTCCAACCAATCAGCCATATATAAAATTTTATCCAAGATAGTCATTTCTATATCACCGGTGGTATGAACTGAAATAGCATGCAAAACATCCTCATCTTCGATACCTAATTTTTCTTTAATGATATACGCTCCAACGATCCCATGCCATATCGGAGTCTTCCATTTTTTTAATTCTGGATCCAATTTATATTTATCAATATAAAATAAAAATTCCTCATTACTACTTTCCTTGGCGTAATCATGTACTAATCCGGCTAATTTAGCTTTTTGGATATCGTAGTTATTTTTTTTCGCTAATTCTTGAGCATATTCGCTCACTCTTAGTGAATGCTGGAAACGAAAATCACTTAAATTTTCTTTAACTTTTTGTGTTATTTCTTCAAAATTATACATTTAATACCTTCCTTGATACAAACCATATTCAGCTATATACATTGCAACAACATCAGGGACCAAATAGCGTACCGATCTCCGTAATCTCAGCAATGAACGGATATCTGAAGACGAAATATCCAAATAATTTATAAAGATCCATTTGGTGTTTAAGATATCAGGAGTATCATTGTTTGGCTCCTTAATGCCAACTATTTGAGATATTTTAGATAATTCAACAGCATTTTCCCAATTTGGTAAATCCTTAATTAAATGAGCACCTAGAATAACAAAGTATTCGTTTTGCGGATTAATACTTTTTAATTCTTTAACCGTTTCATATGTTGATGTTTTGCCACCTTTGAAAAGTTCTGTTGTATTAATATCAAATAAAGAATTATTAGCAATGGCTAGGCGAACCATTTCCGCTCTGTAACTCGGGTCGATCGCATCCTGATGAGTTGCGCCAAAAGGAATTGAATTAGGTATAAAAATTATCTTATCTAATTTCAAATTGCGAGCAACTTGTTCGGCTGCAATTAATTGTCCGTTATGAATAGGATTAAAGGTACCTCCAAAAAGACCGATCCTTTGTGGATTTCTTAAAATTTCTTGTTTTTTAAATTCCACAAAAGAAAGTACCGTTGTTGAATTTCTACTTCGCAAGTTTGTCAACCTCTTTAGAAAAATTTTGGTATTTATCATCTTTGTTTGGCAAATATAAAATTATTGTCCTACCAATTTTTTGAACTACCGTGATTTGAGAATTCGCATGAATAAAATCAATAAACTGATCCATTTCTTCAGCAGAATTTGCTTGGATCGATATTTTTATAATTTCTCTGCTATTAAAAGCATCAAGAATTTCACCAATCCATTTTTTACTTATTCCATTTTTTCCCAAACTAAAAATTGCTGGTAATTCATTGGCTTGTGATCTGATAAATCTTTTTTGTTTTCCGGTTAAAATTAACATTAAATTTCTGCCTCTCTAACTAATACTTTAACGCCTTTTGGAACTTTAATTGTTATCATTGCATCACTATTAAAGGAGAACCAACCCAATCCAGCTATCACTAAATCCTGATTATTTTTTAAATTAAACTTTTGGCTAGTATAAGGAACTGCTTCTTTTGGTATTGGAACTAATAACTTACCAAATTGATTATTAAATAATTCCTGTGCTTTTTGTGTTTTGCTTCGATGCAATTTTAAATTATTTTCAAAATAAGCTGTGACAGAAATTTTTTCTTTATTATCAAAATCAATTTGGGCTAATCCACCAACAAATATGGTTTGCTCCGGATTTAATTGAAAAGTTTGTGGTTTGATTTCTTTATTTGGCAATAAATATTTAAAATCTTTTACATCAACATAATGTGTCATTTGCCAATCATGAATAATTCCCGGGGTATCAATAATTTTATTTTCTTGGCTTAAAGGAATTTCAATTTTATCAAGAGTAGTACCCGGGAATCTAGAAGTAGTGATTACATTTCCTTGATTACTAACATATTTTACTAGCTGATTGATAATTGTAGATTTACCGACATTTGTAACACCAACAACATAAATTTCTTTGTAGCTTAAATAAGGATTTAATTTAGGAATAATTTGTTCGGCAACATCACCTTTAGTTGCACGCGTTAAAATTATTTCTGCTGGTTTAATTCCAATATCTCTTGTTTTTTTATTTAAAAAATTAATTATTTTATTTTCCTTAACTGATTTTGGTAATAAATCCATTTTATTTCCAACAAGTATAATCGGATTGTTTCCAACAAGACGTGATATTCCGGGAATCAAGCTCCCTTCTACATCAAATAAATCTAACACGTAAATTACAAGTGACTTAGTATTTGATATTTGATTTAATATAGTTTGAAAATGACTAGAATTAATTTCTACTGGTTGGATTTCATTATAATTACGTAATCTAAAACAACGGTAGCATAATAAGTCACTGTGTTCCTCATCCGAAAAATGCTTTAATAAAGCAGATTTTGGTAAATAACCGGCTTCATTTTGGTTAGTATATTGAATTCTGGCTCCGCAACCAATGCAATATAGACCTTCTTCTAGAATATTGTTAATTTCTGTTTCGTTCAACTAAATCTTTCTCCCATTTAATGTCTAAATTTTTTAATACCATATTTGCAATTGCTCGATTAGTTTTAGTTAAAATTCCATCTGTATTTACAAGTGGTTTCACTAATACACTTTTTACTTTTGCTAAATTAGCAGCAATTATATCGGTCATAATCTGATCGCCCACCATAATGACTTCATCCTTATTTAAGTTAAAATCTTTTAAAGTTTTTAAAATTCCACGAGGAAATGGTTTCATGCTCCAAGACTCAAATGGCAAACCAAAAGGTTTCACAGCTCGTGCTACACGACTTGTAGTGTTGTTACTAACAACAATTAATTGGATATTATTTTTAATTAACAGATTATGCCACTCAAAAAAATCAGTATCACCGTCAGCCTTATTCCAGGCAACTAAAGTATTGTCTAAATCAGCTAAAATGGTTGTTACACCCATTTTCTTTAGCGTAATGGGACTAATTCCCCAAATTCTTTCAACTGTAAATTGTGGTTCCAGCAATTTAATCATTAACTATAATTTTAACAGGTGTAAGTTATTTTTAGAATTTATTATGTTTAAATTCTAAATTCGTTGCATATTTAAACATAAGTTTATTACAAAATAAAAAGCCCATAGTTTTCACAGGCTTAATATAATTATTTAATTAAAGCTAATAATTCATCTTTTTTTGCACTAGAAGGAAATTTGATACCTTCAGATTCTAAATAACTTTTAATTTCAGCAACAGTTGATTTAGCAGTTGGCTTTACATTTTCAGTTTTTACTTCAGTTTCTTTTGAAGTAGCTACTTGCTTGACTTCTTCTTTAGAAGCTTTTTCTGAAATATTTTTAGGTTCAAGAACAACTGGTTTTGCTCCACCATTTTCAACCCTTTGAATTGAAATAGTTTTTTCATTAGTTGCAGCAAAACGTTCTGGAGCAGCAACTTGCTTTTTAGCTGTTTCCGCTAATGAAGAAAATGTGGCAAAATCAGAAACTGCTAATTCAGCTAACATTTTACGATTCAAATTAATTCCAGCCAACTTAAGACCGTTCATGAATTTTGAATAACTAATTCCATTCATGCGTGCAGCTGCATTGATACGTGCAATCCACAATTTTCTAAATTCACGTTTTAAATTCTTACGATCACGATAAGCATACAAGTATGATTTCCATACTTGTTGCTTTGCAACCTTAAAATTAATATGACGTTGTCCACGGTAACCCTTGGCCAACTTGATTATTTTTTTACGACGAATACGTGTAACGTTTGTTCCTTTAACTCGCATAATTTATTCTCCTTTTGACCAAAAATTAGTAGGTACTTAATAACTTCGCATAACGCTTTACGTTAATTGAATTCATCATTGCAGTACCACGCAATTGACGACGTTGCTTTTTAGTTTTTCCGTGGAAACGGTGGCTTGTAAAAGCTTGTCCACTTTTGAAACCGCCTTTAGCAGTCTTTTTAAAGCGCTTTGCAGCGGCCTTGTTAGTCTTCATCTTTGGCATCGCTATTCTCCTCTTTATGATTTTCTTTACTATTTGGTTGGGATTTTTTAATAATTTCAGCTTTTGGTACCAGCAAAGAAAACATTTGACGACCTTCTAGTTTTGGTTGCGCTTCAACAGTGGCATAATCGCTTAATTCATTTGCCATTCTTAACAAAACTTCACGACCAACATCTTGATGGGCCATCATTCGACCTTTGAAACGTAAATTCAACTTAACTTTATTTCCAGCAGTTAGGAACTTAATTGAAGCTTTTTTTCTTGTTTCAAAGTCTCCAGAATCAATAACCGGACTCATTCTAACTTCTTTAGTTTGAATAATGGTTTGTTTCTTTTTGCTTTCTTTTGCCTTTTTTTGTTGCTCAAACTTTGCCTTACCCCAGTCAACAATACGTGCAACAGGTGGTTCAGCAGTAGCTTGAACAATCACCAAATCCAAATCTCTACTATCAGCAATTTTTTGTGCTTCACTAGTTGGCATAACCTTTCTAGTTGAACCATCAATTAACATTACCTGACTAAAGTGAATATTATCGTTCACTAAATCGATTTGACGCTTTTGACGCGGTTGATATCTTGCTATGGGAAAATCCTCCGAATAATTTTTAAATGAAAAAAGACGGGATACACCCGCCCTTCATTAACATATCTCAATAAAGATAAACTAATTAACCATCGTGGTATTTCACATCGAGGTGAGAAGCGGGTGCTTCTTCTTTTTCACAAAGAATATTATACCATTCTTTATTTGAAATTACAAAAATGTCTAAATAAAATACCCTAAGTTATTTATCCTAGGGTATTTTTAAAAATTAATCTTCTTCAATCCAATGTTCTTGTTTTGATAAATCATCTAAAGTAATTGGTACTTCTGAAATCCCAACTGCTGGGGCATCTGTTTTATCTTTTACACTTCGATAATCCAAAACACCAGTACCGGCAGGAATAATCTTACCGATAATAACGTTTTCTTTCAAACCAATTAATGGATCAACTTTTCCTCTAATTGAGGCATCAGTTAATACACGAGTAGTTTCTTGGAATGAAGCAGCTGACAAGAAGGAATTAGTTTCAAGAGAAGCTTTAGAAATTCCAAGCAGAACTGGACGAGCAGTAGCTGGGACTTTTCCATTTTTTAGAGTATCAACATTAGCATTTTTGAAATCGTTAATATCTAATAATTCACCAGGCAATAATTTAGTATCACCGGGATCCATAACTCTAACTTTCTTTAACATCTGACGAACCATAACTTCAATATGTTTATCAGAAACTTCAATTCCTTGCAAACGATAAACTTTTTGAATTTCAGTCAAAATATAATTTTCAGTAGTTAATACATCAGTAAGTTTTAGCAACTCTTTAGGATCAATCGGACCTTCATTGATAGCCTGACCACGTGCAATTTCATCACCTTCAGAAACTCGTAAGCGAGCACTCATTGGTAATTTATATGAGCGTTCATCATTATTCCCCTTAATTGTAACTGTTTTAGTTCGATCAGCAGGATCTTCTAAAATAGCTACAACTTTTCCATCAACTTCAGATATTTCTGCTTTTCCTTTTGGAATACGCGCTTCAACTAATTCTTGAACACGAGGTAATCCTTGGGTAATATCAGCTCCACCAGCAACACCACCAGTATGGAAATTACGCATTGTCAGCTGAGTACCGGGTTCACCAATTGATTGAGCTGCCACAGTTCCAACCGCTTCACCGACTTCAACAAGTTCTCCGGTTGCCAAATTACGTCCATAGTCCATAATTGAAACACCATGTTCGGTAGTTGAAGTAAATACAGAACGAATAGTTACTGATTGAACTCCAGCTTCAATTATTTTTTTAGCAACATCTTCATCGATAAATTCGTTTTTGCCAATAATCTTTTCGCCAGTTTTTGGATCTTTAACACTCTTCATAGCAAAACGACCAACGATTCGATCATATATAGGTTCAACTACAGAATTGCCATCCATAATTGCTGAAACTTCTAATCCGCGATCAGTATCGGACTTTTCTTCTCGTACGATAATTTCCTGAGCAACATCGACCAGACGTCGTGTTAAGTAACCAGAATCGGCAGTTTTAAGAGCTGTATCAGTCATTCCTTTTCGAGCACCGTGAGTAGAAATAAACATTTCCAAAACAGTTAATCCTTCACGGAAATTAGCAGTAACGGGAAGTTCAATAATTTTACCTCCAGGTCCAGCCATTAAACCACGCATTCCAGCAAGCTGAACGAAGTTAGAAATGTTACCACGTGCTCCAGAATTACTCATCATATAAATAGGATTTTCAGGAGTAAATGCATCAGTTAATTCATCTTGAATTTCATCTTTAGCATTATTCCATATTTGTACAACTCGATCATAACGTTCGTTTTCAGTAATTAAACCACGTTCGAATTGCTTTTTAATATTGGAAACTTTTTCATGCGCTTCTTTTAAAATTTCGGGTTTTTTAGCAACTTCGATAACGTCACTCATCGCCACAGTTAGACCTGATTTAGTCGATTCATCATAACCCAAATCTTTCATACGATCCAAAAGCAATGAAGTATCAGTAACCTTATAAATCTTATAAACAGCTCCGATAATATCAGATAAGAAGCTTGATTTAAACGAATCAACAAGTGCTTGAGATTCAATGAATTTCTTAACATCTTGTCCCTTGTCGACAAAGAATTTATCATCAATTGCAGTCAAAGCACTTTCAGTAGGTTCATTTAGATATGGAAAATCCACAGGCAAAATATTATTAAACAATAATTTACCAATAGTGGTAACCAAAATTTTACTACGTTGCTCATCAGTAAATGGCTTTTCTGAAGGGAAAGATGAAGTTTGAATTCCAACGCGAGTATGCAAATGAACATAATTATTTTGGTATGCAATCATTGCTTCATCATAACTAGAGAAAATTTTACCTTCGCCGATTTTACCAGCAACTTCAGTAGTTATATAGTAGTTACCAATAACCATATCTTGTGAAGGTGCAACGATTGGCTTTCCATCTTTTGGAGCCAAAATGTGTCCTGCAGCCAACATCAATAAGCGTGCTTCTGCTTGCGCTTCATCTGACAATGGAACGTGGATTGCCATCTGATCACCATCAAAATCGGCATTATAAGCTTCAGTAACAAGTGGGTGCAAACGCATAGCCTTACCGGATACAAGAATTGGTTCGAAAGCTTGAATTCCAAGACGGTGCAAAGTAGGTGCACGATTCAATAGTACTGGATGTTCGCGTATAACTTCTTCTAATACATCTTGAACTACTGGTTCGTTTCTTTCAATTAATTTACGGGCTGACTTTAGTGTTTTAACATCAACATCAGGACGCGCGATTAATTCATGCATAACGAATGGTTTGAATAATTCTAAAGCCATTTGACGGGGCAATCCCATTTGATTCATTT
>JAITDY010000027.1 GCA_031282325.1 Lactobacillaceae bacterium | reverse complement strand
GTATAAAAAAAGTAATCGTGAATTATTATTAAAGACGAGTGGAGGGCGTTTTATTATTACAGATAATACTAAAGAAAAGGATAACAAAACGCTAAATAATAAAATTTATCGAGGAAGTATTGATAAACAAAATTTAAAAACTGATGAAATTGATTATCAACAAATATCAGTAAAAAATAATAAAGTTGTAACAAAAAATTATAAATTGAAAAAAAATAATTTTATTTTAAAAAGTTTTTCTAAGAAAAAAGTAGTTTTACAATTTAAAGGGGAACCAACATTTTATACTTTAACTACAAAAGGTAGTAGCAAAGTATCAAATTATTCTGCTTTAGATTGGATTAAACAAATTATCAATAATGTAATCAGTAGTATTTCAAAAGGTGCTTTAGGATTACTTGGAGGGATTGGTAATTTAATTAAAAATTCGATTCCTGTTTTTTAAAATGCAATATAATTATTTATATGAAATTATATAAAAGAAGAGACAATAAAATTATTTTTGGAGTTGCTGCCGGAGTTGCAGATTTTTTTAAAATTGATGTTGATTTAGTTCGAATAATTTGGGTTCTATTAGCTATTTTTACTTGGAGTGGAATGTTTTGGGTTTATCTTATATTAGGAATCGTATTGCCATATCCAAGCAAGGAAGAAGTAGAAAAAAGAGCCCAATTGAATAAATTAAAAGAAGAATATTCTAATAAAAAATCCAAAATTGAAATTGATGACGAAATAGAAGATTTGCAAAATAAAATTGCTGATCTCGAAAAAAAGAGAAATAATCAAAATCCAGTTCGGTCACCGAAAACTTCTAAAACTCATAAAACAAATCAGGATAAATAATTCCTTTTTTTACATATCTACACAATTTTGGAGATTAATATGACTGAACAAAATAAAACTTTAATTGTTAGCTTTGATGCTTTTGGACAAGAAGATGTTAAAAAATATATTAAGGAAATGCCCAATTTACAAAGACTAGTAAAGGGCGGAACCTTAATTAAAAGTGTTGCTGAAATTTATCCCAGCTTAACCTATCCTTCACACACAACGATTGTAACTGGTGATTATCCAATGTCTCATAAAATAGTTGATAATACACTTTTACAAGAAAAACGTTTCTTGCATCCAGACTGGAACTGGTGGAGCAGATACATTAAAACAACTACTTTATATCAAATAGCTAATAAATCAGGTATGTCAGTGGCCTCTTTTTTATGGCCAGTTACAGCAGGAAGCAAGGAAATTAAATATAATTTAGCTGAAATTTTTCCTAATCGAATTTGGGAAAATCAATATGTAAAATCTTTTTCGTCTAGTTCACCATTATTTTTAATCCAGCTACAAAAACGTTTTGGTAAATTACGAGATGGCATTCAACAACCACAATTAGATGAATTTATAACTAGAAGTGCAGAGTGGACCATTAAAGAAAAAAAACCAGATATGTTGTTAATTCATTTAGTGGATTTAGATTCAATGCGACATAAATTTGGAGTTAATTCTAAAGAGGCACACGAAGCAATTTTACGTTTAGACAAGCATCTAGGTATTTTAATTAATGCATATGGCCAAGAATCTAATAATTTAAATATTTTAGTAACTGGTGATCATTATCAAATTGATGTAGATCAAATGATTCATTTAAATAAATTATTTTTCCAAAATGGTTGGATTGATTATAATGATGAAAAACAAGTGATTAATTCATGGCAAGTTTTAGCTAAAACAACCGATGGTTCAACATATATTTATATTAAAAATAAAAAATTAATCCTTGGTGTTAAAAAATTAATTCAACAATATATTGGCAAAAGTATCGAGAAAATTTTTGATAATGGTGAAATTGTGGCTTTAGGAGCAGATGACAAAGCTGATTTAATGATTGAAGCAAAAAGCGGTTTTTATTTTACTGATGAAATTAAAGTATCAGATTTAATAGAAAAAATTGATGATACAAAAATTGGCCAACCACATCGTTATAAGGCCGTACATGGTTATCATCCGAAAAAAAATAAATATCATACAGTATCAGTATTTTATGGGCCCAAAATTAATAAGGGGAAAGTAATATCAAGCGCTAATTTAATTGATTTAGCACCAACAATGGCTAAAATTTTAGATCTAAAATTTAATCGTCCAACGGACGGAAAAATTATAAGTGGTGTAATTGATGAAAAATAAGCTTACAAAAAAAGAGATATCTTGGATTTTATACGATTGGGCAAATTCTAGTTTTGGAATAATAATTGTTACTGCTGTTTTGCCGATATATATCACTAACGTTGGTTCTAAAGCTGGCTTTTCTAATGCGGATACAGCGGCTTTTTGGTCGTATGCAAATTCCTTTTCAAGTTTTGCAGTTGCGTTAGTAGCTCCAATTTTAGGAATACTTGCAGATTTCAAGGGAGTAAAGAAATATCTATTTAATCTGTTTACTATCGGTGGAATTTTAATGACTTTTTCACTAAGTTTGATTCCTGATAATAAATTTTGGTGGATTATAACTTTTTTTATGCTAGCTAATATTGGATATTCTTCAGCTAATATTTTTTATGATTCATTTTTAACTGATATTACTGAAGAAAAAAGAATGGATAAAATATCAACTCTGGGTTATGGTTTTGGATATGCGGGTGGATTAATACCTTTTATATTGTTTTATACTATGTTGCAAACTGGGATTATAAAGGGGAATATAGCTTATTTAATTGCTTTTGGAATCGCAGGAATTTGGTGGTTAGTTTGGAGTTTACCTATTATGTTAAACGTAAATGCGATCACAAAAAAAAAGATTCCAAAACATGCGATTTCCTACTCGATTAAATCTGCGTATAAAACAATTATGCATATTGCTGAATATCCAAAAATAGCAATATTTTTGTTGGCTTATTTTTTCTTTATTGATGGAGTAAACACTATTTTTACTGTAGCATCACCATTCGGATTGGCTGTTGGGTTAAAAAGTAGTCAATTATTGATTGTATTATTAGTAGTTCAGATAATAGCATTTCCGTTTTCTATTTTGTATGGGATTATGGCTAATAAAGTTGGTACTAAAAAAACATTAATTACCGGTTTACTTATTTATATTTTTATTACTATATATTCATTGTTAATTAATGATATTATGCATTTTTGGATTTTAGCGATTTTAGTTGGTACATCTCAAGGCGGAGTACAGGCCTTGAGCAGGTCTTATTTTGGACAAATAATTCCAAAAGAACGATCGGCTGAATTTTTTGGTTTTTTCAATATTTTAGGTAAGTTTAGTGCTATTGTTGGACCATTTATGTTTGGAGTTATTGCTCAAATGAGTGGTAGGGTTCAATATGGAGCATTTAGTTTAATTATTTTATTTATTCTAGGATTGTATTTTTTAAGAAAAGTGGATAAATAAAACTTTTTTACGTATTAATTTATTTTTTATTATCGTTGATAAAAATTAGAAATAAAAAATAGCGAATTCAATACACCATTTTTTACGATAGTCATATTTATAATCACTTAGTTGTTAGTTGATTATTTTTTTGAAATTGTAAAGTTTGTGCTTGGCTAATTTCTTTAAACAATATATTTGCGATTGAATTAGATATGTCTCCTTGCAAAACGCTTTGTTTTACGAAATCATATTCAAATTGAAACGCCTGTATATATAAAGTATTATCAATATTTGTTGTTTTTTGATTAAAATCGCGTTTAATTTTAGAAAATAAACGATTCATAGCTTCTCGAACCATATAAATATAATCTCCACCATTTTCTTTATTTGCTATTTTTTTGGCTAATAAATTATTTAAATATTCATTAGTTGCGCTTAAAACATCATCATTTAAATGTGATAGTTCTTTTCTAATATTGGAATATTTTTTAATTTTTTTAGAATACTCATATTCCATATCCGATCTTCTATGCCTCTGATCTTCAACTCTATTTTTAGAAATAGAGTTAATCATCATGCGCCAAATAAAAATTTTTTTCAAATTTTTTAAAAAATGTTTTAGATTATATTTAATAATTTTTTTGAAATCTCTTTTGTTGTTGTTATTGTAAAAAGAATAGCTTAATTGTTTTTTATAAATATTAATTGAATCAGTTGAGTATTTAGATTTTAAGGAATCATCATTAATATAAGAAGTTATAAATTCCTGCGTATTATTAATTAAATCGTTGTAAATTGCTGTTTTTCGTTCATTATTATCAGCTGTAAATAATTTATTTTTTTGTGATTGAAGTTGTTTTATTAGTTCTTCTCTAGTTTTTAAATCAGTAACTACGTTATATATTTTTAAGGTAGCAGAATCTATCATCTGATCTCTAATAAAGTTTAAATCTTCGTTGGTATATTTTTCAATTTTTTCTGGTAGAACTATTGGCAACCAAATAGAGCTAGTTATCAAACTAATTAAAACAATAAAAGTGGCAATAATAGTAATTTCCTCACGAGCTGGAAAAACTATTCCACCAATTTTATACGGTAATGAAAAAGCCATAGCTAGCGTTATTGTTCCATGAACGCCACTTATTGCAAAAATTAGAGCGTTAAATTTATTTTTTTCGTTAGAACTTTTGTTATTTTCATCTATAAATATCTCTGATCTGCTCATATTACGTCGATTATCATTACTACGTAAGACAAACCAAATGTATCTTATTAGCAAGATTATTATGTAAATAAACAGACTAATTGCTACTAATTGTAATGTTTTTGGCCAACCAAGTTTAATAGAAAACATAATAATTCTATTTAATGAAATTCCTAGAAATAGAAAAACTATATCGTTTAATATATCAGAAATAATTGTCCAAATAGTTCTGGAAGTAAGTTGAACATTAGTTGAAGTTAATCGAATGCGTCTAGATTCCCAATTATGTACAATTCCCGTGGCAACAACGGCTAAAATTCCTGATGTTCCCAAGTGTTCGGCCAACATATATATAATGAAAGGTGTTAAAAGACTTATAGAAATTATATTGGTTTCAGAATTAGAAATACGTTGTTGTATGCTTATACGCAATATAACAACTAACAAACCTGCTACAATTCCAATTAAAATACCACCCAATGATACAAATAAGAAGTGTTCAAGAGCGTTTATAGTTGAAAAAGTACCTTTAGACAAAACCGATAATGACAAATCCAGCATTACTAACCCTGTTGCATCGTTAAAAAGCGATTCTAAATCTAACGCTTCGCCAACATTTTTTGGTAATTCAGAATTATTAGTAATTGATTTAACGGCAACTGCATCAGTTGGAACGATAATAGATGCTAGAACGATTGCTAACGGTAGAGTCCACGTAACTTCAATTTTATTTATAATTGTTCCTATCGATAATGCAGTAACTACGGCTAAAATAACCGATAATGACCAAATTACACTAAAGTTTTTTCGTATTTTGGAAAAAGTTTGTTTTTGTCCGTCAATAAACATGATGGGGGAGATGATTGCAAACATGAAAAAATCAGGCTCTAACTCAAACTTATTGAAAATAGGCGTTAATGAAATTAACATCCCAACGATAATTAAAATAAATAATTTAGGGATTTTAGGGATGTAATTTTTAATAATATTAGTGATGATTACACCAATTATTAATAGAGAAAAGATATAAAAAGTAGACATTTATGTTATCCTTAAAGTTGATTTATATTTTTATTTAAAAATTTGTTTAATTTTTATTTATATTAATTATATGTTTTTATTTAAATTTTTAATACCTAACTAAAAATATTTAAAAAACTATTGACATTTAAAAAATATTTATGTATATTATTTAAGTTAAAGATTTTAACATTTTTAACATAGACCATGGCCCGATGGTCAAGTGGCTAAGACGCCGCCCTTTCACGGCAGAATCGAGGGTTCGATTCCCTCTCGGGCTAAATTTAAAGCAGAATTAATAATTCTGCTTTTTTTATACATAAAATTATCTTGATATAATTAAAACAATTATGTCTAATTTAGATGAACTTAAAAATTATCAAAAACATATTAGAAATTTTAGTATTGTCGCCCATATAGATCATGGAAAATCTACTATTGCAGATCGTATTTTAGAAAGAACTAACACAGTTGAAAAGCGTAATATGCATGACCAATTATTGGATACGATGGATTTAGAACAGGAACGCGGAATTACCATTAAATTAAATTCAGTTGAATTAAAATATCTGGCCCAAAATGGGGAAGAATATATTTTTCATTTAATTGATACTCCCGGACATGTGGATTTTACTTATGAAGTTTCTCGATCATTAGCAGCAGCAGAAGGTGCATTACTGGTAGTAGATGCTAGTCAGGGAGTCGAGGCACAAACTTTAGCTAATGCTTATTTGGCAATTGATAATAATTTAGAAATTTTACCAGTAATTAATAAAATTGATTTGCCAGCTGCTGATCCTAAAAATTCCGCTAAAGAAATTGAAGATGTCATTGGTTTACCAACCGGTAATGCTGTTTATATGTCGGCCAAAACAGGGGTTGGCGTTGATGATTTATTAGAAAAAATCGTGAGCGAATTACCGGCGCCAACAGGAGAGTTCAGCGCACCTTTACAGGCTTTAATATTTGATTCAAAATATGATTCATATAGGGGTGTTGTTGTCAATATCCGTGTTCGTCAGGGGATTGTTAAAAAAGGCGACAAAATTCAAATGATGAATTCTAAAGCTGTTTACGAAGTAACGGAGGTAGGTATTTTTTCACCAGATGCAGTTGTGAAAAATGAATTGGTTGCTGGCGATGTTGGGTATTTAACCGCTTCAATCAAAGATATCCATACTGTTCGTTCTGGTGAAACCATAACAAGTGCTAACAATCCAGCCGAAGTTCCTTTAGAAGGATATAAAACGATGAATCCCACGGTTTATGCTGGTATGTACCCAGTTGATAACGCTCGTTTTGAAGATTTGCGCGATGCATTAGATAAAATGCAATTAAATGATGCTTCTTTGACTTTTGAACCAGAAACATCAACTGCTTTAGGTTTTGGCTTTCGTGTAGGATTTTTAGGAATGTTGCATATGGATGTGGTTCAAGAAAGATTAGAAAGAGAATTTGATCTAGACTTGGTAACAACCGCCCCATCAGTTACTTATCATGTTTTATTGACCGACAATTCGATAATTGACGTCTCTAATCCATCAGATATGCCTGAAGCAACTAAAATTAAAGAAATTCAAGAACCTTACGTTTTGGCCCACTTATTGGTTCCAAATGATTATGTAGGGGCTGTCATGGAATTAGCTCAAAGAAAACGTGGCGAATTTGTGACTATGGAATATTTGGATGCCATTAGAGTTAATGTTCAATATCAAATACCGCTTTCCGAAGTAATTTTTGATTTTTTTGATAAATTAAAAAGTTCTACAAAGGGGTACGCATCAATCGACTACGAAATTTCTGGGTATCGTGTTTCAGATTTGCAGAAAATAGATATCTTGTTAAATTCTGAAAAAATTGACGCACTTAGTTTTATTGTTCATAAAAGTTTTGCTCAAGAAAGAGGTAGAATAATAACTTCTAAATTAAAAGAAATAATTCCAAGACAAAATTTTGAGATTCCAGTTCAAGCTGCAGTTGGTAATAAAATACTTGCACGTACTAATATCAAGGCTTATCGAAAAGACGTTACTTCAAAAATTCATACTGGCGATCCAGACCGTCGTGCTAAATTATTAGATAAGCAAAAACGAGGTAAGGAACGAATGAAATCAATTGGAAAAGTTTCAGTACCGCAAGAGGCGTTTATGGCGGTTTTGAAAACTGATGAAGATGAAGAATACAAGAAGGGATTTTAAAGGTGATATATAAGAAAAAAATATTTTTTTTAATTT
>JAITDY010000020.1 GCA_031282325.1 Lactobacillaceae bacterium | reverse complement strand
CGACAATAAAATTACAAAATACGGAGATATTAATTCTTCATTTAAGTATTATGGTGGATGAAAAAAATTTTATTTAAATAATGAACAAACTATAACTCCGGTTATTTTTTTATTTGAACACCACAAAATATTAAATTTTATAAAAAACTTTGTTTTTTGAAGCGATGGCGATAGACCGGTTAAATATTTAGCACATCCTCATCAAATTTCCGCAGTAATAAAGGAAATAGAATTTTTAAAAAACGATAACTTAGCAGGACGCGGAGGAGTTATTTGACACACCCAAGGATCTGGTAAATCAGTAACAATGGTTTTTTTAACACATGCAATTCAAAATGAATTTACTAACTCGACAATAATCATGATTACAGACCGTAACACTTTAGATGATCAACTATTTTCTCGTTTCATTGAAGCAAAAGAATATTTGCAAACTCAATCCGTCCACATCTCTAGCAGAAAAAAATTGAAAGCAGAATTATTAAACAAAAAAGCTCACGGAATCTATTTTACTACAATAGAGAAATTAGAGGAAGATACAGGCAAATTATCTGATAGAGATAATATATATGTAATTTGTGATGAAGCACATAGAACTCAAAACAATATTGAATCTGGGTTCGTGATTGACAAAAAACAAAAAACAATCCGAAATAAAAAGGGGTTTGCTGCTTATTTAAGAGAAGCGTTCCCTAATGCAACTTACATCGGTTTTACTGGAACGCCACTGCTTGGGCAATTAAAAAAACAAACTACTGATATTTTTGGGCCGTACACCGATAGATATTTATTGAAACAGGCGCAAGAAGACGGAACAGTTTTAAAAATTTATTATGAAGGAGTTGCCACGGAAATAAAATTACCAAAAGAATTAAAAAAACAAATAGACGACTTACAAGAAAATTTTAAAAACAATATTAAAGATGAAAACAACGAAATTCAATCCAAAAAATTATTTGAACTAGATAAAACACTTAATAGTTCATTAATTATGGAAAATGAATTAGTAATTAAAACTAAGGCTCAACACATCTTGAAACATTATCATCAAAGAGAAAATGTGTTACATGGAAAAGCCATGATTGTATCTCCGAGTAGAAAAGCTGCATACTTATATTTTAAAACATTAATTGAAATTGAACCAACATTAAAAGATAAAATTATTTTGATACTTTCTAAAGATAATAAAGATTCAGCTGAAATTGAAAAGGCAATGATCCCTAACAACAAAATGAATGAAGTTGAAAAAGATTTTAAAAAAGATGACTCAAAATATAAAATCGCTATTGTCTGTGATAAATGGTTAACCGGATTTGATGTTCCTGATTTAGATTGTATTTATTTGGATAAAATACTAAAATGACATAATTTAATGCAAGCAATTGCTCGTGTTAATCGTGTATATGAAAATATAAAAGAGGGCAAGAAAAAAGAATTTGGTCTGGTGGTTGACTATAATAATATTTGAAAACCTTTATTAGAAGCGTTAGCTTTATATAGCGACACTGATACACGTGCAGAATTTTCTATTGACGAAATAAATCTAGCTGAACAAAAATTAATTGATGCGTTAGCAATAATAAATGAAAATTTTTTATTAGGAATTTTGAGTTTAAATCTAACTGATAAAGATCAAATTTATGAATTCATTATTAAAAATTCAGAAAAAATACAAGAATTAGATCGACAGCAAAAAGAGACTTTTCTGTCTAAAGTTAGAGATATCAATCGATATTTTAAAATATCATTCAATAAGATCACTAAAGAAACAAAAGAATATATAAGCATTATTAATATTACAAAACAAGTTGCATTGCAAAGAGAAATTTCTTGTGATGACAAACTTGATATTTCAAAAAAACAATTGAAACAATTAATTGAAGAAGCATTTAAAAATTCGACAACTAATATTTCCGTCATATCAAAAACTTTCAAAAAAGATATTACAACTGTTACGGATATTTTACGAGAAACGGATCAATTAAAAGATTTATCAAAATCAGCTGCAGTTGAATATATTAAAAATTGATTACAAAAATCAATTAATGATATTCTTAAAATACGCCCATGAATTAGTCGGCAGCTGTCTGAAAAATTAAACAAAATATTAGAAAAAATCAAAGAACATGCTGACGTTGATAAAATAATTGAGCTGTTAAAAAATTTGGCGAGGGAATATCAACAAAAAATAAATGAACCTACTGAATTTGAAGATGAACAATTACAAGCATTCTTTGAAATATTAAAATCTGACAATTATTTTGTAAAAGAATACAATAATAATTCACAAGAATTGCGAAATATTGCTATTGACATCAATAATGCAATTAAAGGAGAGGTAACAGATCAATTTTTAGTTAATAGTAAAGTTCAAAACTGTGTCGGTGTTGCGCTTATAAAAACACTCAAAAACAAATATAATTATCCGCCAAGCGGATGTCAGCAAGCGGCCAAAGAATTTAATGAGAGTATAATCAGTCAAATCAAAGCCAAACCAATTAAAGTAGGAAATCAAGAATAAGTTATAATATATGTATATATAGAATATGGATAACAATAATAAAAAAACAATAAAAGAATTAGAAGGAAAATTATGAAGTGCAGCTAATACTTTAAGAGGTGAATTATCTGCCGAAGATTATATGCATGTCATTTTAGGAATTTTAACATTCAAGTACTTAGATGATAAAAATAAAATTGCATTAAAGAAACTAGAAGATGATGGTTTAACCGAAACTGATTTGGACGGAAACCAGTTATTTGATGTATATGAAACATTTAAATTCAACAATAAGTGTGATTGAAATTTTATTTTATCAAATATTAATTCAGGAAAAATTGGCGAGTGCATAGATGATGCGTTGGTTGAACTCGAAAAAAATAATCCTCTTTTAAGGGGTATATTTAAAAAAAATTATAATGAAAAAATTGATCAAACTAAATTGAAAAAAGTTATTGAAATATTTAATGAAGAAAATTTATGTGAATATGGCGAAGATATGATAGGAAGAATTTATGAATTTTTTTTGGGAGAATTTTTTAGAGATCGTGGACAAAAAGGCGGTGAATTTTATACTCCTGATTCAATTGTTAAACTGATGGTTAATATCATCAAACCTCAAAAGGGAAAAATTTACGATCCGTGTTGCGGAACTGGCGGAATGTTGGTACAATGTAAAAAATATATTAAAGAACGCGGTGGAGATTTGCGTGACATCACAGTGTGAGGACAAGAAAGCAATCAAACTACACGAAATTTATGTGCATTGAATTTATTACTAAATGGTTTTAATCTCAAAACAGCAGATGGTTCAAATGTTCTTGGAGATGATCGTGCTGATACTTTAACAAACGATCAACATAAATATGTTAAGTTTGACTATATATTGGCAAATCCGCCGTTTAATTTAAAGGAATGAAGCCGTGAAACTTTACTTGATGATCCACGATTTACAAAATATGGCATGCCTCCAAAAGGAAATAGCAATTATGCGTGATTAGAACATATTCTATTTAAACTTTCTTCAAACGGAAAAGCTGGCTGTATATTAGCAAACGGTTCATTATCAAGTAGTCATGATGAAAAAAATATAAGAAAATCATTTATTAAAAATAATAAGGTTGATGCAATTATTGAACTGCCGGATAAACTTTTTTATACAACCGGTATTCCTGCTTGCATTTGATTCTTTAGCAATCGGAAAACAAATAATAGAGTGCTGATGATTTCTGCACAAAATTTAAAAGGTAATATGATTTCTAAAAAACTAAGAGAATTGACCGATGAAGATATTAAAAAAGTGTCAGATTTATATAATAAACATTCCAACAATGAAGAGGTAAATGTTCCGGGTTTTGCAAAAACAGTAACAGAAGAAGAGTTAGAAAATAACGATTATTCGTTTGTTCCAGGAAGATATGTTGAAACCGTTAAAGAAGAAATCGATGAGGAAAAAACTAAAGAGGAAATTAAAAATTTAAGCTATCAACTAGAAAATCTTTTTAGCGAATTTGAAAAACTCATTCCGGAAGTTAAGACAGCAATTAAAAAAGCATGTGATTTTAATAAAAAATAATTATTTTATTAATAATTTAAGTAATTGAGATTTAATTAGTTCAAGTTTTGAGACGATAACATCAATGCAATAATTAATTTTAATCAAATCGTCTATTTTTCTGCCAAATTCTACCATTTCAGACATTGATATTTTTGGTATAAATAAACCCATAAATGTTTCATTGTTAATTGACATCATTGTGGTACCAGTAGAAGCAATATCTTTATTATTAATAAATTCTGGGCTTGAACATAAAACTGAAATATAATTTATTAAAAATTCGTTATTTGACGATAATCCTAAAAAACCAGTGGAAAAAATTTGATTATTAATTTTGCTTTCCATGTATTGTTTAACTAAAATATATTTTGGGCTATTTTTTAACTTAGCAATTCAAAAAGAATTTTTTATAGGCAACATATTTGCTCGAGATGGTCTATTATCATATGAGATTTTTAATCCGTTTTTAATTTGTATGAAATCTTGAATACATGAAGTGTCTATGTATTCTTTTTGTCCGCTAAATGGTTTAATTCCTGATGAAATTATTTTAATATTTTGCAAATTACTGAATTCAATTTTATCATTAGTATCTATACGTTTTAATAAATTTTGCTCAAAAGAACTTATATTTTTAATAATTTTATTGCATGTACTAATTAAATTTTCAATTGGTTCAATAATGTCAATTATTCGTTGTTGAATTGACATTTGCGGAAATTTTAATGGAATAATTTCAAAATCATGCGACATCATTTTATATCCTAAAATATCTGTCCTTGCATATCTTGTTGAAATAGATTTTAAAAAATAATATATGTATTTATTTAATGTTAAATTAGTTTTGGGAATCATTACTCCGCAAACATTTGTAATGTTGAATTTGCCATCCCTTAAAAAAACTGTCCCAGCATATTTTCCGTCTGTAGTCCAAGAAATGTATTCTCCATCGTACATATAAGTATTTAAGTAACCTAAAATACCATCATTTTGAGTTTTACTGCTATAAACTGGATATTTATTTTTGTCAGCATTTAATAATTTTGTATTAATCACTATGCCACGCTGTAATTTAAACATATCTTTGATTGTAGAATAATAATAGCCATTATTGAACTTTGGGTTTCTCTCTATATTTGACTTATCGCTAATAATATTGCTATTTGCATTTTTAATCGTTTTTCTTGATTTTATCATTATATGTACCTATAATAAATTATATATCATTATGCATTAACTATATTTACATATGGATAAATATTTAAATCACCTAGCACGGAATGGATATTCTACTAATACAATTTCCACATATAAAAGTGTTTTACAAATATATCGAAATCATTTAAAAGACATTAGAAATGTAAAAGCAATATTAAAAAGTAAATTCAATAGTCCGAATACAGTATGGACGCATTATAATGTTTTGGTTTCTTATTTTGAATTTATAAATGATAAGAGAATAAAACAATTAAAAGAAATTAAACTACCAAGAGTTCCCATGAAATTTTTAAATGTCTTCAAAAAGCAATATTTGTTTATAAAAACAAATATTTCACCTAATGATTCATCTGAAACAATAAATAAGAAAATGCTAATTAGGTTTTTATTTGAAACAGGAATAAGAGTTAGCGAAATTAAGTCTATTATTTCTTACAATAAAAAAACAATGGTAATTAAAGGTAAAGGCAATAAAATTAGGGAAATATTCCATAATTACGATACAACTAGTTTAATTTCCGATTTTAACTTCACATCAAAAACCATTAGAATTTATGTAAAAGAAGTGTTAGGTAAAAAATATACACCTCATTCAATAAGACGCAGTTTTGCCACACATCTGTTATTGCGCGGTGCAAATCCCAAAATGGTAATGTTACAATTAGGGCACAGCAAGGTTGAAACTACATTTAGATATTTACAATTATCCCTTGAACAAAATAAAAAAATATATGATAAATATTTTTAGTTCAATAATGGCTATTATTTATTTAAAGACTTATATACAAAGTATTCAACTCTTAAAAATAAAAATCGGTTGACTTTTATAATTTGGCAAATTCTGAATTTATAACGTATATGAATGTTTATAAAAACGTAATTATTAATGACGATATAAAATTTGGCAGAGTTAACATTAACATTGAAGAAAATCAACATATGGTAAAATTAGGTGATGCTATTTTTACAGGTTCTTCAGAAACGCCAGAAGAAATTGGAATGTCTTCTATTGTATTAACCAATAAAAAATTGTATGTTAATTCGTTTTGTCAAGCATATAGATTTAATGCAAAAAGAAAAATTGATTTCAAATATTTTGCATATTATTTAAGAAGTAAGAAATGTAGAACATGAATGATAAGGCACGTTACTGGATATACTAGATTTAACATATCAAAAACTGTTATCGAAAATATGCCAATAACAATTCCATCTTTTGAAGAGCAAAAACAAATAATTGACATTATTGAACCGATAGAATTTGTAATAAATAACTTAATCAGTTTGGTTGATAATTTGCATATGCTATTTAAAAATTTTATAAATATAAAAAGAGATAAAAAAAATATGCTGCAACATTTGGTGCGTCCATTGAGAAATAAGTCGCAACAAACGGACGAAATAATTGATTTATCAAAAATTAATTCTGATTCATTATTGAATAATTCATTTTCTAAATCTTCAGGTTTCAAAACTAATAAATTTTTTGCTAAAAAAAACAATATTTTTATTTCAACAATTCGCCCAAAATTAAAAAAATACGGAATAGTGATAAAAGATATTGATATATTAGGAACGTTATTGAATTTCGAATCAATAAATGAAAAAGACATAGGTTATATATTAGCAATTTTTTCTAGCGATGAATTTCAAAAATATTGTGATTTAAAATCAAAAGGAACAAAAATGCCTATAATATCATGAAATGATATTAAAAACTATTATGCTCCTGATTTATTTTCTGATATAAAAAATGCTTTGAATGTTTTTACTAAAATAATTGTTTTTTCAAATAATTTCATTAATAAGCTTGTATCATTAAAAGAAAAAATGATAAATTTATTAATTAAATAACAAATATGTTTCAATAATATACACGATATAATATTTTCCAAAACTATTTAATATTTAACGATTGAAAATATTGTATTTTATATATAAATTAAATCCAAATGAAATAACAATAATATTATTTTTGCAATAAATTATATAATAAAAATATGCAGATGTAGTTCAATGGTAGAACCGCAGCCTTCCAAGCTGCATACGTCGGTCCGATTCCGATCATCTGCTCCATTATCGTGTTAAATAGAATTAAATCGACCGATATTCTTCTTCGATTATAGTAATTAAATTATTTTATTAACAAATTAATTAATTTATTTTTCAAATTAGATATTGATAATAAATATATTTCGATTTTTATCGATAATTCAAAAAAAGATTTCAATTGATCTTTATTTTTAAAATCATATACTAACAATTGTTTTTTCGAATTTGGAGAGTGTTTTATCGTTGTTCCTGTTTCGTTCATTTTAATAATATTTTGATTTTCCTTTTTAAGTAATGAATAATAAATTTCGTAATTTTGATATTTTTTTGATTCTATTTTGTACAAATAACCATTAAATCCATTCAGCGCTTTGTTTACTAATCCAGTCGTTGCATCCAGCGATAATGTAATATCGCCGATTGATATATTTGGATTATTTTTTATATATTTGTTAGGTTTACCATTGGCAGCAGATATATTTAAAAATACTGTATTTCCATTTTCAATAATTTTTTCGTTAGCACCCTTTATAAAATTACAATTTTCGTTCATAAGTTCTGAAAAATTAATATTACTAATTAATGACTTTCCGATTAATTCTAAATTATTATCTGTATGTTTTAAATTGGTTTCTAATTTTTCAATAGGTTCAATAATGTCAATTA
>JAITDY010000006.1 GCA_031282325.1 Lactobacillaceae bacterium | reverse complement strand
TTACATCGCCCGCTTCGTCGTTTTGAAAAAAATAATTTTTAATGCCTAATATAATTGGAATTAATCCTAATAATCCCAATAAATATTCTTGAGGAATCCTTTTTAAAAATAATGCAATTATTAATGAAACTATTACTAAAAATAAATTACCAAAATACGCACCAGCCACAATAGACTTAATTTGTACTGTTTTTTTAAAACGACTAAAAACTAATAACAAAATTATAAAATAATCGGTAGTTGTACCAATATAAGATATCGTGGCCGTTAATAATTGTTGTAGCATTTATTTCTTCTTTCATATGAAATTATTTTCATATTAATTATAACATGAAATTTTTTTCATGTATAAACGCTACTAATAATTTGATAATTTAGTCAAAATTTCTGGATGAAATCCAGTAAAAATTTCTTGTCCAGTTATTTCGACAATTGGCGTAGCAAAAAAACCTTCATTTTTAAAACGTTCCAAAATTGCTTGATTTTTATCAAGATCTATTTCCGTATATTCTTGTTTAATGTTATTTAAAAAAACTTTTGTCATTTTGCATTGAATACACCCTTGTCTGGTGTAAATTGTAATTTTATTCGTCATTTTTATTTTCCTTTTTTAAATATAATTAATTAATACAGCAACAAATTTTTTCAATTCATTAACCAATTGATTATCAAATCGGGCAATTTTTGGGGCATCGATATCCAAAAGTCCGATCTTTTCACCATTATCTTTAACCAATGGAAGAACTATTTCTGATTGAGAAGTTGGATCGCAAGCGATATGACCGGCAAATAAACTAACATCATCAACAACTATTACTTCATTTTTGAAAAAAGCTGTTCCAACAACACCCTTCCCTACTGCAATTCTGGAAACCGCCGCCTTTCCTTGAAAGGGTCCTAAAATTAATTCATTTTGACTCTGATTATATAAATAAAATCCTGCCCAATTTATGTCATTTATATATTCTTTTAACACTGCAGCTGCATTAGCTAAATTTGCGATTTGATTAATTTCTACATCGATAGCGGCCTTTAGAATATCGCTGATTAATGCTTCGTTTGAAAAGTTTAATTCCACCATTTTTTCTTCCTTTTTTAATACAAATTTTAATACAAAAAATCCCTAAGTTTTTTTAGGGACGAAAATTTTAGTTACGCGGTACCACCCATTTTTATTATTAATTTTCATTAATAACCTCATTACCTAAACTTTATTATTAGGATCAATAATTTTGTTAGGCAAAGTGGTAGCGGACTTTAAACGTGAAAAATGCTTGCACACTTTTCATTCCTCAACGTTCATCTTCGTATTCATGAAGTCAATCTTTCAGCAACCGATTGCTCTCTTATCATCTTTAAAATATTACTCTTCGCTTCAACGGAAATATATAATTTAAAGATTAGTATACTCAGTTAAATAATATTGTCAATTTAATTTATATTCTTTACTCATTTTCCATAAACAGATACAATTATACTTATGAAAAAAACTGAGGGTTGGAAAAGAAATCTTTTCGTTCTTTGGTTTGGTACTTTTATGACTGGTATTGCATTCTCTGAAGTAATGCCATTCCTTTCTTTATATGTAGATCAACTAGGGGATTTTTCAAAACAAGAATTAACTATTTATTCCAGTATTGCTTTTTCTATTACTTTTTTAACAACAGCAATCGTATCACCTTGGTGGGGTAAATTAGCTGATAAATATGGCCGAAAACCGATGCTTTTACGTTCCAGCATCGGCATGGCATTAGTAATGGGTTCGATGGGCTTTGTCACTAATGTTTATTGGTTAATTTTTTTACGTGCCTTGCAAGGGGCTTTGGGTGGTTATATTTCAAATGCCAACGCATTTATTGCAACTAATTCGCCTAAAGAGCAATCTGGTAAATCTTTATCGATTTTAGTAACTGGAATAACAGCTGGAAATTTATTGGGCCCATTTATTGGTGGAACTATCGCTAGTATATTTTCATATCGACAAACTTTTTTTGTCACCGGTAGTATTTTAATATTAGTTTTTATATTAACTTTATTTTTCGTACACGAAGACTTCACACCGTTTGAAAAAAAAGCTGGTACTTCATCAAAAGAGATTTGGTCAAAGCTACCAAATAAACAATTAATAATATCTGTTTTTGTCACAACTGTCATCGTACAAATGGTCAACACTTCTATTAATCCTTTTGTTGCCCTATTTGTACGCGAACTAACGCATAACGCTACCCATACCGCTTTTATCGCCGGTGTTGTTGCTGCCATGCCGGGATTTGCAACGATTATTGCGGCTACTTATTTTGGTAAATTAGGTGATCGGATTGGAAACATCAAAATATTAACTTACGGTTTTATTTTTGCCTTTCTTGTTCAATTCCCGACTTCCTTTGTAACTTCGGTTACTGCACTAATGTTTTTTCGATTTTTAATCGGTATTTCAGACGCTGCCATGGTGCCGCAATTAAATACCTTATTAGCTAAAAATACACCACATGAAATGACCTCACGTATTTTTTCTTATAATCAATCCTTTATGTCGATTGGTAATATTTTAGGCCCAGCATTGGGAACAATTATTGCCAATATTTTTGACTATCGTGGCGTTTTCATGGCCGGTTCTATTTTAATCTTATTAAATTTTATTTTATTTAAATTCAATCAAAGAAAAATCAATAAAACATTGTAAAATTCTTAAATTTAATTATCATTTTTCTCTTTCTTTTTATCTATAAATATCCGTATCGCAATTAAAAATAATAATAAGATACTAGCAATAATAATTGCGTGTTTTTCATATCCTCTTTTTGGCATTTTTTGAACTTTATCAGTTGCTGGTTTATCAATTAATTTTCCCCGTACCAACAAACGATGAGAATTTATCATATATGGTGTGCATGTTACTAAGGTAGTGTAATTTTTATTATTTTCTATTTCTAGATATTGAGTATCTTCCGGTAAAACAGTTTTGATTCTATCAACCTCGTACCAAAAAGTTCCGTATGAGGTTTTAATATTAAATTGATCACCAATTTTTAATAATGGTAAATCAGAAAATTGATTAGCACGTGGGTTACCGCGATGAGCAGCAATTACCGTATGAATTCCATTGCCACCCATTGGCATAGAAGTTTTATTCATCAATCCAGCACCTTTATTTAATTGCCAATCTTTGGTTCCATTATAAATTGGTAATTTTACATTAATTACTGGAATCTTTAAAACTCCCACTTGATAGGTAGATGTTTTAAATTTTGAGACACTTAATTCATTTTTAGCAATTTTCTTATTATATGCTTCAGATTCTGCCTTCTCTTTTTTCTTTTCAGCAGCAGACATTTTCTGGTGTACTTTATTGAACGCTTGGATGCTTTTTTGCTGTTCTAAATAAGATTGCACATTAGCAAAAACTGGAATCAACATAATAAATATTCCTAGAAACAATAAAAATTTATTTCTAATTTTATTTCGAGTAGTTTTATTTTTTAGAATTTTTTTAAGATTAATATTTCGAAATTTCAATTATGCGCTCCTCTCTAAACTTTAGCTATTCTTATTTTCTAAAAAAGATATGGAAACGTAGCTCTATTTATAGGAATTAAAATCTAATCTTTTGTGTTTTTTTTTAGCAATTAATGAATTTTTATTTGTAAACTTTTCTTTTAAAATTCAAATTTTCTTAATCTAAAATCCACACAAACCCGCTATATTAAAGGTATGAAAAAGTATTTATTAATAGTCGGATTATTAATAGTCGGGCTGGTATTAAGCTTAGCCTATCAGTCCCACACAAAAACTGATAGCCTGAGACATAAAATAACCAAACAATTAAATTATGCCAAAGATAATAATGGCTCACCAATTTTTAATTGGTACGACAAACACGAAAACTATTTAAGAATTGAAAGTTTAGATTGGTTGTATAAATTAAATACTGGTACTAGCAACAAGCAATTGGAATTCGGAAGTGGGATTAT
>JAITDY010000025.1 GCA_031282325.1 Lactobacillaceae bacterium | reverse complement strand
GTTTGTGCTTCTCTTTTTTCTGGATTATTTTTTACTTTTTCTTCGTAATCAGCAATTTCTTCCTTCGATAAAAATGTAAATATTTTTAAAAATCTAATAACGTCGTTATCACTCTGATTAAAAAAGAATTGATATAAATTATATGGAGAAGTTAATTGAGAATCCAACCAAATAGCTCCTCCTTCACTTTTTCCAAATTTCGTACCATCTGACTTTAGCAACAAAGGGACTGTAATTCCATAAGCTTCTTTATCGGATCCCAATACTTTATGAATTAATTCAACACCAGAAGAAATATTTCCAAATTGATCGCTACCACCTATTTGTAATTGAACTTTTTTTTCTTTATATAAAACCAAAAAATCAATTGCTTGAAGAATTTGATAAGTAAACTCAGTAAAGCTAATTCCTGTTTCTATCCTATTGGCCACTACATCGCGCTTAAGCATTTCATTTACTGGGAAAAATTTTCCGTAATCGCGTAAAAATTCTATTAAGCTTAATTTTCCCAGCCAATTATAGTTGTTAATAATTTCAAATCCGTCTGAACCAAATAGTTTTGTTAATTGTTTAGTTAAACGTTGCACATATTCATTTAATTGATCTTCACTTAATAATTTTCTTTCAGTTGTTGGTTTGGGATCCCCAATCATCCCCGTTCCCCCACCAACTACAATAACTGGCTTATGACCCAATTTTTGTAATCGCTTTAAGATGGTTAAAGGAATTAGGTGACCGATATGCAAAGATGGAGCTGTTGGGTCAGTACCAACATAGACTGAAATTTTTTTATTTTCGATTAAATCACTTAATTTATTTTCTTCACCAATAGATTGTTTAAAAGATTCTCGCCACTTTAATTCTTCTATAAATGTTTTCATTATTGTTTTTGCCTAGACTCCTTATTTAATTATAAAAAACCCGACTTTTAAAGTCGGAACGTTTTATCGTGGTACCACCCGTTTTCAGTATGCTTTCATACCCTCATTAATAATATTTAATTATTAAACTAGTTGTGTAATTCGAATTTTAGTTTTTGAGCAATTTTCATCAACCATCGCTTTTCTACTTTCAAAAAACAAAAATCTACTGTCAGCTTACTTTTTTATTCTACCAGTTTTGTAATCGATTTCAATGTTCGTCTGTACATTAAATAAATAAACGTTAAAACTGATACCTTGGCAATTACTAGATTGTGCCATCATCCAAACTCCGCTAGCCAACAAATTATCATCTTTAAATATAGGGACAACTTGATACCTAACTTCATTATTATAATTTTCTACATAACTAGATATCCTATTTTCAAACAATTGCATCAAATCACCATTTAACAATCTAGTACCAGTTATTAAGTTTTTAGGTTCATTGCCAATACCGATTAAATCCCAAGCCAGTAAATGCGATCGATTATAAATTTGCTGAAGACTACCGTCAATTATTGTTTCATCTTCTTGCCATCCAGTAGGTTTAAACGATATTTTTGGCCTCTTTTGTTTTGGCATGGTTTTTTGAGAAATTGTCGCAAAAGCTAAACCGGCCCTATTTAAATAATCTAATTCACTGAGATAAAAATAATTTGGAATACACTCTTTATTAAATTCAGGTATTCCATTATTTATTTGTATGATTTGCCGTCCATTAAAATTTAATTTTTGTAATTCTTCATATTTCATTTTCGAGCAACATGGGTTGCTACTGCACCCAAATTATATGTTTTTATCAAAATAGATTCAGAATTAAACCCGACATTTTCTAATAATCGTTTTAATTCTAATTTAGTTAAAAATTTTTGAGCGGATTCATTCAAATAGCTATAGGCTTCTTTATGCCCAGATTTTTTTCCAAAATATGGTAGTGCCATATTCATATATAGTTTCCAAAAGGGACGAATAATAGGGTTATCTACTTTACTCATTTCTAAAATAACTATATAGCCGTCTTTTTTTAAGACTCTAAAAATTTCTAAAAGGACTTTTTTATAATTTGGCATGTTTCTCAAGCCAAAACTTATGGTTACTAAATCAAAACTATCATTATCAAACGGTAATTTTAGAGCATTACCTTGAACTAATTCTATTTTTTTAGAAATTTGGGAACCAAGAGCGTCTACTTTTCTTTGTCCTATTTTTAGCATAGAAGTTGAGAAATCTAATCCAATTATTTTTGCTTTTTTATTTGTATTTTCCGCTAGTTCAATTGCAACATCAGCCGTACCAGTAGCAATATCTAATATATTAGTTTTATTTGAAAGTGAGACCATTTTTAAAGATTGTGACCTCCATTTTTTTTGAGTACCAAGACTAATTACATTATTCATTTCATCGTAATTACCAGCTATTTCATTAAATAATTCTTTTACTTTTTTTTCACTTTTATCTAACATTAAAAATTACTCCTAATAAAATCCCAATTAATAAAGTAATCGTAATAATAGCTGCGTTTTGAATTGACAAAATAAAAGTTTTAGATTTGATTTGATTTTTTTTAAATATTTTAATATTTTTAATAACTGGAAATAAACTGAATAAAACCAATAGAGATGTTGCTGGTATTATTTTAAAAACAATCGCTATTAATAAAAAACCATATCCTACAAAATACATTGCAGAAAATAAATTAAGTGATTTTTTAATTCCTAAATAATAAACCAATGTCTTGCGTCCTTGCTTCTCATCTTCAAGACGATCACTCATATTATTTGCAAACATTATATTAGCAATTGCCATTACTGGCATTATCGATAAAATTACTATTTTTACAATTAATAAATTACTTAATTGATTTCCAGCCGATAAAACTACTCCGAATAGGATTAAAAACCCCATTGTAACTCCTGATGCTAATTCTCCAAATGGGGAGTTGCTAATCGCAAATTTTGTTCCGGAATAAAAAAAAGCAACCATTGCACCTAATATCCCAATAAAAAGAATTGTTAATCCAAATTTATTTGTAACAACGAGTATCATTCCGCCAACAAATGAAATTGCGGCTGTAATTAAAAGAATTATATAAGCTAGCTTTTCGCTTTGTTTACCGTTTTTTAATGAATTATTATATGAATTTTGCCAATCTTTTGTATTGTGTTTAAAGTCAGCAATATTGTTCCAAACGTTTACGCTTAGTTGCATAAAAATTACAACGATTAAAAATATAAACGCTGATAACAAACTAATATTTGATATGCCAAATTCATATATTGAAAATAATATCCCTAAAAGCGTTGGAAGTATTGCAGCAATTGAACTTCTTGGCTCAGTTACATCTAAAATTTCTTCTTTCATAATATTTATTATAAAATAATGTCATAGACAAAAATTACAATCTATTTTATTAGCTAAAAAAGTTAATAAAGAAATTCGTGCCTAATTAAAATAAAAAAGGAATGAAACATGACTCAAATTAAAGCAACAAAATTAACTGATACTTATACACTAAGCAACGGATTAAAAATTCCAGTTCTGGGTTTTGGTACTTTTGAAGCTGCAGACGGACAAGAAGCTTATCAATCTACTTTATGGGCTCTTAAACACGGTTATCGTCATATCGATACTGCAGCTGCGTATGGAAACGAAGAATCAGTCGGCCGCGCTATTAAAGATTCTGGGGTTGCTAGAGAAGACTTATTTGTAACAACTAAATTATGGAATACTGAACATAATTATGATAAAGCAAAAGTGGCTTTAGCAAGCAGTCTTAAAAAATTACAACTCGACTACCTTGATTTATATTTAATTCACTGGCCTAATCCACAATCCGTTCGTGAGGAATTTGGTGAAGACGGTTGGAAATCCAATAACGCAGATATTTGGAAATATTTTGAAGAAGCTTACGATGCTGGATTAGTTAAATCAATTGGTGTATCTAATTTCTTAATTAAGCACTTAGAAGAGTTGAAGAAAACGGCTAAAATCTTACCAATGGTAAACCAAATTCGTTTAACTCCTTCTGACCAACAAGAAGAATTAGTTAAATACGACAATGAAAATAATATTCTAAACGAAGCATATTCTCCATTAGAAAGAAATGGTTTCAATAACAATGAAGCTGTCTTAAACATTGGGACAAAATATAATAAAACTGTTCAACAAGTATTGTTACGCTGGAGTTTAGAAAAAGGTTTTCTTCCTTTACCAAAATCAACTCATGAGCAATACATTCAAAGTAATACTGATGTTTTTGATTTTGAATTATCACAAGAAGATACTGCACTTCTAGATGGTTTATCTGGAACAGCAGGGGCGCACAACGACCCTGACACAGCTACTTTTTAAACAAAGTTATATAAAAAATCTGCTTTTGAGCAGATTTTTTATTTACTAATTAGTTTTTAAGTTTTAAAACAATTTTTCCCATTTTATATTTTTTTTGCTCAAAATCATTATGGGCTTTAATTAAATTATCTAAATTAAATTCATAAATCTTTTCAACTAAAATTTTTGCTTTCTCATCTAAAACTAATTTTGATAATTCATTTAGGCTTTTACTGCTAGATTTCATAAATGAATGTACTTCTTCATTGCCATCCACAATTGAAACTACTTTTGCAATATTATTTTTTAAAATTTCTTCTAATACTTGCCCGCCAACAGTGTCTAAAGCCTTTGTAAAAATTATTCCTTCTAAAGAATCAACAATTTTATCAGCAAATTTGCTTGCATTATTTTTTTCATCAACATTACGCACAAGTCCAATGACTGTCGCTCCTAAACTCTTGGCAACTTGGATTGCTGTTGTTCCTACTGAGCCGTTTGCACCCGAAATCAAGACTATGTCGTCAGATGTTACTTCTAAATTTGAAACAATCATTTGATATGCTGTTTGACCACTTAATGCATAAGCTGCGCCTGTAACAAAATCTATATTTTCGGGTAATAATGAAACTTGTTTACTCAAAACAGGAACTTGATGAGAATATGTTTTTAAGTGAGGTGAAGCAATTACTCTATCTCCAATTTTTACATTTTCTACTTCTTGGCCTATTTCTAATACAACTCCAGCAATTGAACTTCCCAAAACAACTGGCAATTGTGTTTCTGTTCCAAAATCTCCATTTCTAAATTTAACATCATATGGATCAATTGCTACTGCATAGTTATCGATCAAAACCTGATTTGGTTTAATACTTGGTTTTGTAAGCTCTACTTCTTTGAACGCTTCATTTGCAATTCCGTATTTAATTAGTTCAATTTTCTTCATAGTTTATATATTAAAGCATTTTGATATACTTTTAAATATGAGAAAATATATAGCTGAATTTTTTGGAACCTTTATAGTAATCTTTTTAGGAACTGCTTCGATAGTTTTTTCTACAGCAAGTAAAAATGTCGGTGCCTTAACTATTCCATTAATTTTTGGATTTGCAGTAATTACTTCAACTTATGCTTTTGGAGATGTATCTGGCGGACATTTTAATCCAGCAATATCATTCGCCGCCACTATTAATAAAAGAATGTCTTGGAAGGATTTCTTTGGATATATCGTCGGACAAATTTTAGGTGCTTTATCGGCATCTTTATTAGTTTTATTACTTCTTACTAGTTATGTAAAAACGTTTGCAGTTCAACTTTCTACAAATAACCCTAATTTAACTGCTCGTGATTTCGTTAAAAGAATCGGGGTAGGAGAAGTTGGTTTTGTTCCTAACCAAATTCTTTATTCATTTTTAATTGAATTAATAGCTGCTTTTATTTTAGTAACTATTTTCTTAAATTTAACTGAAACTCGTTTTGGAAATAAGGGTTTCGATGGACTATCGATTGGTTTAACTATAGCGACATTAATTTTTGTTTTTCAGCCATTTACTGGTGCTTCTTTAAATCCGGTCCGTGCCTTAGCCCCTGCTTTGGTTTCGGGAAATTCAAGTGCTTTGGGACAATTGTGGGTTTATATAATTGCTCCAATATTAGGAGGAGGACTAGCAGCTCCAATTTCTAAATATTTAATGAGAACCGAAAAAGAACCTTCAGCGATATCCAATTTATCCAATAAAAATGAATACTTTGATAAAATTAAGCATGAAGATCATATAGAAGATTCAGATTCTAAAAATAATAAAAAAATTATTTCAAAAAAGAAATCTTCAACAAAAAATAAAAATTTAAAAAAGACAAAAAAGCCATTTAAATAAATAGGTTTTTTCTTTTTTTACGGAGAAAATTATGAATATTACAATTATCGGTGCTGGTCCTCGAGGATTGGCGACTCTTGATAGGCTTGTTTCAAAAGGTATTGAAAATAAGAATTTAAACTTAAACATTAGGTTATATGATCCATACAGTATTGGTGGACGTGTCTGGGATCCATTCATTCCATATAACAAATTTATGTTAATGAATACAATTACATCTCAAATATCCCTTTTTGTAGATAAATCCATTCAAAATGTCGGTTTAATAAATAATGGTTTGAATATGTATGAGTGGCTAAGTAATGGCACTGCAAATGATTTTATTAATTCAAGGCCAGAACTGGATATATATAAAAAACAATTAAAACTCGGCCCAAACGATTACTCGTATAGGGGATTAATGGGAGTTTATTCACTTTGGTTTTTTCAAGAAATAATTAAAAAACATTCTGAAAATACTTCAATTTTGTATATTCAAGACTATGTTAATGACATTGCTAAAAATAAAGAAAAATTTATTATTTCAACCAAAAACCCAGAAAATAGTTGGGAATCAGATGAAGTAATAATGGCTTTGGGTCACTCTAAAAACAAATTAAATAATGAGGAAAAGAAATTTAATAATTTTGCTAAAAAAAATAATTTAACATATATTAAACCCGGATGGCCTTCTGAGGCCAAATTAGATAGAATTAAAGCTCAAGAACCTGTGATTATTCGGGGATTAGGTTTATCTTTCTTTGATTATATGGCTGCTTTAACCATCGGAAGAGGTGGTGAATTTATTAAAAACAATAAAAATGAATTGGTTTATAAAAAATCTAAAAATGAACCGATTATTTATGTTGGTTCTAGGGGCGGGATGCCTATCCATGCCAGAGGAGTCAATGTAAAAGGACCTTCGGAATTATATCATCCGAAGTTCTTTACTAAGGATAATTTAGAAAAAATAATTGATAAAGATAGGAAAATTTCATATTCAGATTTTTTTCAATTATTTAACAAAGAAATTCAATATAAGCATTATACAAATTTTAGTAAGAACAAGCTTTTTGCTAAAGATTTAGAAACTTCTGATGTTTCCAATTTTAAAGATATTGCAACAAAATTTAACATTCCGGCAGATCAAATATGGGATTGGGAAAAATTACTTTACAGTTCATCTCTTGTTTCAAGAAAAAAGAATTTAAATAAGTGGTTTATCTCTTATTTGTCCAAAGATATTGAAGATGCATACTTAAACAATGTTCAAGCTCCATTTGCTGGTGCATTTGATATATTGAGAGATATCCGTGATACTGTTCGTTTTATTGTAGAACATGACTATTTCAGACCTGAAGAATTTAAAAAATTCTTACATGAATTTACCCCGATTAACGTATTGTTAAGTGTAGGCCCTCCGGTTGAAAGAATTGAACAAATGCGTGCTTTAATCAAAGCTGGAATTCTAAATGTCCTAGGTCCTGGTATTTTTGTTAAAACTGATAATCAAAATAAAATATTTATTGCATCTAGCCTTAGAGATGAAAAAATATTATCAAAACAATTGATTGAAGCTCGGCTTTTTTCAAATGACATTAACAACGTTTCTTCTAATTTGCAAAAAAATTTATTAAATAAAGGGTTAATTAAATCCACGATTCTTAAAAAAGATAAAGAATCAATTGAATTATCAGCAATCGAAATAGACCGAAATACTTTTAATCTAATTAACTCCAAGAATAAACCTATTAAAGGGATTTATAGCTTTGGAATTCCACACGAAGGTCTAAAATGGTTTGAAACAGTAATTCCTCGGCCAGGTGTTAATACGGTAACTTTACGAGAAGCTGTGGAAATAGTAAATCAAATTATTAAATAAAATATTAATCAATGCAAAAACCCAATAATCTAAACTTAGTAATTATTTACAAATGGTTTTAGATTATTGGGTTTTTGCATTTTTTATCAATAAAAAATAATGTTTCACGTGAAACATTATTTTTTAAAAAATTCTTTTTTATTACCATTTATATTTTCAGCATTTTTATCAAAAGGCAATGCTTGGACAATTCCTAAGACATTCTTTTGCTCGACAAAGCCATAAGTTCGACTATCAAGTGTAATACTTCGATTATCATTCAAAACAAAAAAAGAATTTTTTTTAACTTTTGAAGTATTCTGAAATTTAATAGGCCAACTTAAATTT
>JAITDY010000041.1 GCA_031282325.1 Lactobacillaceae bacterium | reverse complement strand
AAATAAAAAACAAATATTTAAAATTAAGAAAAATACTGATTATTTAAAACGTTTCCAAGTGAGGTATGATTTTTCGACTAAAAATAATATCGATTTATTTGGGGTTCAAAAACAATATGAACTGCTAAAAGATTTTTCAGACCAAGACGCCTTGTTTGAATATTTGGCTGAAAATCAGAGAATTGCTTTATTTAATTTAAAAGGTGAAGATTTTCTAGAAGCTGGCAAAATAGTTGCATACGATCCAAAGAAAAAACTTTTAAAAACTGAAGCAATTACTGATTGGTATTATGGAGCTACTCCGAAAAAAATTAAATTAAAAAATATCTATGCACTAGAAATTTATTCTGCTGAAATTTACTTTTTAGAAATATAGTAAAATTAATAACAATATTTTAAGGAGGTATGTTTTATGAGCATGCACGAGTATTTTATGGGAATGAATAATTTAGAATTAATCAATAGAGCGCCCGGGGTCTTTAAATTCCAACCCCATTCAGTTGCATCACATTCGTGGAAGGTAGCTCAGATTGCCCAATTTTTAGGGGATGTAGAAGAACAAGCTGGGAATAAGGTTGATTGGAAAACGCTTTATGAAAAAGCTCTAAATCATGATTATGCAGAACGATTTATTGGTGACATATCTACTCCGGTTAAATATTTCACTCATGAATTACGAGAAATGCTAGGTAATGTGGAAACATCTTTAATTGAAAGTTTCGTAAAAACAGAAATTCCCACCCAATTTCAAGAAGCCTATTTAAGAAGATTACTTGAAGGAAAAGATGATTCATTGGAAGGGAAGATTTTATCGATTGCTGATAAGTTTGATTTGGTTTATGAAGCTTTTGGAGAATTGAATAAAAATAATCCGGAAGAGGTTTACTTGGACATGTTTGAAAATTCGCTTCAGTTATTAAAGGAATTTTCTGATATGGCTAGTACTCAATATATTTTGAAGAATATAATGCCAGATATTTTAAATAGCAATAGGGAAGTTTCTCCTAAGTTATGGACTATTTATAATATGATCTTCGTAGTTGGCGATAAATAAAAAACCTTGTTGTTAGTAACAAGGTTTTTTATTTTAAATATTTTTTATAGGCTAAGGGATAAAACTGTTTAGCGGCTTTGAGTGCTAATTTATCATATTCAGATAATGAATAAGGAGTATGTGTATTTACGATAGTGTTCATTAAATCCCAATGTTGTTCATCGGTGGCTTGAGTGGAATCGTCCGGTTCGCTATGTGCTAGTCCTAAAGCATGCCCCATTTCGTGAGCTACTACAACATCTTGATTAGCTACTGAAGGATCTAAATCTTCATGAATTAAAATATAAGAATTTTTCCCCAAACTTCCTTCAACATTGTAATAGGTTAATCCGCCCTTATCGCTTGGCAAATTCAATTTTTGCTCCTCACTTGAAAACTCTACAATGACATCAGCGTCTTGCGGACTATTTACCATTTTGGCAATTTCTGATCCATTTTGATCGTTCCAAAAACTAATGGCTTTTTTTGTGTCATCTAATAATTTAGCTTGTGATTGGGGAGCCACATAAACTTGTAAAATATCATCATAATGATTGGATGTATCAGGTGCATAAGCCAAGGCGGAAGCCGGGTAACTATTAGAACTTCTGATTACAACGTCAGTTTTATATGGATTAATTGCCTGAGCTTCTTTAATGTATTGTTCCCCTTCAGCTTGTGTTTTTTTATAGGCATTATCAATTGCTTTTTGTTTTTTGGCGAGTTCTTTTTCGGATAATGTTTTTTTAGAAGAAGTAGAAGAGCTATTAGAAATATTTTTTCTTTCATTTAATTGTCCACTTAAAAAAATTGCAGAGAAAATGATTGCAACCACTAAAATTCCAAATATAAGAATGTTATATATTTTTTTCATATCTTTTAATTTTAACAAGTTATAAAATGTTTATATGAAATTAAAAGAGGAAGGTAAAATTATTTTAGTGGTTTTCTTGGGTGGGATTACAGGAGGACTATTGCGTTTAATTTTTTTGAATACAATATTTATTAATAATCAACTTTTATCAATTACGATTATTAATTTACTTGGAACTTTTATATTGGCTTTTGTATCTGAATTTGATTTTAATAATTATTGGCAATCATTTTTAAAAACCGGTGTATTGGGCGCTTTTACTAGTTTTAGCACAATTATGATTTTGTTTAATACTGAAAAAAATTTATTGAAAACAATTCTTTTTTTAATAATCAGTATTTTTGGTGGAATTTTAATGACCAAAGTTGCTAGAAAGATACATGGTAAGGTTTATGCTTAGTTTATTTTTAATTAGTGTTGGTAGTGGAATCGGCGCAGTATTACGGCACCTTTGGATAAAAAAATTTCATAATTTAAATAAAAATTTTACCCGCATATGGCAAATTAATGTTTTTGGTTCTTTTATTGCTGGAATTTTATTTGGATTAAAAATTAATGATCCCTTTATAACATTAGGCATTATCAGCGGTTTTACCACTTTTTCAACAATGAGTGTTGAGGGGACAAACCAAAAAGGACCATATTTCCCTATAATATACTTTAGTGGATTAATTACTGCTTTTATTGGAATAACCTTAGGAGGTTTAATTCGTGGTTGATAAACAAAAAGAAAATAAAACAGCTGTAATTGTTGATAGTTCTAATTATATTTTGCCAGAGGATATTTTTGAAAATAATATTTATGTTATTGATGATCCGATTATTTTTGGGAAAACTGTCAAATATGAATCTGACTTTATATCTGAGGATGATTTTTTTAAACAATTAAATAATGCACCTAAGCCACCGGTAACGTCTCAACCAGCACCAGCGAAAATATTAGAAATTTTTCAAAAGGTAAAAAAGGATGGTTATGATTCAGCAATTGCGGTGACCTTGTCATCTGGAATTTCAGGTACTTTTCAAACCGTGAAAAATCTAGCAGAAGAATTTAAAGATTTAGATATATTAGTTTGGGATTCGCAAATTGCCACGATTGGATCCGGTAATCAAGCACTCTATGCTGCTGGACTATTAAAAAAAGGTTTAGATAAAATTGAAGTTATAAAAAAGTTAGAAGAATTACGATCTTCAACCGGAGTATATATAGCTGTAGATTCTATTAAACATCTACAAAGAACCGGCCGATTAAGTGGTGGACAAGCATTGTTAGCGGGAATGCTAAGCATCAAACCCATTTTAGGTTTTGAAAATGGAAAAATTGTAGCAATTAGTAAAGCTCGACAAATGAATGGTGTTTGGCAATATATTGAAAAAAATTTTAGTCAATTATTAGTTTCTACTCAAAAACCAATTCATTTAGATATTATCGATGCAAACAATTCAGAGTTGTCAGATAAGTGGGCCGCAATGGCTCACGAAAAATGGCCAGAAGTTACAATCACTAGAGGTAAAATTGGTCCATTTATTGCTGTCCATACTGGCGAAAAATCCATTGGTTTTATTTGGTCGTATGATTATAAAAAGTTGTTAGGAGATAACTAATGCAAAAAGTTGCAGTAATAACAGACAGTTCGAGTTACTTAACTGATGAACAATTAAAAGAAAATAATATTTATGTAATTCCAGATCCAATTATTTTTGGCAATAAAGTGGTACATGATATTGATTATAAAAATGATAATTATCATAAATTCTTTGAAGAAGTTGAAGAAATTTCGCCAGAATTGCCGACAACTTCTCAACCAGCTCCGACTGATATTTTAGATGTTTTTAATCAGGTTAAAGATGATGGTTATCCACAAGCAATCGTTGTTGTTTTATCTCAAGGTATATCTGGAACCTATAGTACGGTTAATAATTTAGCTAGCGATTTTGAAGGTCTTGATATTACTGTCTGGAATTCGCAGACTGCCGGATTAGGTTCTGGGAATCAAGCAGTCTATGCTTCTCTATTGTCTAAAAAAGGTTTTAGCAAAGAAGAAATTATCAATAAATTAGATATTTTACGCGGATCTACAAATACTTTAATCGTTGTTGATTCAATTAAACATTTGCAAAGAACTGGTCGAATCGGAAGTGGTCAAGCAATGCTAGCTGGAATGCTAAATATTAAACCAATTTTAAGTTTTGTAGATGAAAAAGTTATTGCGATTGGAAAAGCGCGAAGAATGAGTGGAGCATGGCAATTTATTGAAACTAAATTAAAAAAAGCTGTCGAACAGTCTAGTCTTCCTATGAGAGTGGATATTATTGATACTGAAAATAGAGAATTATCTGATCAATGGGCAAACACCATACATTCCTTATGGCCAGATATTGAAGTGTCTCAGGGAATTGTGTCGCCGTTTATTGCAGTTCACACAGGACCTAAAGCGATCGGATTTTTCTTTTCATACGATTATAAAAAATTATTGGGGAATCTCTAATGAGTAAAATAGCTGTTATTGTTGATAGTTCCAGTTATATTCCAAGTGAACTAAAAAACAAGTATAAAATTTATGAAGTTCCGGTCCCCATTATTTTTAATGGAAAAATAAAATATGATTCTGATTGGAAGACACTTGCAAAATTTTATGAAGATATGAATTCTAATAAGGAAATGCCGACTACTAGCCAAGCTTCACCAGCTGATATTCTAAAAACTTTTGAAACGGCAAAAAAAGATGGTTATGACAGTGCTATTTTCATTACAATGTCCTCTGGAATTTCTGGTATGCATCAAAATGTTATCAATCTAGCCAATCAATTTGAAGGGTTAGATATAACTGTTTGGGATTCTAAAATAACAGTGATAGCTGAGGGCGATCAAGCCTTACTGGCGGCTGATATGGCTAAGCAAAATAAAAGTTTAGAAGAAATTTTAGCTAAATTGGAAATTTTAAGAGATCAATCAAAAGTCTTTTTTGTGGTTGATGATATTTCTCACTTGAAACGAACTGGTAGATTAAGTGGTGGAATTGCCATTGTTGCTGGCATTTTAAGTATTAAACCAATTTTAACTTTTGATTCAGAAGGAAAAATTGTTGCTATTGGAAAAGAAAGGCAAATGAAAAGAGCATGGAGTTGGATTGAAAAGCAATTAGCTGATTTTGTTCCCAGCATTAATTTTCCGAAAAGAATTACAGTCGTAGATGCTAACAATACATTAATAGCAGATGAATGGGCCGATAATGCAAAAAAAATTAAAGATGTAATTAATATCGATCGTGGAATTATTGGATCGTTGATTGGTGTGCATACCGGTGAAAAAGCAGTCGGGGTGATTGTTGCCCCAGATTGGCAGTATTTAGCTGAACATTAGTTTAAGTTTTTTTAAAGTAATGTTCAGCTGACGTGAAATATATATATGGAAACGTATAAAATCCAATTTAAGAAATTTTTTAATAAAAACAAGTTATCAATAATTATAATTTTTTCTATTTATTTAATAGCAATTTTATCTATTGGAATAATCAATTACCCATATATAGATGATATTGCTCGACAAAGAACTGGGGTTACCGATTTCGCTAAATCTTATTCCCGTTGGGGCAGTGAAATAACCTCGTGGATTATATACGGAAGTAAGCATTTAGTAGACGCAGGGATTTGGCCAAATATTTTAACGGCAATAATTTTAGCAATCACCAGTATTATTGTCCTTTATTCACTAACGAAGAAACTTGATATACTTCCATCAATATTTTCTACTTTAATCGGATTAAATCCGTGGTTTTTACAAGCAATTAGTTTCAAATTCGATAGCCCATTTATGGCGTTTAGCCTACTTTTTTCGTTTCTACCCTTCCTTTGGTGGAAAAAGAAAAATATATTTTTTGTAATTTCAATTATTAGTTTACTTTTAATGTTTAATTTTTATCAGGCATCCTCTGGAATTTATATTGTAATGGTATTAGCCCTTATTTTAAAAGATTTACTCGCCGGTGAACAAATAAAAAACGTGATTTTAATAATTTTTTTAAGTGCAATTGTTTATATAATTGCCACTTTATTATACGTAGTTGAAACTTCATTCAATCCAGAATTAATTTCAGGTAGAGGCAATATGACCAAAATTGCTGAATTTAAAGACTTATATCAAACATTCATAAATAATTATCAAATATATTTTCAATCTATTTATAATCAAAGTGCAAAAATTTGGATTATATTGTCAGTAGTTTTGTTAATAATTTTCGTAACTGTGTCTGTCATAAAAGCCCGAATTTCTTTTTTTGAAAGCAGCTGTTTATGCAATTATGTATTTGGTATTAGCTGCAATTTTCTCATATGGCGTGTTTTTGATTTTTGTTGAACAATTAGCTAAATATCAACCACGTTATGCTTACGGGTTTGCAATTTTTATGGTAATTACAATTATTTTATTATTAGATAATATTTCAATTAATACAAAAACGATATTTAAAATGCCAACACAAATAATTACTGTATTTCTTAGTTACTATATTTTGATTTTTCCTTTTGTATATGCATCATCTTTGAATGCAAATAAAATTGCCTTTCAAACACAAAGCATTATTTTAGTACAAGAATTAAAAGATCAAATTGACAATACCACAAATGATATTTATTTAAATACCTTATTTAAAAATTCACCAGTATTTAATAATTCAGTTGCCAATTATCCAATCCTATCGCTATTAGTTCCTAATAATGAGTCGCTGTACTGGCCTAATTTATTATTATTTAATACATTAAATAATGGAATGCCCCAGAACATTAAAGGTTTTGATCCAAAAGTAATACCTTTAAATATGGAAAATTTAAAGGTAGACGATTTTTATTATCAAATCTATAAACAAGATAATAATTTATATGTAATTAGAAAATAGTCAACAATATTTTTTTTAATAAACCAACCATTTTTTAAATTGGTATAGTTATTGGTATATACAATAGGCCAACCGGCCTATTTTTTTGTTTAAAAATAATATATTAATAATGTAATAGATAATTATTGGAGAATATAACAATGGATAATATAATGAAAAAATTAGAAAAAACATTGGTTCCATTTGGTTCTAAATTAGCTACTAACAATGTGCTTTCTTCGATTAGGGATGGGATTGCGGCGGTTATGCCAATTATTATGGTTGGATCATTAGCCTTAATAATTAAAAATTTCCCTACCGCAACTGATCCAACAAAAGACAAATGGGCTCAATTTTTAGCTGGTGATGGGCAGGGATTTGCTGATTTTCTAGTTAAAATTTGGTATGCCAGTTTCGGCATTATGGCCCTAGTATCCGTATTTGGAATTGCATATAATTATGCACAAAGAAAGGGTGTTGATGGATTCTCTAGTGCGGTAATTGCTTTAGCATCATATATCGTTACTTTGCCATTAGCTGTTACTCAACTAGATAAAAAAACTTTCAGTACTGGAATTGATTTTGGACAATTGGGCAGTAATGGATTATTTGGTGCAATTTTAGTTGGAGTTATTTCATCAGTAATTTTTACGTTTTTTGTGAAACATAAAATTACAATTAAAATGCCGGATACCGTCCCACCAGCAGTTGCAAATTCTTTTATGGCCCTAATTCCCGGATTTGTAATTCTAGTTTTTTGGAATTTAGTCGCAACATTGTTAGCAAAAACTGATTTGCATTCAATTAATAATATGATGGAAACATTATTAGGCAAGCCATTAGAATCCTTTGGCGGATCGTTAATTGGGGTAATTGTTGTAGCTACTTTGACTTCATTATTTTGGTTTGTAGGTGTTCATGGTGGGAATATTACTGGTGCAATCATGGGACCAATTTATTTAAATATGATGGCTAATAATTTAAAAAATTATCAAGCACATAAATTTTTAGAAAATATCGTTACTACTCCATTTATGGATATGTTTGTTTATCTTGGTGGAGGAGGAGCAACATTGGGACTTGTAATTGTTCTTACGTTATTTGCAAAATCTAAACAAAATAAAACTATGAAACCGTTAGTTATGGTCCCGG
>JAITDY010000071.1 GCA_031282325.1 Lactobacillaceae bacterium | reverse complement strand
CAATTAAATTTAAAAATATTACTTTACGTATTTTTCGAAAAATAAATCAATATAAAAAATATGTTGTTGGATTAATGGTTATTTTTCAACTTTTAATTATTATTTCAACTACTTTAATGTTGAGAAGTGATGCAGCGGCAGTATTTAGAGGAGCTGTTGAAATTGATAGCGTCAAACAAATTAGTCAATATTTATCATTAAATATAAACAATATTTTTTTATTTTTATATGAAAAATTTTTTTATATTATTTTTAAATCAAATGCAGTTTGGATTTTACAAATAATAAATATATTGATTGTTGATATTGCTATTTGGATTAGTTATAAAATAGGCCAACGATTTTTCGATAAAAAAATTGCTGATATTATTTTTTGGCTATTCACATTAAGTTTAGGCTTTACACCGCAATTTGTAACGATGTACACCGATCCCATGACTTTGCCAATAACGGCCGGTGCAATCTATTTAATTTTTCTAATTTTCAAAAAAGATTCTACCTTACCCTCAAACATGCCGTTGATATTATTGGGATTTTTAGTAGCTCTTGGATATATAATTAGGCCAACAATTGTCATAATTTATATTGCTTTTTTTATTGTAATGATTTTAAAAACAATCTTAGTAAAAAAGGATCTTATTAAGAATTTTAAAATAATATCTATTACTTTTGTAACCCTAGTTGTGTCGATTTTGGGTTTTAAAACAATGATTGACCATCAGAATATAGTCCCGATTGCTAAAAATCAAAATGCTACTATTTATTGGTTTTTAGATTTAGGATTAACTTCTAACGGAACTGATCAAATGGATTTAAGAGCAGGTCTTGATGCTGAATCTAAAAAATTAGGATTACCGATTACTGATAAAAAAGTTGCAATTGCAGATATAAAAAGAAGAATTAAGGAATATACACCGGCAAGTTTTGCTAGGCATTTAAAAATTAAAACTAATGGATTAATTTATGATGGTACTTTTGGTTGGAATTATACGGAAAATACTATAACTACTTATTACAACCCATTAAAAGATAAATTAGAAAATAATTATTTTCTTTCTAAATTTAGAAATTTATTTATTTATACAGAAAAAAATCACTATTATATTTTTGCCGTTTGGCTACAAATAATTTATATAACCATAATTGTGGGTTACTTGATATTTTTATTCCGCAACGATTTTAACGATAAAATTAATATAATTAATTTAGCTTTTTTTGGTGGCCTCCTATTTTTAACCATTTTTGAAGGTGGAAAACCTCGGTATATGATGCAATTTATGCCTCAAGCAATTTTGTTAGCATCTATTGGATTGTCGAAACTTAAAGGAGCGAATTTAAATAAAAAATAAATTAACAATTGTTATTCCAGTTTATTTCGAGGAAGAAGCATTACCCTTTACAATTTCAAAATTAAAAGAAGTTTTGAATAAGTTGATTAATAGTAAAAAAGTTTCTAAAGATTCACAAATATTATTTGTTAATGATGGATTAAAATATAAAACTTAGAATTTAGTGTTAGAAGCTAATAAAACAAACCCACAATAAGTTTCAGGTATTTCATTTTCTCGTAATTTTGGACATCAGCCAGCTGATTTAGCAGGTTTGAATATTGCAAGTCATGATGCCGATATGATTGTTTCAATTGATGCTGATTTACAGGATGATGTAAGGGGCAATTGAAAAGATGGTAGATGCTTATCACGAGGGATTTGATATTGTTTACGGAGTTCGAAACGACCGGCAAATAGATAGTAAATTTAAAAAAGTACTGCTCAATTATTTTCTAAACGTAATGAGCGAATTGCTGGAAAATCGAAGTATTCGCTTACGAAAATGATTAAATTTGTAATCGATGGAATTACTTCATTTTCAACTAAGCCCTTACAATTTATTTGAAATATGGGATTACTTGTAATCATAGCTTCCTTAATTGTTTTATTTTATTCAATTATTCGTTATTTCCAAGGAGAAACCAATATTGGTTGGACTTCCTATAATGACAGCTATTTTGTTTATTGGCGGTATTAATTTAGTATCAATCTCAGATGTAGGCGAATATGTAGGAAAAATATTCAATGAAGTAAAACAACGTCCAAGATACATTATTGAAGAAGATTTATATTCTAAAAAGCGCAAATAAAATTCATTTTTTGAACGATTATAAGGTTCTATCTTGCAACAAGCACCGTTACAAGACGCTATTTTTTAGGTATAATTAAAAATGTAATTGTGTAGGTCCCGTGACGGATTTCACAATAAAGAAGGAGAAATTATTTTATCATGGTAGATTTTAATTCTGAAGAATATCTAACTCTTGTCGATAAGTGGTGGCGTGCAACTAATTACTTATCTGCTGGAATGATTTTCTTAAAGAGCAATCCTCTATTTTCAGTAACTGGCAAAGAAATCACTGCTGAAGATGTTAAAGCAAAGCCAATTGGACACTGGGGAACTATCTCTGGTCAAACTTTTATTTATGCACATGCTAATCGTTTAATCAATAAGTATGATTTGAATGCATTTTATATTGGTGGTCCCGGTCACGGTGGACAAGTTATGGTTACTAATTCATATCTTGATGGATCATACACCGAAGATTACCCTGAAATTACTCAAGATGAAGCCGGTATGGCAAAGTTATTCAAGCGTTTTTCATTCCCTGGTGGAATTGGTTCGCATATGACTGCTCAAACACCCGGATCATTACATGAAGGTGGTGAATTAGGATATTCACTTTCTCATGGAACTGGTGCTATTTTAGATAATCCAGATTATATTGGATTTACTGTAATTGGTGATGGTGAAACTGAAACTGGTCCTGCGATGACCGCCTACCACTCAATTAAATTTATTAATCCTAAAAATGATGGTGCCGTTTTGCCAATTCTTGATTTAAATGGATTCAAGATTTCAAATCCTACTATCATGTCTAGAATGTCCGACGAAGAATTAACCAAGTTATTCGAAGGTTTTGGTTATTCACCTCGTTTCATTGAAAATGATGATATTCATGATTACATGACCTATCATAAAAAAGCTGCTGAAGTATTCGATAAAGCTATTGAAGATATTCAAGCTATCCAAAAAGATGCTCGTGAAAACGGTAAGTATCAAGACGGAACTGTTCCAGCATGGCCATTAATTATTGCTCGTTTGCCAAAAGGATGGGGTGGACCTAAGTTTAATGAAGCTGGAGATCCAATTGAAGGCTCATTCCGTGCTCACCAAGTACCATTGGCATTCTCATCTCGCAAAATGGATGAACTTCCACAATTTGAAGAATGGTTGAATTCTTATAAACCAGAAGAACTATTCAATGCTGATGGTTCTCTAAAAGATGAAATCGCTGCAATCGCCCCTAAGGGAGACAAGCGTATGGGTGCAAATCCAATTGCTAATGGTGGAGCAGATCGTTCAGATCTAAATCGCCCTGATTGGACTAAATTTGCTAATGAAATTAGTGAAGCAAATCGTGGTACTGAATTTGCCGACGGAAATCGTAACATGGACATGAATGTTCTTTCTGGATACCTAGAAGAAGTTATGAAATTAAATCCAAAGCGTTTCCGTGTATTTGGACCAGATGAAACCATGTCTAATCGTTTGTGGTCTTTGTTTAATTCAACTGAACGTCAATGGATGGAAGAAGTTAAAAAACCAAATGACCAATATGAAGCCCCAGAAGGACGTATTTTAGATGCACAACTTTCAGAGCACCAAGCTGAAGGTTGGTTAGAAGCATATACTCTAACTGGTCGTGTTGGTGTGTTCTCATCATATGAATCATTCTTACGCGTTGTAGACTCAATGCTTACTCAACACTATAAGTGGTTGCGTCATGCTTCAGAACAACCATGGCGTAATGATTATCCATCATTAAACTTAATTTCAACTTCAACTGTATTCCAACAAGACCATAACGGATATACCCACCAAGATCCAGGTCTAATCACTTCATTAGCTGAAAAGAAAGCAGATTATATCCGCGAATATTTCCCAGCTGATGCAAATACTCTGCTTGCCGTTCAGGACCGTGCATTCTCAGAACGTCATAAGATTAATTTGATTACTGCTTCAAAGCAACCACGTCAACAATGGTTTACCGTTGATGAAGCTAAGAAGTTAGTTTCTGAAGGATTAGCTAATATTGATTGGGCATCAACTTCAAATGATGAAAATGTTGATATTGTATTTGCTTCTGCAGGTACTGAACCAACTATTGAAACACTTGGTGCCCTTTGGCTAATAAATCAAGCATTCCCAGAAGTTAAATTCCGTTATGTAAACGTGGTTGAATTACTTCGTTTGCAAAAGAAGAATGGTAAGAAAAATCAAGAGCGTGAATTATCAGATGCAGAATTCAATAAGTTCTTCCCCGCTGGAACCCCTGTAGTATTTGGTTTCCATGGCTTTGAGCCATTAATTGAATCATTCTGGTACGAACGTGGACATGCTGGTGACCTATTGCCACACGGTTATCGTGAAGATGGTGATATTACCACTACCTATGATATGCGTGTCTATTCAGAACTTGATCGTTTCCATCAAGCAATTGATGCTGTTAATGCACTTGTTTCTAAAGGTGTATTGGACGACTCAAAAGCAAAACCATTTATTGAAGAAATGAACAAAACTCTTGATAAACATTTCGAAGTTACTCGTAACGAAGGAATTGATATTCCTGAATTCACTGAATGGAAGTGGAGCGCTCTTAAGAAATAGTATCTATCAAAAAATCCTAATTAAATTAGGATTTTTTCTTTACATAAAATTCTTTAAAACAATAAAAAATCTATTATAAAATAAAAGTATATGAAAACTTTAAATGATGTAGCTTTAAAAGCACACGTATCTAGAATGACAGTATCACGTGTTATTAATCATCCAGAAGCAGTTAGCAAGGAAGTGCGCGAACTAGTTTTACAAGCAATTAAAGAATTAAATTATACTCCTAATCATAATGCCAAGGCACTTTCAAATAATAAATTTTTATCAATTACGTTGCTTGTTTTAGAAGATACTACAACTACAGATCCATATTTTACAAAATTGATTTTAGGAGCTTCTAGATATTTAGAAACAAAAGGGTATTCATTAAAAGTATCTACTGATAAAAAGTTTGATGATCAAACTGATGGATATATTGTAATTGGTTTTCGAGATAAAGATATTCCGTGGCTGAATTCTTTTGATAAACCAGTCGTTTTATTCGGGGAAAACAATTATGATATTCCATTTGTGGATAGCGATAATTTAAGTGGTACTACCATTTCTACAAAAAAACTAATTGATGCTAAGTACTCACCAATTAGTTATTTAGGAATCGATTTAGACCAAACATTTGCAAAAAAAAGAGAACAAGGTTTTAATGATGTAATGAAAAGACATAATTTACCAGTTAATATTTATCGAATGAAAAATTCATCTTCGTTTGTTAGCAATTTTTTACATCAAAACCCAGATTTATTGCAAAAGGGTGGGGGGATAATTGCTGGTACCGATAGAATTGCACTGGGTGTAATTCGTGCCGCTAGAGAATTGGGATTAAATATTCCGGAAGATTTTGGGATTATTGGCTTCGACGGATTTTTTATTAACAAAGTTACTTATCCGTTATTAACTACAATTGAGCAAAATATTAATCAAATTGGTGAAGTTTTATCTAAAATTATTTTAAATTGGATTTTAACTGGTAATATTCCAGAACCCGTTTTAGTAGATACTAATTTTATTCAAGGACAAACAATTAGAAAATAAAATTATTTTATTTTTATTGTTTCTGCCTGTATATCCTTATTAAATCCTGTTTTTTTCCATTTGAATAATTGATAAAATAGAAGTCCAGCGCTTATAAATAATAATGGTGAAACAATAACTGCACCTAAAATAAAGAAGGATACTATTGAAAAAATTCCTAAAATTAAAGGGGACAATTTTTGTTTATAAGAACGAAATAAAAGAATGGCCATGATATGAGCAGTAAATAATAAAAATAAAGATATTAAAATAACTTGTAAAATACGAGTGTGATTGGAAGTAACGTCTAACCAAAGTTTTTGAGATTCAGTTTTTGATAAAGAAGTCTTATATTTTGAAATAAACTCGGTATATGTTTTTAAACCATAAACACTAATTAGAATGGCTAAAACTAGATTTCCAAATGCAATTCCGATCGTTAAAATTTTTAAATTCTTCATACTTAAATAATATCCTTTTGGAAAATTTGAATCCTTACCCCATCGTCAGCAGAAGCTAATCTAATCGAATTATATTTAAAATATTTTTCTGGTATTTTATAGTCGGGACCATTACTTATAACAATTAAATATTTTTGATCCAATTCAAAAACAATTAGCCCATTACTGGATTTGATAACATCAGTGCTCTCTTTAATTTCATCGTAATTATTTGAAATTAAGGAAGTACTCAAACGAAAATTAATGATTTTAGAAATAAAATCAACAAGATCGCTATTTTTTTCTTTTAGTCCCCAATTTACAGCATTTACAAAATCTCCTGCATTATAGGAATTAAAATTACCTAATTTACTGCGCATAAACTCCTGACCAATTTCAATAAATGGAACACCGCGCGATAAAAAAACTAAGGACGTAGCTAACAAAACCCTTCGGCTATGTGTTACTAAATCGTCTTTAGGTGAAGATAACCACAATTTATCATTTAAATTTAAATTATCATGAGCTTCTACGTAATTTATCAATTGTGACGGAGCGACGTAGCTACCATTTTCAGCCTTTCCTAAAATAGCGTTTACAACAAAATTTTCTTTTTCTTCAATCCCATTTACAAAACCGCCAATGTTGGAATCGCCGTCTCCTTTAATGCTGTTTCGAAATTCATCATTAAAAAAACCAAAAGTTGGCATTTTTGCAGCATTTTTTTGGGTAGCTAATAAATTTTTATCTAGAGCAGTATTTAGTTCCCAGCCTTCGCCATATAAAATAATATGCTTATTAATCTGATGCAAATGATCACTGATTTGATTCATCGTTTCAACATCATGAATTCCGAGTAAGTCAAACCGAAAGCCATCGATTTTATATTCTCTAGCCCAAAAACTTAAAGAATCAGTCATGTATTTTCTAAACATTAAATTTTCAGAAGCAGTATCATTGTTAATCCCACTGCCATTACTTAAAGTACCATCAGCATTTTTTCGATAATAGTAATTTGGAACAGTAGCGGAAAAAGCGTTTTGATCAGTTAAATAAACGTGGTTATAAACAACATCCATAATAATTCCAATTCCATTTTGATGAAATTGAGTGATCATTTCTTTTAATTCATTAATTCTTGAGTATGGATTTTGTGGGTTAGTAGAGTATGAACCCTCGGGCAAATTGTAATTTTGTGGATCATATCCCCAGTTGTACCAAGTATTTTTTTGTAATTCATCCACAGTTGCAAAATCAGCAAGTGGTTGAAATTGAACATAATTAATTCCCAATTTTTTCAAATATGGAATGATATAAGTTGCTCCTAAATAACTTCCTTTTAATTCTGTCGGAACATCAGGATGATTTACGGTAATATCCCTAACATGCATTTCAGAAATAACCGCTTTTGTAGGAGAATCTACCGGATTGCTTAGCAAGGGAACTTTGGGTGTTTGCCTAAAATCAATTACAACAGAACGATTACCATTTGCAATTGCCCCAAAAGCATATGGATCGTAAGTTTCTTTGTGAATTCCGTTTGGAAAATAAAGTCTAAATGTATAAATCATACCAGAATGATTGCCTAGATATTCAAAGAACCAAACGCCGTTTTTAACATCCATTGGTTTAATTTGTCCATCTAATTGCGATTGATTAGGATTATCATATTCAACTAATTCAACTTTTGTAGCGGTTGGAGCCCAAAGTTTAAAGATAGTTTTTTCTGGAGTGAAGAATGCACCCAAATCATTTTTTTGATAATAATATTTTTGATCAATTTCTAAATTATTCATAATCATCACTTTCTAAAATTATTGCGTTCCATGGATTTAAACTGATTTTCTTTTCGATTTTCAAATTTCCAATAAAATTATTAATTAAAGGATGCCAATTAAAATTTAAAATTTTCTCTGGTAAAACAAATTTATTTTGATTCTCGCTTAAGTTTACAAGAGTTAAGGTAGTTTTATCTTTTGCTTTTCTGATAAATGCAAATATATTTTGGTCGTTAGACTCAATGCCGTAATATTCCCCGTCATTCAGGGCACTATTTTTCTTGCGGAGAGCAATTAATTTTTTGTAGTAATTCAAAGTTGAGTCATTTTGTTTAATTTGTTGTTCCACATTAACTTTTTTATACGATGGATTCACTTTAAAATAAGGTGTACCCTTAGTGAAACCAGCATTTTTATCGCTATTCCACTGCATTGGAGAACGACCCTGATCTCGATTCCAAACACCAATTTCGGACAATGCATCTTGCGGATTTTCTCCTTTAGTAATTAATGAATCGTATTTGATGTGGGCTTCGGGATCATTAATTTCTTCAATACTTTGAAAATTAAAAGATGGGATTCCAATTTCATCACCAAAATAAACAAACGGAGTTCCTTGAAGGCTTAATAAAATAGTTGCTAAAGCTTTCGCGGATTTTGAACTTTTATTGTCTCCCCAAGTTTGTAGGGCTCGTGGATTATCGTGGTTGGACAAGTAAGGACTCATCCAACCAAAGCTACGCGTGTCGGTTTGCCACCGATCAATTATATTTTTGAATTGGAAACGGTTTCCAATTGGTCGACCATTTAAATCTGTTTCATCATGAATATTGTGTTCCAATTCGAAAATAGAATTAAAATAACCCTGTTCGCCAGTCCATATTTGAGCCAGTGAAGAACTCACACCGGATGCTTCACCAACTGTAAAAATGGGGTATTGAGAAAAGACATTTTTGATTAATTCCAAAAAATCTTTAAATCCATTTACATTAGTGTGAACACTCCACTTATCCTTATCTGAAGGGACATCGGCCATTAGATTATCAAATGGCATTTTTTTGATATGTGAAATTGCATCTAAACGAAAGCCATCAATACCAAATTCCAGCCACCATTTGATCATGGAAATAATCTCGTCTCTTAGTTTTGGGTTTTCCCAATTTAAATCGGGCATTTTAGAGTTAAAAATATGGAAATACCATTGTTTTAGATGTGGAACAAATGTCCATTCAAAATCACCACTCCAATTTTCCCAATCATTTGGAAGATGATTAGCATCACCATCAACCCAATGATAGTAATCATGATATTTATTGTCTTTACTTTGGAGTGCTTGTATAAACCATGGATGTTGATCAGATGTATGATTAATTACTAAATCCATAATCAAGTGAATTCCATTTTGATGTAATAATTCAATAAGTTCTTTTAAATCCTCTAAGGTACCAAAATCAGGATCAATTTCTTGAAAATTAGAAATATCGTAACCATTATCAATCTTTGGTGATCTATAGACTGGATTCAACCAGATTAAATCAACACCAAGATATTTAATATAATCTATTTTTTGAATAATTCCGCGAATATCGCCAATTCCGTCATCATTACTATCGAAAAATGAGATTGGATAAATCTGATATCCAATTGCTTTTTTCCACCAAAATTTATCTTTTTGACTAGTCAATTTATTCTCCTAATATTCACCTAAAATCACAAAACCATTCGGTAGTATTTTTATTTTGTTATCTTGATTTTGGTAGGCATTTCCTAATAAAATATCCCCTTCCTGAACAAAAATATCTTTATTTCCCTTATTAAAATAAGAATGAATAATTTTATTATCTAAATATCTAATGAATTCAATTTCGGCCGAATTTTGATTATCATTTCCCCATTTAATCAAACCCTCACTTAAAATTTTGTAGTTATTTTTACGAAAAGCAATTAAATCTTTGGTAAATTGACACATGTTTAAGTCTTGTAATTTTGTGTCCCAAACCATTGGTTTACGGTTATCAGGATCTTGATCACCAGTCATTGCATATTCTGTTCCATAATAAATATCTGGAGTTCCGGGGTGCAAAAATAAAAAGGTTAGAGCAGCCTTGACTTTATTCATGTTTTCTTTTGCTAAAGTTTTTACTCTCGGCACATCATGAGAATCAAGTAAATTAAATAATGCTTGATTGGTTTGATCACGATACATCATAATTTGGTCATTATAATCTGAAATAAATTGTTCTCGATTCATATCATCTAGCAAAAAGAAATGATTAATAACATTTGTTAGAGAATAATTCATCACAGAATCAAATTCATATCCATTTAACCAAGGTTGTGACGAATGCCAAATTTCACCCAAAACAAAGAAATCAGGCTTTACTTTATCAACTGCCGTTCTAAATTTTCGCCAAAATGCATGATCAACTTCGTTAGCTACATCTAAACGCCAAGCATCAATATCAAATTCTTTAATCCAATATGTTGCCACATCTAAAAGATAATCGATCACTTCGGGATTAGCAGTATTCCATTTAGGCATATTTATATCCCAAGCAAAAGTATCGTAATTTTTATCGATCCGATATTCTAATTCAGTAGGTTTTTGATAAACGGGAAATGAATGGATATGGAACCAATCCTTAAATTTTGAATGTTCCTGTTTACGTAAAATATCCTGCCACTGAAAACTATCTCCCCCATTGTGGTTGAAGACCGCATCAATCATGACTTTTATTTGACGATCGTGGGCCTTGGAAACTAATTCTTGAAACTTATTTTTATCACCAAAATCGGGGTCTATTTCTAAGTAATCAGTTGTTGCATATTTATGATTAGTAGGGGATTTAAATACCGGTGTTAAATACAATCCGTTAATTCCTAAATCAACTAAGTGATCTAAATGATCGATAATTCCTTGTAAATCACCACCAAAGTAATCTTCTCGCTGGGGATGGATTGTTGAATCCCAATCCCTAACGTTTTTTGGATCATTACTTTTGTCACCATTTGCAAAACGTTCAGGAAAAATTTGATACCAAACAGTTGATTTAATCCATTCTGGAATTTGTACCCTATCAATATCATGCATATACGGAAGACGAAAAAAATTAGCGGGAGTATCAGCTAAATTCTTTTCACTTAATTCAACAATTCCATGGTCCCCATATAGAATTTTTTCGCCATTATTATCGGTAATTATAAATGCATACGCAGGCATGTGATTTAATGGTTCGGTAATTTCAGCAGTCCAGTAATCATAAATATCTGTACTCAAATATTTAGTCATCTGTAATCCGGGGTTTAAATACCATTTAGTCCAATATGCTTCAACAAAATATCCATAACGTATTTCCACTTTGGCAATATCGTTTTTAGCAGTTCTTAAACGAAGTCGAAGATGATCTCGATCCTTGTATAAAAAGGAATATTCACTTTCAGTTCTATGATAAATAGCAGCTTTATTCATTAGTTTGACCTATTCTTTTTTGTTTTTTATCGTGTTTGAAAAAATGAACTTTCGACATATTAATAGTTAGTTCAATTTCTTGTCCAATTTGTTTTTTGTCTTCAGTCCGAATTTTAGCAACGATATCTTTTGTATTACCTACATCAAAATGAATAAATGAAGATTCACCAATTAATTCAGAAAGAGTAACAATGCCAGTAAATTTATCATCATCATATGTTTGGATAGCAATTGCACTTGCATCAATATCTTCTGGACGAACACCGAAATAAAGTTGCTCGCCCTTTTTGATATTATTATTTTTAAATCTCGTAAGAATACCTTTTGGTAATTTGAATTTCAAACCTTTTTGATTATCGATAAATGTTCCGTCAAAAATACCTTCAAAAACATTCATTTCAGGGCTACCCATAAAAGTAGCTACAAATAAATTGGCGGGTTTATTATAAAGTTCCTCTGGGCTACCAATTTGTTGGATATCACCAAAATTAATTAATACGATTTTATCAGCTAGAGTCATTGCTTCACCTTGATCGTGAGTTACGTAGATAGTGGTAGAACCAATTTTTTTATGAATATCTGCAATATCTTTTCGCGCTTGAACGCGCAACTTAGCATCTAAATTAGAAAGTGGTTCGTCCATTAATAAAATTTTAGAACCGCGCACAATGGCTCCTGCAATAGCAACACGTTGTCGTTGGCCACCAGATAAATCAGCTGGCTTACGATCTAAAAACTCACTTAATCCCATTAATTCTGCAGTTTGTCTAACTCGATCGTCTAATTGCTGGGCTTCTACCTTGGCTATGCGTAATGGAAAAGCAATATTTTCATAAACATTTAAATGAGGATACAAAGCATAATCCTGAAAGACCATAGCTATATCCCTATCTTTTGGATGGACATCATTGACTACCCTATTATCAAATTTCAAGGTACCACTACTAATAGAATGCAAACCAGCAATCATTCTTAATACTGTTGATTTTCCAGATCCAGATGGACCAATGAAAACAACAAACTCTTTGTCATGAATATCAAGGCTATAGTCTGATATTACAGGTTTAGTTTGGCCCGGGTATATTTTTTGTAGATGTTCTAACGTTATTTCTGGCATGTTATCTCCTTACATAATCAAGTATAAATGTAAACGCTTACAGTTTAATAAATTTTAATAGTTAATTGTGAACAAATTGCAAAGTTGTTATCGATAACAGTCAAAAACAAGATGATTATTCTTGTAAATGAAAGCGTTTACATTTATCATTAAGTTAAACATGAACAATGTTTAAATTTTTTAAATTAAAGAGGAATATTATGAAGAAAACAACAATTAAAGCAGTTGCACTAGCGTCTGCGTTTACATTTTCATCTTCTATAGTAGTTTCAGCTATTGCTGGTATAAGTGGAGATGCCGCTTCAAAAAAGGTAACCCTTAAATTATGGGCTGATAACTCAGCTTATAAAGATTTGGTTGCAAAATTTGAAGCAAAAAACCCAAATATTAAAATTAAATTTCAAAAAGTTGGTTCAGTTGATACAACACCCGCATTTCAAAAAGATGCTTCAACAGCTGGCGATGTTGCTATGGTTCCCCATGATCAATTGGGGGGGTTGGTTAGTCAAGGACTAGTTTTGCGTGTTTCACCAGATTATCAAAAAGATACAAAGAAAACACAAGTAAAAGGAGCTGTTTCTGGAGCGACTTATAAAGGAAAACAGTATGGATATCCATATGGAGTAGAAACGCAAGTTCTTTACTATAACAAAAGTAAATTGTCTGCCAATGACGTAAAAGATTGGACTACGCTAACGCAAAAAGGCAAAATTGCTGTTAACTTTGCTGAAGGCGGGGCTAACTATACTTGGGCTCCAGCTTTCCTAACTAATGGAGTTTATTTGTTTGGTAAGAATGGCGAGCAAGCAAAGGGTTCCACTTTCGGCACTAAAAAAGGTGTTCAAGTTCTAAAATGGGTAGCTGCACAAACTAAAAATACTGGTGTTGTTCAGGATAATGCTGGTGCGCTTGAAGACTTAGCAGCTGGAAAAGTCGATGCATTTATGAGCGGACCATGGAGCAAACAAGACGTACAAAAAGCACTTGGTGATAATTATGCAGTGGCAGTTTATCCTAAGGTAGATTTCGGTTCAGGAGAGAAACAGCTACAAGCATTTCTAGGAGTTAAATTATTTGTCGTTAATAAATCAACAAAGCATCCAGCTGAAGCTGCAAAATTAGCTGCTTATTTAACTTCAGATGAATCTCAAAAAACGATTTTCAATAAGATTGGTTACATCCCTTCATCTCAAAAGTTATCAACTTCTTCTGAAGTAAAAGCAGACCCACTTGCTAAAGCAGTTACAAAAATGAGTACCTATTCAACACCAATGCCAAAAATTCCACAAGTAAATAATTTCTGGGCACCAATGGATGCAATATTCAATGATACTTGGAAGGGCAAAATTGATGAGAGTCAAATGCTACCAAAATTAAAGGATTTCGATATTCAAGTTTCTAAATCTCTAACGAAATAAATTGTATTTTTAATTAAAAATAGTTGTTAGGAATTTTATTCTTAATTTATTTAATTAAGAATAATGAAAGGAAAACAATTGACTAAAAAAGATAAAAAATTACAGACAAATAATCTTGTCAACGATATTCCATTGACACAGCTATATTCCAAAGCAGATGCCGACACAAAATTATCTTATTTTTTAATGGGCTTTTCGAATATTAAAAATAAACAAATTTTAAAAGGATTATTTTTCTTAATATCGGAAATCGGATTTATTTATTGGTTTTTTTCTTGGGGGATTAAATCATTAATTGGCTTAGTAACTTTAGGAACTAAAAAAGCTGGTGAAATTTATGATTCCAAATTAGGTGTTTATGTATCAAGACCTGGTGATAATTCTTTACTGTTTTTACTTTTTGGATTATCAGCAGTAATGCTTATTGGAATTGGAATTTATCTATATAGAATAAATTTAAAATCAGCTAGAAAAATATATCAATTAAAAGCTGAAGGTAAAAAATTACCAACATTAAAAGATGATTGGAATGAATTACTAAATGATCGTTTATATCTTTTGTTCATGGCGATTCCAATAATTGGCATTTTGTTTTTTACTGTCCTACCGATTGTGTATACGATGTCGGTTGCTTTTACTAATTATGATCATTCCCATTTGCCACCAGGACATCTTTTTAAATGGATTGGCTTATCGAATTTTGGCAATATAATTGCTGGCCCAATGGCCAAAACTTTTTTACCAGTTTTAGGATGGACACTTATCTGGGCAGTATTGGCAACGGTTTCTAATTTTATTTTAGGAATTATGTTAGCGATGTTGATTAATACAAAAGGCATCAAAGGTGACAAAGTTTATCGTACAATTTTTATTTTAACAATGGCGATCCCACAATTTATCTCTTTTCTAGTTTGGGCCAACATGTTAAATGACGCTGGAATTATTAATCGTGTATTAGAAAATTGGGGTGTAATTTCAGGGCCAATTCATTTTCTAACCGATGGGATGACAGCTAAAATGACGGTTTTAGTAGTTAATTTATGGGTTGGGATGCCGGCAACAATGCTGGTGACTACTGGAATTTTGCAAAATTTAAGTGCTGATCAAATTGAAGCAGCACAGATAGACGGAGCAAATAAATTTCAGATTTTTAAAAATATAACTTTTCCTCAAATTCTTTTCGTAATGGCGCCTTCGTTAATTCAGCAATTTATTGGAAATATTAATAATTTTAATGTTATCTTTTTGCTAACTGGTGGAGGACCGACTAATTCCAATTTCTATCGAGCTGGAGATACTGATTTGCTAGTTACGTGGCTATATCAATTAACTCTTAATTCGCAAGATTATTCATTAGCGTCAGTCATTGGAATCATCATCTTTATTTTCACGGCAACTTTCTCGTTGTTAATGTTTAAAAAAGTGAATAAATTACAAGGAGTAAATGGATAATGAAAAAAAATAAACTTCATGCAATTATTACTTCACAAGTAATTTTGACAATTTTGGCCTTTATATGGGTGTTACCAATTATCTTTGTAATTTTGCAAAGCTTTCGGGCAGAAGGCGGACAATTTGTGTCTTATTTCTTTCCTAAACATTGGACTTTAGATAACTATAAATATTTATTTACTAATAAAGATGGTTGGAATTATGGTCAATGGTTTTTAAATACTTTATTTGTTTCTGTAATTTCTGGAATAATTTCCACATTTTTATCAATTGGGGTTGCCTATTCTTTGAGCCGTCTTCAATTTAAATTAAAAGGATTTTATTTAAAATTTGCTTTGATTGTTGGTATGTTTCCCGGGTTTTTATCAATGATTTCAATTTATTATATTTTAAAAGCTTTAAATTTAACCAATTCTTTATGGGCACTTGTGTTGATGTATTCATATGGAGCGGCCCTAGGATTTTATGTGCAAAAAGGATTCTTCGATACAATTCCTCAATCGTTAGATGAACGAGCTCAGATCGATGGAGCTTCCAGATGGCAAATATTTACTAAAATTACGTTGCCTATTGCAAAACCAATTATTGTTTATACGGCGTTAGGAGCTTTTACAGGGCCTTGGATGGATTTTATTTTTGCAAAAGTTGTTTTAGGAAACAATCAATCGAAGTGGACAGTGGCAGTTGGCTTATTTACAATGGTTAGTTCAAAAGAAAATGCTAATTCATTATTTATGAGTTTTGCGGCCGGATCTGTTCTTATTGCGATACCAATTACAATATTATTTATTTGGTTACAAAGATTCTTTGTTGAAGGAGTTACTGCAGGTTCAGTGAAAGGATAAAATAATCAGCCTTATTTAGGGCTGATTTTTTAGTAAGATTAAAATATGGCAGAAGTATTAACAATTGGAGAACCGCTTGCTATTTTAGCTTCTACACAAGAAGATGCTGATTTAGCAGACGTAAATAATTTCAA
>JAITDY010000065.1 GCA_031282325.1 Lactobacillaceae bacterium | reverse complement strand
AAAATATTATAAAAACAATAACGACTAAGGTCAGTAATGTGTAAGCCATCCTGAAATAAATTAAAATTTCTAATGAGATGTTCGACCCTTTTTGACCAAAAAGTGTAAAAAAAGACAAGAAAAATAAAAATAGACTTATCAAAAATAGATTAAAGTACATTCCGATTTTAAGAGATCTGATTTCTATTTTCTTTTGTTTTTGAAATAAATATAAAAAAAGAATTGTAAATATCAGAAATAAAAATATAATATAAAAATTTGAAAAATTCACAACAAGTCTCCTTGGTGTTCAATTTTTAAATGTTCATAAGCCTTACTCGTAGCAATTCTACCTCTAGAAGTTCTTTGTACATAGCCTATTTGAATTAAATATGGTTCAATTAATTCTTCTAAAGTTTCTGCTTCATCACCAGTATTAGAGGCAATTGCACCAAGTCCAGCAGGTCCACCTTTAAAACGGTTAATTAAAACATCAAGATATTTCAAATCGTGTTCATCAAGGCCAACGTTATCAACATGTAAGGCATTTAATGATTTATTTACTATTTGATAATCGATGCTACTTTGTCTTTCTATTTGAGCAAAATCACGAACCCTTTTTAACAAACGATTTAAAATTCTAGGTGTCCCTCTTGATCTAAGTGCCAGCTCTAAAGCGCCATCTTTTCCAATATCTGTATCAAAAATTTTAGCAGTACGGTATGCAATTTCTTGCAGATCTGAAATAGAATAATACTGCATATGCTCAGATATTCCAAATCGATCGCGTAATGGGGCACTTAGCAATCCAGCTCGTGTAGTTGCACCAATTAAAGTAAATGGTGGTAAATTAAAATGAATTGAATGTGCCGACGGTCCTTGGCCAACTACGATATCAATAAAAAAATCTTCCATTGCTGAATATAAAACTTCTTCAACTTGTTTGGGAATGCGATGAATTTCATCAATGAATAAAACATCACCGGGGTTTAATTCGTTTAATAGTGCTACTAAATCACCAGCTTTTTCAATTGCCGGACCAGTAGTAGTTTTGATATTTGCTTTCATCTCGTTAGCAATGACTAATGAAAGAGTAGTTTTGCCTAGGCCGGGGGGTCCATATAATAGGACATGATCAAGTGGTTCACTACGTTCCAATGCAGCTTGGATATATATTTTTAATTTATTTTTAATTTCATTTTGACCAATATATTCATTTAAAAATGATGGCCTTAAAGATAATTCATTATCTTCAGGATTAGGTTCTGGCTGTAATAAATTTTCATCCATTTTTATTTAACCAATAATTTTAACCCACGATTAATATAATCTTCAACTTTTAGATCCTTAAACTCACTTAAATATTGCTCTACACTGGTGATATCTTTTTTACTAAATCCTAAAGATTCCAAAGCGATTAATGCTTCAGCTAATTGAGAATTATCTTGATTTACTGAACTAGTAGCTTGCATTAGGTCTGATGTTTTTCCTTTTAAGCTAACAATTATCATTTTTGAAGCCTTGGGACCAATTCCAGGATAACGTGTTAGATAATTACTATCTTCGTTCTCAATAGCATTTATTAAACCTTGCATATCATTATAAGCAATAATCGATAGGGCTGATTTTGGACCAACTCCATTTACGGTTAATAATTTTATAAACAAATCTCTATTTTTTTGGTTTTTAAAGCCGTATAAAGAGATGTCATTTTCGCGCACAACTTGATGTATAAAAAATTTAATATTTGTAGTTTCGTCAGAAAAAGCATATGGTGTTGCGCTATATAACTTATAACCAACTCCATTTACATTTAATGCGATTGAATCACTATAAATACTTTCAATTGTTCCAGATAAAAAATCAAACATAATTAAATTATAAACTAACTCATCATCCCTTTTTTAATAAAATAAAAAATCGTTTATTCAACGATTTTAAGAAGTTGCTACAATAATTTAAAAAATATCCTCATCTACTAATTCATCGCCAGGTTTAACTGGTGGATTGTAATTAGGATCTTCGAAAGGATCTTCTGCTTTTGGAATTTCTACAGGAACAGCTTCGTCAGCTTCAATAATCCCATCTTCTCCGATTCCAAATGAATTTCTAACTTGCTCTAATATCGTATTATAAATTTCTTTATGTTCGGGTGCTTCTAACCAATTAGCTGCCTTTTCCTTACCTTGGCCAATCTTTTCTTCTTTATATGCGTACCAAGAACCAGATTTATCAATAATATCTTTATCTACTGCCAAATCAATTAATTCAGAAGTTTGACTAATCCCCTTACCATAAATAATGTCAACTGCAGCAGTTCTAAAAGGTGGGGCTACTTTGTTTTTTACAACCTTGATATTAGTATTATTACCAACCGCGTCGGTGCCATCTTTAATTTGAGTACCTCTACGCACCTCTAATCTGATGGTTGAGTAGAATTTCAAAGCACGTCCGCCTGGTGTTGTTTCTGGATTACCAAACATTACTCCAATTTTTTCACGAATTTGATTAATAAAAATTGCAATCGTTCCCGTTTGATTCAAATTACCAGCTAATTTACGCAAGGCTTGGCTCATCAAACGTGCTTGTAGACCGACATGGCTATCTCCAATATCGCCTTCAATTTCTGCACGGGGAACTAAAGCAGCTACTGAATCCACTACCACAAGATCAATTGCTCCAGATTTTATAAGTGCGTCCGCAATTTCTAATCCTTGTTCACCAGTATCTGGCTGACTTAGCAATAACTCATCTACATTGACCCCCAACGCTTGTGCATATTTAGCATCTAAAGCATTTTCCGCATCAATATAGGCTGCTGTTCCGCCAGCTTTTTGAACCTCTGCCACTGCATGTAAAGCTACAGTGGTTTTACCAGAAGATTCTGGCCCGTATACTTCAACAATTCTTCCCTTAGGATATCCACCAACTCCTAAAGCGATATCCAGTTTTAATGATCCTGTAGGAACTGTTTCTACCTGTGTATGAGTATTTTCACCCAAACGCATGATTGAACCTTTTCCAAAATCTTTTTCAATTTTCTTTAATGCATCCGCTAAGGCTGCATCACGATTATTTTTTGTATCTTTTTTTTCTGCCATATTTTTTCCTAACATTAATATTATGCATCAAAAAGTTATTAAAGTGCGAACAAATGTTCCCATTTTAACTTTTACTTAACTTTTCTATTTCTTTATACGCTTTTTAAGTATATTACTTTAAACCATCATTAAATACATTCTTATTTTGATAAAAATAATCAAATCCTGAATAGATTGTAAAAAATACTGCTAAATATATTAAAATCTGTCCAATTGGCATACTTAAACCAAAGTTATTTGTATACAAAAAAATAATTGCAAACATTTGTGTAAAGGTTTTAATTTTGCCCGGCCACTGGGCTGCCAATACTTTTCCATTATTTTCAACAATTAATGTTCTTAATCCAGTCACAGCTAATTCTCGGATTACAATAATACTTGTGATCCATGCTGGCACTATAGAAAAATAAGTTAAAAAAATCAAAGCCGTCATTACTAATAATTTATCAGCTAAAGGATCAGCAAACTTACCAAAATTAGTTATAAGTTTCCTTTTTCGAGCAATTTTACCATCAAGAAAATCGGTAATCGATGCAATTGCAAAAATAGTAGCGGCCAATACCATCTTCTGGGTCGTTTTAAAAATTGATTCATCTAAAATATTTAATTCTAAAACTAGAATAAAGATTGGGATTAAAAAAATTCTAAAAGTTGTTAATTTATTAGGTAAGTTCATATTTTTATTTCGTCCTATTTATAGTTACATCAGTTGTTAAAACTGGAGCCCCATCCATAAAATTAATATTTTGTTCATCGAATAATATAACTGCCGCCACAGGATTGCCCATGTGAATTGAAATAGTATTAGATTTTTCATCTAAACTGAATGCTTGCTGAGCTCCAGCAGAAATAATTCCAGAAAAAACTTGTTTCCCATCGATTTCAACTGTGGTCCATGTATTAGCTGATACTTGTATGACGACATCGTGGGTTTTGTCATCGAAAAAGTTATAGGTTGCAAGAGAATTATTGTATCCTGCTTTAGTTAAAGGTATTACAGAATTTGAACTGGAAGATGATTCGTCTTTTTGAGAAAGTTCCTTTTTGCTTTTAGAAGATTCAGTAGCAACCTGTTTTGATTCAGAACTAATTGAACTATCAATAAGAACCTGACTACTATTTTTAGAATTTTCATGTAATTTGCTTAAAGCTTGCCAACCAGAAAACAGGGCTGCCAAAAAAAACACGCCAAGTAAAATAACGGGAATCTTTGAATTATATTTATTCCATGTTTTTTTGGCGACGCTAGAAACTCCAGCTCGAGGAATCATATCATCCCCTACAATGATTTTCTTATCATTTAATAAGTCTTCCTCTTTTTGAGCTTTGGCCAATTTAGGCTTTTCATCCTCAGGAACAGTATATTTATCAAAAATAGTATTAGGGTCTAATTTAACAGTATTCGCATATTGGCGAATAAATGCTTTTACATAAAAAATCCCAGGAAGCTTATCAACTTGACCGTTCTCGATTGCCTGAATATATTTAGCTTGAATTCTGGTTTTTTCTGACACAGTATCTATTGACATATGTGCAGATTTTCTTGCAGAAGCTAATTTTTTTCCAATTGCTACGTAATCAATAATCATCACTAAAATTATATATTGAAATCCAGCGGTTGTATAGAATACTGAATACTTTTTGTCATATCGACAAAATTATTAAATATTTGGACAATTTCATTTGCAGAAATTATTCGTATCATATCAATGTATTCGTAAAC
>JAITDY010000072.1 GCA_031282325.1 Lactobacillaceae bacterium | reverse complement strand
AATGGAATGTTATAAAAGATGGAATGTACATGGTTGCAAATGGTAATACTCCGCATGCAACTGCAACATATTATTTCAACGGAATGAAACCGCCCCTGTATGTTAAATCTGGAACTGCTGAAGTAACTGTGAATGGGGAAGTAGCTGTTAACAATACTTTGATTGCTTATATGAAAGATCTTCCTTTTGCTGCTGTAGTTGTTTACCCATCAGTTACGCCAGATGTAGGTTCGGGATATGGAAAAGCTGAAGATTTAATGAAAACTATTGTTAATAATTTTTGGCAGTATATTATGCCAAAACCAAAAGAGGATCAATAATCATGGCTAAGAGATTAACAACGATTGGTAAGGTTTTATACGCAACTACAATTGGAAATTATATTGGTAGTCAAAGTAAGGCAAATATTAAGTTAATTATTAACGAAAATATTGAAAGTTTTTTAGCCAAGCAAAGACCTATTGTGTGGAATGAAAATATTTCTTTTATGCTTGCTACGGCAAAAGGATTGTCTGAAGGTTTTTCAGACCAAACAGTAATGCGAAATTATTCCGATTGGTGGCGAAAAGGTGAGTTCTCTTTGGATGGAAAAATTGATGTAAAAAAACATGCGAATGATATTCAATCTATTCTCAATTATGAATTAACCAGAAGTACAGAAAACATTGGAGCAGTTAAAGCTGATAAAAATGATAGTTCTGGGCTTTTCAAAGTTATTCCAGCTGCTGTTATTGCTTATTCAACTGCTAAGAGTGAAAATATTTTAAATGACGACATAATGAATGATATTCATTCTTTATTATCGCTGTCATATAATTATCCACGGGCAATTATCGTAGCAGGAACTTTCTCTTTTTTGATTGCAAATATTATAAGTGGAAAAAATATTGTTGAATCGCTCGATCAATCAATAATGTACGCATACGAATTTTATTCAAGAAGAGTAATGTTTCAAATTGATTTGAGAATATTAAATGAAATAAATGTTCCAGATTTTTCTTCATTAAAATTAAGCAAAATTCCTAATAACAATAGCGCTATTTCTTTGCTAGAAAGATTGTATTGGATTTTATATAAAGAATTATCTCTAGAAAAATCTATTGAATTGGCTGTCAATGATTTTAATAGTAATAAATCAGATTTAATTTCCCTAATTTATTTAATTTTCGGTTTGAGAAAGAGAAATAATATTAATGATGATCTAATTGACTATTTAGATAGCCAGACTGATATAGTCAACGATTTATATAAAGTAGTTAATAAAAGTTCTAAATATATTATTAAATAATATTTAGGCACAAAATAAGTGGGATGATATAAAAAATGTCACAAATTTTAGACGGAAAAGCAATTGCACAAAAAATAAATAACGATACAAAAAATATGATTTATAAGCTAGACTCGGCACCTGTTTTGGCAACTATTTATGACCCGACAAATTTTGGTTCTGAAAAATATGTTGCGATGAAGCATAAAAAAGCTAGCGAATTAGGAATTATTGTAAAGGAAATACCTATAGATTCTTCTTTCACTACCGAAAATGTAATTGATTTAATTAAAAAGTTGAATTCTGATAACCGAATTAGTTCAATTTTAGTTCAATCTCCATTACCAATGAATATTGACCAATTAGAAGTATTTTCAAATATTGACCCTAAAAAGGACGCTGATGGATTATCAACAATGAATCAAGGCTGGCTTTTCGGTAATGTAAAAAGCAGCAATTTTATTCCGCCAGCTACCCCTAAAGGTGTCATGGCCTTGTTAAAAGAATATAATATTGAATTGCAAGGCAAAAATGTAGTGGTTGTGGGGAGATCGCAATTATTCGGAAGACCGATGGCTGCTTTAATGATAAATGCTAATGCAACCGTAACATTAGCCCACAAATACACCCCGCTAGAGGACTTAAAAAAATATTTATTAAGAGCTGATATCGTTATCGTAGGCGTGGGGATTGCTAATTTCATAAAGGCAGAATGGTTAAAAGATGAAGTTATTTTAATCGATGCTGGAGCCAATAAAATAGATGGAAAAACGGTCGGAGACATCGATCCAGCAGCTTATAAAAAGGCAAGTTTTTATACTCCGGTTCCCGGCGGGGTTGGACCAATGACGATTGCAATTCTATTGCAGTCAACAGTTTATTTACATCAGCTTGAACATGGATTATTAGAGAGATAAATTTAGTTTTTTATTGTCTATTTCAAATGCATTAAATAGAATGATAGATATGAAGAAATTCAGAATATACTAATAATAATTGGAAATATAAGTTTCAAAATTATTTTATGAATATGGAGATTTTTAAATGGCATTAACACCAGAAAAAGAAGCATTAATTTGGAAAACGTTGAATAGCACACGCGGTAAAATTGAACCATCAGAATATAAAAATTATATTTTTGGGGTAATGTTTTATAAGTTCTTATCAGAAAAGGCATTGGCTTGGTTGGATAGCAAATTAACGGGGGGGAGACTTGGAAGCAACTTTGGTCTCAAGATTCAGCTAAAGCAGCTGATTATATGAAGAAAAACCTTGGTTATGTTATTGCTCCAGGGGACATGTTTTCAGATTGGAAATTAGCCATTAATGAAGATAAATTCAATATTATGATGGTGTCAGATGCATTATCTCGTTTTGATCAAGGGATTAGTTTAGAAGCACGGGATGATTTTGCTGGTATTTTCGCAGATATGGATTTAACGTCATCACGTTTAGGCGCGAACGCCCAAATACGTACCGCTACCATGATAGATTGGATTAATTTGATGGAACAGATCGAATTAAACGAAGACTCTGATGTATTAGGAGATTTATACGAATATCTAATTGGCAAGTTTGCCGCTACCTCTGCTACGAATCCTGGTGAATTTTATACTCCACACCAAGTATCAGATATTATGGCTCGAATTTTGACTACCGGTCGTGAAGATATGGAAGAGTATAGCTTGTATGATCCGGCAATGGGTTCTGGATCGTTGTTACTTACTACAGCTTCATATATGAAAAATGCAGGAGTTCGTGGATCCATTAAGTATTACGGACAAGAGCTGATCACAACAACCTACAATCTAGCTCGAATGAACTTAATGATGCATGGGGTTGAATACAACGATATTAATTTACGTAATGCAGATACGTTGAATAACGATTGGCCTGACGGTACCATAAATGGTATTGATAATCCGCGCATGTTTGATGCGGTGATGGCTAATCCTCCATATTCTTTAAAATGGGATAATGTGAATCGCGAAGATGATCCCCGCTTCAAATTTGGGGTGGCACCAAAGACAAAAGCTGATTTTG
>JAITDY010000057.1 GCA_031282325.1 Lactobacillaceae bacterium | reverse complement strand
TTTTTATTAGTATTTATTTTAATTCTGTTGTATTTTGGATATTTTTATTTAAATATGATCGAATTAGCGAAGCTCAATAACCATTCTATGAATATTTCAATGAAGAATCTTGTTTATATTAGAAAATTAACTTTAAGTAGCTATTATAATGCTATATTCATAATAACTTCATATATATTTTTTTGTATATCCTTGACTTTAAATTTAAGTAAAAATACTATTTTTTTTATAAAAACATTACCTTTTGATAAAAAAAATTTATTTATAAGTATGGTTATTTTTAAATTAATAATAGGACTAGGATTGTTTGAATTAATTTTAGTAATAATTGCTCCAGCATTAAAACTTCTCGGATTATCGTTGTATATGTCTGCCATTGTGTTGGTAACGTTTCATTTAATTTTTATAACCCTATTTGAATTTTTTGATTATTTTTATAATATTTTAAATATATTTTCCAATAAGATATCTAAAGTTACTAAATTTATTTTTATGATGTTTATACTATTAATAAGTTCCATTCATATGATTAGAACGAGATTTATTGTTGACTTTTGGATAGCTAAACAAAATTTTAAAATCAATCAATTTATTTTTCTAAGTATGTTTTTAATGATTATTCTAATGGTCATTATATTATTAGTTCAAATTAATAATAATTATCAAGAAATAATAAACGATAAAAGTAAATTTATAAATTTTGTAAATTTAAATAGTGTTCCGCATAAGCATATTCCTGTATGGTTCTCAGCTATTTCGATAATTAGAATAAAAAATTTTTGGTCACTTTTTTTATCGATTATTCTGGTGTTATTTATTGCTTTGTATTCTTCAGGAATAGAAAATACCACTCAATTATTCATGTTGATATTTCCTCTTTTGGGAATTTCATGGATGTATTATGCAGATTCAACATTAAATATTAGAAGAATGTTTCAAGCTTACCGTATAACGATAAATGATGAAATAATTGGACTATTAATAATTATTTTTATGATATCTTTTCCTGTTTTAATATTAGGACAGGAAAAATTAAAAAATTTTGATCCATTCCTATATATGGTAAATGTGTCTATTATTGGTTTGATTTCTGGATTTTTATTTCCAAAATCAAAAGGGAATATGAATGAAACTATATCGTCAATTTTATCTTTAATATTGATTGTTATGTTGACATTGATTGTTAATTTAAATGAGTTATTAATACCTATAACGGTATTATCTTTGAGTATTTTATACTTTGTAATTAAAAAAGAATCGGAGTTAAAAATATGAAATATATGAAACAAATAAGTATCGCATCAACCTTTTGGATAATAATTTTTCTAATAGACTTTATTTTTGAACTTTTTCAAATTAATAAATCTGGAGTAAGAACAACCTTATTAGGTCTTAAAATTACTACGAAAATGACCACTAATGAATTAAACACACTATTTTCACCAACATTGAATGTATTATTTGGTTATTTAATGTTTATTATTATTTGGTTATTTGTTTATTATCTTTTGGATAGAAAACAACAAAAATGAATATTATGATAATTTTAAATTCTATTTTAACGGTATTTATAGTTGTTATTTTTCATGAATTAATTCATTTTATTATAGCTGTTATTTTAAAAGCAAAACCTAGTATTAATTTTAATAATTTTTATAAACCGACGGTATTATATTCAAGAAAAATTACTGATTTAAAAATTATCGTGATAACCAGTGCCCCAATAAGTATATTATTTCTTTTGGGTTGCATAATTCACGCTGGAAATTACGTACTTTTTTTATTTAAAATTATGTGTTTAGCTAATATCGTAAATTTATTGCCGATAACTAATGATGGTGAGATTATATTATTTTCGATTATGAATATAATATCAAAGAGGAAATTATGAAAAAAACGATTTTATTAATATTTTTAGTATTTATATTTGGTGGAATATGTTATGGAATTTATAATGTCGCCGATATGCAAAATGATAATAAAAAAATAATTTACAATGATAAAACAAAACAATTTATTCATAATACACCCACTAGTTCCATATCTATGATGGCTAAAACAAAACAAGGAATTTATTATTATGGTTTTTCAACTTGTCCATGGTGTAAAGAACTATTACCTATTTTTAATGAAGTATTAAAAAAACAAGAAAAAACATCATACGTAGTTAATGTGAAATCAAAACAATATACAAAAGCAGACGACCTTATTTTGAAGAAATTTTTTAAGAATTATACTAATGAAGAACAGCTTACAGTCCCCTTTATAGTAGTAATAGATAGCAATGGTAATGTATTAACTCATGTTGGCACAGTATCTGGACACAATGCAATTGAATCTAGGATGAATGATAAACAAAAAAATAAATTAATCCAGCAATTAAGTAAAATAGTATCTAAAGAAAGTTAATTAATCAAAAACAGTTAGTAATTATTACTAACTTTTTTATTGGGTTAAAATATAATTTAAAGTTAATTAAAATTTAATTTTGATTAAATTAACTTTTAATCTTTGATTAATTTTTATTGAGTAAAAATATATTATGGAAAATTTTACAAACACAATTAAAAATATTATTTTGTCCTTATTAGGTGCTTTCATCGGAGCTTCAGTTGTAATTGGCTTGTTTTATCAATTTGAAGTAGTTCCGAATAAAGATAATTCAAAAACTCAAATCAGTACCAAAAAAGTTGCTGGAAAAACAAATACTGTCGCTTTAAGCAAAGTAACAACAGAAAAATCTACTGAAGCATACAATAAAGTAAAAAATTCTGTTGTAACTGTGGAAAATTTGCAATCGGAAAATTCACAAATACCTGATTGGTTTAAAAAATGGATGGAAGGTCGTGAAGATGATTCATCAGGTTTTGATAATAAAGAAAACGACGATCAAAGTAGCAACGAGTTTTCAAATGATGACAGCGATTTACAATTAGCTAGCGAAGGTTCTGGCGTTATCTTTAAAAAAGATAATAAATTTGTATATATCGTTACAAATAACCATGTAATTGAAAAAGCAAATAAATTGCAGGTTATTTCTGCTGAAGGTAAAAAAGTGGATGCCCAGTTAGTTGGTGTCGATGAAGGCAAAGATTTGGCAGTTATTAAAGTGGATGCTAGTTTTAGTAATAATATAGTAGAGTTTGAAAATTCTAGTGTTAAGGTTGGCCAAACTGTTCTTGCCATTGGATCTCCATTAGGCAGTTCTTACTCTTCATCAGTTACCCAAGGTATTATTTCAGCGATTGATCGCCCAATTAAGCAAGACAAAATTGATATGAATGTTTTGCAAACTGATGCAGCTATTAATCCGGGGAATTCTGGTGGTGCTTTAATTGATTTAAATGGAAAACTTGTTGGGATTAATTCAATGAAAATCGATGATTCCGGTGAAGAAGGCGTTTCTGTAGAAGGTATTGGCTTTGCTATTCCTTCTGATACTGTTCAAAAAACAATAGATAATATTTTGAAAGGATAACAAAAAGGAGCGATATGGGTTTTAAAGTTGCGGGCACAGGACATTATGTTCCTTCCGATGTAATTACAAATGAACAATTAGCATCGATTATGGATACTAATAATGAATGGATTGTTTCACATACTGGAATTAATACTCGTCACATATCTTTAAAAGGTGAAAATACTTCTGATTTAGCAACAAATACTGCTAAAATTGCAATTCAAAAGGCAGGTATAGATGCTTCGGATATCGATTTAATTATTGTAAGTACTATCACGGCCGATAATTTAACACCTGCAACCGCTGCAATTGTTCAAAGAAATATTGGAGCTACAAAAGCTTGGGCATATGATATTAGCACTGCCTGCTCTGGATTTGTTTTTGCAATGAGCACAGCTGATAAATTTTTAAGTTCCGGACAATATAAAACTGCATTAATTATTTCAGCCGAAGTAAATTCTAAAATGATGGATTTTAAAGACCGAACTAGTACGGTTTTTTTTGGCGATGGTGCAGGGGCAGCTATTTTAATAGCTGACGACTATAAAACTTTAAAAGCTGAGGATTTAAATACGAATGGTGACGATCAAGCAATTCATTCTGGTCATACTAATCCGCTAACGGAAATTTCAGCAACCAATTATCCAAGTAACGATGCTTTTTTTCAAGATGGCCGTAAGGTTTTTGAATTTGCTACTAATGTCGTTCCTAAACATATGCTTGATTTTTTGAGAGGACAAGATTTAACTCCAGATGATATTGACTATTTTATTGTTCATCAAGCTAATTTAAGAATAATTGAGGCAATTGCCAAATTTATTAATCAGCCAATGGAAAAATTCGTAGTAAATGTTAATGAATATGGAAACACTTCTTCAGCAGGAATTGCAATGGGGTTTGATCAATTGAATTCTCGTGTTGACTTGTCAGGTAAAAGATTAATGTTAACCGGTTTTGGAGCAGGTATTTCCTATGGATCTTTATTATTAGAAATCAATGATGCGAATTAATTATAAACAATGGTTGGAGTTTTTAAATTTAAACTCATTAAAAGAATTTACAACTGAGTTAGATTTTTCCAAATTTAATTTTCCAGATTATCAAGATAAAATAACTGAAAATCAAAAGAAAAATGATTTAGATGAAGCGGTTTTTACTGGTATTGGTTTGTTAGACGAGCAAAAAATAGTTGTTGTTATTTTTGAACCTAATTTTTTGATGGGAACATTATCTTATAATGTTGGTAAAAAAATAATGCATGCTATCGATATTGCTTTAAAAGAAAATGTTCCGTTAATTACGATTACCGCTAGTGGTGGTGCAAGAATGCAAGAAGGAATTTTTGCTTTAATGCAAATGCCTGTAATTCAATTTGGCTTTAATCAATTAAAAGAAAAAGAAATTCAAACGATTAATATTTTGTCTGATCCAACTATGGGTGGCGTTTCGGCAAGTTTTGCTTTTATGGCTGATGATGTTGTTGCAATCAAAGATGCGCAAATTGGCTTTACTGGTAAAATGGTTATTCAGCAGAATTTTAAAGATGAATTACCAGAAGATTTTCAAACAGCTCAGAAATTATATGAAACAAAACAGATAAAAAATGTGATTGAGGCTTCAGAAATTAAAACCTATTTGCTGAGGGTATTGAAATGAATGAATTATTAAATAAATTACGAAATACCAATCGATTTAATGCGCGTGATTTTATTGATAATAATGTTTACGATTTTATTCAATTTAAAACCAAAGAATCGCACCCTTCAGTTATTGGTGGAGTCGGCCAATTAAAAGATTTTCCAATTGCTATAATTGCTAATTTTCGTGGAACAAATATTACTGAACGAATTGCTACTAATTTTGGAATGGCAACCTCAACCGGTTATCGTTCGGCTTTAGAAATGCTTAACCAAGCAAAAAAACAAAAACTACCCGTAATTACTTTTATAGAAATGTCCGGTGCTGATCCTTCGATGCAATCTGAAAATGATCAACAGTCTCAGGCGATTGCTAATTTTTTAAATGCAATGGGACAATATCCATATTTAAATATCGCAACCATTTTATCCGAAGGACATTCAGGTGGTGCATTAGCTTTTGCTAACGCAAATTATTTATTAATGTTAGAAGATGCTATTTTTAATGTTGCGAGTCCAGAAGCAGCGGTGTCTATTTTGAAAAATAAATATAGTGTTGAACAATTAACTGATATATTGCCAATGCGCGCCAATCAATTAAAACAAATAGGTGTTGCTGATTTTATTATTGCTCAAGTTGATGATAAAAAAGCACAAAGTCAATTAATATCTGATCGAATTATTGAAATAATTAAAGATAATTCTTTTGAGCAGGATTTTGTATCGCATCGATTCGATAAATTAAAGAAAATTTAAATGTGATTTTTTGATTAATTTTTTGTAACATATTTGTAAAGTTGCATTAATTATTTTGTTAAAAACACTCCCTATTATTAAAGATGTACTTAAGAAAAACTTAAGAAATTAAAGAAATTATTTTCATTTTAAATATTAAGAGGAAAAAATGTCAAACAACAAAGTTAAAAATACAATAATTGCATCCGCTTCTACTATTGCCGCTGTAGCTACTGCTGGAGTTGCTGCAAACGCCGATTCAGTTACTATCCAAAGTGGAGATACATTAAATAAATTAGCAAGCGAACACCATACAACGGTATCTAAAATTGCTGAAGATAACCATATTTCAAATGTAAATTTAATTTTTGCTGGTGATACAATCGAAGTTAATGCACCTGCAAGTACTACTACTTCAGCTAATTCTGTGGTTTCAACTCAAAATGCTGATGGTACAGTTACTGTTGTGGCAGGTGATACAATTTATGGAATCGCAGCCCGTTTTAATGTTCCTGCCGAAACTTTAATCGCCAATAATGGTGGCTCATCATTGTTGCTGGTGGGACAAAAATTATCGCTATCAAATAATTCCGTCCCTAATGATACTCAGGAAAACACGGCTCAAACTCAAACAACTAGCGCGGCAACTACGAGCCAAAATGTTGCTCCACAAACGCAAGCACCCGTAGCTTCTACTGCTGCACCACAAACAACAGTTGCGAATGGATCGTGGGTAGATGTTGCAAAGTCATTATTAGGAATTCCATATGTTTGGGGTGGAAGTACTACTAGTGGTTTTGATTGCTCAGGGTTCGTTCAATATGTGCGTGCACATGCTGGACAATCGAATTTAGGTAGAACTACTTACCAACAAGCCGCAACATTGCGTGCTACTGGTAGCCAACCAAAACCATTTACTTCGGCCAAACCGGGTGATTTGTTGTTCTGGGGTGGTGTTGGTTCAGAATACCATGTTGAAATTTATCTTGGTGGTGGACAAGCAATTGGTGCTACTACTCCCGGCCAAGCTTCTTCAATTCATGCTGTTTGGGGCAATCCAGTTGCATATAGTGCTTAAACAGTTTAATGTGTCGATCTTAATTAAGATCGATTTTTTATGTTCGGCGTTAAAATAGTGTTATGAAAAATCATGAACATGATCACAACCATGAATCTCAAATGAATATGAATCACACGAGTCATATTCATACAGATGATATGAATATGCAAATGCATAGTTCAACGAGTAATTATTTAAAAAGATTCTTTTTAGTTTTGATTTTATCGGTTCCAATTTTTTTATTTAGTCCATTTATGGGGATGAAGGCTATTATTGCCAACCAGAGTTTTAATTTTGTTGTTCCGATATTTGCTAGTTTGATTTTAGTTGTTGGTGGAAGTGTGTTTTTTAAGCATGCCTTAATGGAAATAAAAACCAAAAAACCCGAGATGATGAGTTTAATTTCCTTAGGATTAATATCGTCATATTTATTTTCCATTTATTCTTTTTTTACGCAAAATTCACAAATGAATTTCTTTTGGGAATTAGCAACCCTTACCTTAATTATGTTGTTAGGTCATTATATAGAAGAAAAAGCGCTTAATCAAAGTCAAAAAGACTTAAATTCAATTTCTAATTTGTTGCCTCAACGGGCTTTGATTAAACACCCCGGTGGACATACAATGTCAATTCCACTTGAAGATGTTCAAATTAACGATACCTTAATTGTTAAAGCTAATCAGAAAATACCGACTGACGGTTTTATTGTAAAAGGAAGTTCTTATTTAAATGAGTCATTATTATCAGGAGAAGTAAAACCAGTTTTTAAACAAGTAGGTGATCAGGTTGTTGGTGGATCGATTAATGGCGATTCCGAAATACAAATTAGAGTAGAAAAAATTGGTAAGGATTCATTTATTTCGCAAATTAAAGAGCTGGTATTAAACGCTCAACTAAATAAATCGCAAATTCAATTATTAGCCGACAAAGTAGCCGGTTGGCTATTTTATATTGCAATTGTGGTGAGTTTTATCGCCTTTATTTATTGGCTAATTTTAGCTGGAAACTTGCCAAAAGCCGCTCAACAAGCTGTCACTGTTTTAGTAATAGCTTGTCCCCATGCACTTGGTTTGGCAGTTCCTTTAGTAATAGCCAGATCAATTTCTTTAGCAATTAAAAATAATATTTTAGTTAAAAATCAGCAAGTAAATCAAGTTGCCCCTGATATTAATTACGCAATTTTTGATAAAACGGGAACCCTAACGGATGGGGTTTTTTCAGTAGAAAATTATGATTCATTAAATAAAAAATATTCTCGTTTAGAAATTTTAGCGATGATTATCGCCTTAGAACAACATTCTAATCATCCAATTGCTAAATCAATTTTAAATTATAAAGTAACAAAGAAATTGCCAATTTATGAAGTTAATAATTTTATGAATATGGCTGGAACGGGATTGATGGGCCAAATTAATGATTACCACGTGATGCTAACTAATTTAAAATATTTAAAGGAAAATAATCTACAAACAGATCATCAAGATCCAAGTACTACCACGTCTTATTTATTAATAGATGGGCAAGTAGCTGGATATATTTCTCTTGAAGACAAAATTAAGAAAGATTCCAAGTATTTAATTAGTCAATTAAAAAAACATGGAATTCATTCTCTGATGTTAACTGGTGATAATTATAATGTTGCAAATAATATTGCTGAAAAATTAGAAGTAGATTTTCAAGCCAACTTGTTGCCAAAAGATAAATTAAATTTTATTGAAGAATTACAAAGTAAAGGGAATAGAGTGCTAATGGTTGGTGACGGTGTAAACGATGCCCCTTCCTTAGCTAAAGCCGATATTGGAATTTCTGTCTTTAATGGAACTGATGTTGCCCAAGATTCAGCAGATGTTTTACTGCTGAAGGATGACAATTTAAATATTTTAAAATTCTTGACAATTGCTAAAAATACTAAAAACAAAATTATTAGTAATTTGTGGCTGGGAGCTGGATATAACATAATAGCTATTCCTTTGGCAGCTGGAATTTTGGCTTTTGCCGGTATTGTATTGTCACCATCAGTTGGAGCTATTTTAATGATAATGTCCACAATCATAGTTTCAATTAATGCTATATCATTGCACGATTAATACTTTATACTTTTAATAAGTATGAAAAAAATATTTATTGTTCGCCACGGCAAAACACAGTGGAACCAAGAAGGAAAAATTCAAGGTGCAAATGGAGACCCTCCATTATTAAATCAATCGATTAAAGATGCACAAGATACAGGTTTTTATTTAAAGAATTTTGGTATCGATTTGATTTTTGCTAGCCCATTATCCCGCTCCTTAAAAACAGCGGAATTGATTGCTAAAAGCTCGGGGTTTAAGGGAACAATTAGTTTAATCGAAGATTTAAAAGAAGTAGGTTTTGGTAGTTGGGAAGGTAAATTAAAGGATGATCTAGTTATTTCTCATCCAACTGAGTTTCAATTAATGAAAACAAGAACTGATGATAATTTACTGGTGAATTTAGGTTTTGAAACTTTTGAGCAGGCAGGCAACCGCTTTACAAACTCAGTTTATAATTTGGCTAATCAATTATTAGAAAATCAGAATGGATTAATCGTAAGTCATGGAGCCGTGATTCAGTTAGGCTTAAAAAAAATATTAAATACTAATAATATTGCTGGTATTAAAAATACAGCTGTTACTAGTTTGAGTATAAATGATAATCAAATTTTATTAGAAACATTTAATGAAGTGGGCTTTTTGCAAGATCCTGCTAATGTAAAGGAAATACAATTTTAATGAATTTTAAAGAAGAACTAAAAAATAGAAGAACTTTCGCTATTATTTCTCATCCCGATGCCGGAAAAACCACACTAACTGAACAACTTTTGTTTCGTGGTGGTGCTATTCGTGAAACCGGAACTGTTAAGGGTCGTGGTAGTAATAAAATGGCTAGCTCCGATTGGATGGCTATCGAACAGCAACGCGGTATTTCCGTTACTAGTTCGGTCTTACAATTTGATTACGACGGTAAAAGAATTAATATTTTAGATACACCCGGACACGAAGATTTTTCTGAAGATACATATCGAACTTTAATGGCAGTTGATTCGGTCGTAATGGTTGTGGATTCTGCCAAAGGTATTGAGCCTCAAACGAAAAAATTATTCGAAATAGTAAGTCAACGTGGAATTCCGATTTTTACTTTTTTTAATAAGTTAGATCGTGACGGAAGAAGCCCGTTAGATTTGGTTGATGAATTAGAAAGCATTTTGGGGATTCAAGCTTATCCGATGAATTGGCCAGTTGGGAGCGGGCAAATTTTGCAAGGAATTTATGATCTCAGAGAAAATCATTTAATTAAATTTGGTGATAAGCAATTAGATCAATCAATTTACGATGAAGCCTTAGAAGAAATTACATTATTACAGGATGCTGGAAATGAATTTGATAAAGAAGCAATTGCAAAAGGAAAATTAACTCCTGTATTTTTCGGTTCAGCCTTAGCTGGTTTTGGGATCGATCAATTCTTAGATAATTATTTGAAATTAGCTCCTTCTCCAAAAGCTATTACTGATAAAAATGATCAAGAAATTTTGCCAGAAGACGATCAATTTACTGGTTTTGTTTTTAAAATTCAAGCTAATATGGATCCTAAACACCGTGATCGAATTGCTTTTGTTCGTATTGTCAGCGGTGAATTTAAACATGGGATGGATGTAACGTTATCAAGAAATGCTAAGAAAATAAAATTAAGTAATGTTACCCAGTTTATGGCCGAAGAAAGAGAAAATATCAATAGTGCTGTACCGGGAGATATTATTGGGGTTTACGATACGGGGAATTTTCAAATTGGCGACACTATTTATGCTGGTAAGAAAAAAGTAGAATTTCCAGATTTACCAACCTTTACTCCAGAATTGTTTAATCGTGTTATTCCAAAAGATGTATTAAAGCAAAAATCTTTCCATAAGGGGATTGAGCAGTTAGTACAAGAGGGAACGGTACAATTATTTAAATCTTGGCGGGGTAACGAGTATATTATTGGCGCTGTTGGACAATTGCAGTTTGAAGTTTTTTCTTTTCGAATGGAAAACGAATACAATTCAACAACTATTTTTGAACCAATTGGACGCAAAATTGCTCGTTGGCTAAATCCAGAACAAGCTGATGAAAAAATGAGTTCCACTCGTACGATGCTGATGAAGGACAGATATGATCAGCCAGTTATTTTATTCGAAAATCAGTATGCCTTAAATTGGTTTGCAGATAAATATCCAGATGTTGAATTAATTGAAAAGCTGTAAATTTTCTTAATTTGGACTGACTTGACTATATATATATATATATCCTTAAATAAGGATGAATAACGAAAAACTTAATACCTTAATTTCTAAATTAGAAGAAAATGAAAATTCAAACTATAATGAACGACAAACAATTGATTATTTTGTGCGACCATTTTTTGAGTCTTTGGGATATGATTTTTCTAATCCAAATCACGTTAGTGGAGAAGTTATAGATACAAAACACTCTAGACCAGATTATTTGTTAATTCCCAAAAATAATACTGAAAAGAAAATAGTCATTGAGGCTGAGCGAAAAGGACAAGATATTATGGCGAATTCGGGTCCAGAAGCACAAGTGACTGGGTATTTTAATCAGCAAAGAGATTATGGATTAGCAATATTGACAAATGGTCGTTATTATAAGTTTTTTACAGATATGCAAGAAGCAGGTTATGCAGATGAAAAGCCATTCAAAACAATTGATTTATTAGATTTAAAAGATTCTGATAAAAAATTAATTGAATTATTAAAACGCGATAATTTTAGTAAGGAAAAGATTAGAGAGTTTGCTACAGAAAATACAGTACAAAAGAAAATTAGCCAATATATTTCAAAACAACTAATTCAACCTGATGATCAATTTTTAAAATATATCATTAATCAAACGATAGAAGATAAGGTAATAAAGAAAGAAATATTAAAAAATAAACCTTTTTTAATTAATTCAATTGAAACGGGAGTAAAACAAGTTGTTTCAAAATTATCTGATGAAAATAGTAACTTTTCAAATTATTCATTAAACATAACTAATAATTACCCGGTCAATGAAGACAAACCTATAACAAATAATTCGTTAAATCAATCAAAAAAGACTAGTCGTATTTTAGTGAAAAGTACAGGTGAAGTTTTTGAAGGAAAAAATCCAACTAACGTTTATTTTGGATACTTAAGTTCAAGAATTAAAAAAAGAAGTTCAGAATTACAGGAATTTATTTCTAACAATGATATATATCCATATTTTGGTTATAAAAAGCATGCTAATCCTAATACGTCATCCAAGCCCGTTGATGGTACAAATTTTTGGTTAAATACAAACTATAAAACGGATGATAAAAAGAAATACTTAAATAAAATCGCTGATAAATTAGGCGAAACAGTTGAAATTGATTTTTAATAAAATTTTATAAATGCGTTCTATGGGAATCGAACCCATATCTCAAGAACCGGAATCTTACGTGATGATCCATTACACTAAGAACGCTATATGATAAAAAAGAACTTTTAATGGTTCTTTTTTATTTTACTAAAATTTGGTCTAATCATTGGTACGTTTGGAGTTTTTGTATCAGTAAGCCCTTACTATACCGGTGTTATAATATTATTTGTATGAACCAAGGTCGAAATACGAAATCATGGTTCATAACTAAATTCTGGAGATTTTATACACATGACTGTTAAGATTGGTATTAATGGATTCGGACGTATTGGCCGTTTGGCCTTCCGTCGTATTCTTGAGTTGTCAGACAAGGCATCAGACATCGAAGTTGTTGCAATTAATGACTTAACTAGCCCTGATATGTTGGCATACCTATTAAAGTATGACTCAATTCATGGAACTTTAAAGGCCGATGTTTCATCTGATGAAACTGGAATTATCGTAAATGGTAAACACTACACTGTTTATTCAGAACGTAATGCTGCTGATTTGAAGTGGGTTGCTAATGATGGCGTTGATTATGTATTAGAAGCTACTGGATTCTATACTTCAGCTGAAAAGTCACAAGCTCACTTGGATGCAGGTGTTAAAAAAGTTTTGATCTCAGCTCCAGCCGGCCCAGTTCCAACTGTTGTTTATGGCGTTAATCAAGACATCTTAACTTCTGAAGATAAGATTGTTTCTGCTGGTTCATGCACGACCCAATCATTAGCTCCTATTGCTTATGCATTGGAAAAAGAATTCGGTGTTAAGAGTGGATTAATGTTAACAGTACACGCTTATACTGCTTCACAAAGTTTGCAAGACGGACCTAAGAGTTCTAATTTTGCAAAGCGTCAAGCAAACCGTAATGCTGCTTCAAATTCATTGCCACACTCATCTGGTGCTGCAAAAGCTATCGGACTAGTTGTTCCTTCATTGGATGGAAAATTAACTGGTTCAGCTATTCGTGTTCCAGTTGTTGATGGTTCGATTACTGAATTAACTGCTGTTTTGAAAAAAGACGTAACAGTTGAAGAAGTTAATGCCGCAATGAAGAAATATGAATCAGATTCATTTGGCTACAACGGTGATGGACTAGTATCTAGCGATATCATCGGAGATACTCACGGAACTGTTTTCGATCCAACTCAAACTGAAATTGTTTCTGGCGACGGACAACAATTGGTTAAAGTTGCTGCTTGGTACGACAATGAATATGGATTCACTTCAAACATGATCCGTACCCTACTGCACTTCGCAACACTATAATAATTTGTAAGATTATAAAAATTCCTGTTTTTACAGGAATTTTTTAGTACATAAAACTATTTATTAACAATACTTGAATATAAATTATTCAATTCGCTATTTAACCAATTGATTTTCAATTCCTTTAATGAGTTTATGGTTTTTAATTCATTAAAATCTGGGATTTTTTGATCCCTTATTTTATATTCAGTAATTTCACGATAAAAAGAATAAATAATACGATCAGATAAGATATCTGCATTAATCGTAATTTGTTCAATATTATCTAAAAAATATTTTGCATTGGTAATTTCGTTACGAATAATTAATAAAAAAATAGTATGTAAAACAGACGATAGAGCGACATCAGAAATTGAGCTTAATCTAAATTTTTTCTCACCATAAAAAATATTTTCCGAGTAATTAATTAATGTTTTGGTATTTAAAAATTCAGCAATAATACCAAAAATATAATATTCAAATTCGCCCCAATCCTCACTTGCAAATAAAAAATCGTTTAAATCATCTAAATCACTTTGATTAATTTTAATATTTTGTAAATGATTAATATGAATTCTTGCTAATTTATAAAGTGCTGCATCTAAAGGATTATTAGCGACTTCAAACATACTAATATGGTGATTTTTAATAGTAATTAATTTTTTAACGTTTTGTTCTGAAATGATTAATTTAATTGAATCGATATAATAAGCATCATTTAATTCATCTAATTCAGTCAATAACTCCTCTAAAGAACTTCCCATGTGTCCTAATGCTGAGACCACGTTACCAAAATACATATCTGATTCACCATTTTCAAAACGTGAAATTGATGAAGGTGGAACGATTCCATTTGAAACCTGCTTTAAAGTAAAACCACGTCTTTTTCTAATTTTTTTAAAATAATTCCCATATAAATTCATGCATATATCCCAATATTTCCCGATTAATTATTTTTATTGCTTTATCGCAAATTTTTTGTAACTTAATTATACCTGTTTAAAATTATTCTTAATATTTAAAAAAGGAATTTAAGTGAAGACAATGAGAAAAAATAAAAAATTTGAATCAATCTTTTTACTAACTTCATTAAGCGTGTCTGCCATTGCAAATACAATTAATGATGTCACGACATTTGCAGATACCAGTAAAGTATCTAAAAATGTAAAAAAAGAAATAGCAAGTAGTTTAGATAAAATTAAAAATCAAAGTGCTAGTCAACAACAAGCACAATGGAATTCGGCTGCTAAAAATTATTTAATTGCACAAGGTTACGATGCACAAAATTTATCTGATCAAGATTTACAAAAGAAAACAGTTAAAGTTTTCGTGAATTTAAAGGAACAATCTGCTGTAAACAAAACTAATACTCCAGAAGCTGACGGTACTTCTCAAAGTATTAAAGGAATTCAAAAAGCTGAAGAAAAAGTTTTAGATTCGCATGCAGGTATCGTTTCACAAGTAGAAGAATTAACCGGCAATAAAGTAATTAATGATTACGGTTATTTAGTGAACGGTTTTTCAATTGATGCAAAGGTAAGTGATTTAGAGGCAATTTATCAATTAGATGGTGTTGCTAGTGTTGATCCAGCTTCAACTTATCATTTATTAGATACAGCAGCTAACCAACTTTCTCAAATTGATAGTGTTTGGCAAAATAGAGAATTAAAAGGTGAGGGAACAGTTGTTGCTGTTATTGATTCTGGAGTCGATTATGAACACAAGGATTTTAAGTTAACAGATCCTACTAAAGTTAAAATTTCTAAAACTGATGCTGAAAATAAAATTAAGGCTTTAGGCCGTGGTGAATGGAAAAGCGATAAAGTTCCTTTTGCCTACAACTATTCTGATGGTGATTCTCAAGACGGAGCCGTAAAAGATTCTTCTGGTGTGATGCACGGGCAACACGTTGCTGGAATTATCGGCGCCAATGGTGATAATGCTAATAATGTTGATTCAATTAAAGGAGTTGCTCCAGAAGCGCAGATTTTAGATTTAAAAGTTTTTCCAAATATTTATTCCAATGTTGATACCGATGCAGTTATCATGGCAATCCAAGATGCTGTTACCTTAGGTGCAGATGTAATCAATATGTCATTGGGACGTGAAGCTGGTTCGACTGATGCATCATTTGGAAATGCAGAAATGGCTGCTGTTGAACAAGCGGCAAAAGCAGGGGTTATTCCAGTTATTTCAGCAGGAAACTCTGGAGTAGTTTCTTCTCAAAACGGATTTTCTACAACTTCCACATACTCGAATATCGATGAAGCAATCATTGGTTCTCCTTCAGTAACGCCAAGTGCTCTTGCAGTAGCCAGCGCTGAAAATCAAACAATGGTGACTAAAGCCTACGACATTTCTTTGAATTTGGCCAAAACCGGAAAAGAAGAATATGCTAATCAAAACGATGTTGATGTTGATGATTTAAAAGGACTTGTTTATTTTGGTGCTAATGGATTTGATAAAACAATCAATAGTGGTCAATTAGTAGTACTACCAGATAATGCTACTAATGATAAAAATAATGCTGATGCCTATAATAATCCAGTTGCAACAGGAATGCCCGGCCGTGGATTTGCTGGAGATTTTAAGGACGCAAAAGGCAATGATTTAAATGTTTCTGGAAAAATTGTGGTGATCAGTCGAGGAATTAATAATTTCTCTGAAAAGCAATCCGCTGCTTTAAGTGCTGGCGCAAAGGCTGTTATTATTGTTAACAATAAGCCCGGATTAGATTCTCTTAGTTTCACTTCAGTTGATATTCCTACTATGGAAGTAAGTCCTGAAACATGGAAAATAATTTCCCAACAATTAGAAAAATATGGTTCAAACATAACTTTGAATTTTAAAAATTTCGCTGATAAAACTATTGCTAATCCAGATGCAGGAAAAATTTCATCATTTTCATCGTATGGATTGACACCCTCGCTAGATTTCAAACCAGAAATATCAGGTGTTGGGGGCAATGTTTGGTCTACTACTAATGCCACTGGTACAGATGATGGTGGATATCAAAACATGAGTGGTACCTCCATGGCTGCACCTTTCGTAGCAGGGTCAATGGCTTTATTGGTAGAAAATTATCGTAATTTAGGCGTGGATTTAAAAGGTTTAGATTTGGTTAATACAGCTAAATTGGCGGTAATTAATACAGCCAAACCAGTTTTTGATTCAGCACACAATAGTTATTTTTCTCCTCGCCAACAAGGATCTGGATTAATTCAAGTAGATAATGCAATTGCTAATTTAGTGACTGTGAAAGATAAAAATGGTCTTGGAACGGTAGCTTTAAAAGAAGTTGGCGACAAAACTGAATTTACTTTAACCTTTACAAATAATGGCAAGCAAGACGCTAGTTATCAATTTAATGATTACGGCGGGGTTTTGCATGAAGCACAAGACGATAGTGGCTTAAAATACGATGAATATTTAAAGAATGCTTCAATAACGACAAATCAAAATCAATTTACTGTCCCAGCTAATAGTTCTTTAGATGTTACCTTCACTTTAGACGTTACTGGAAGTAAGGCAAATCAATTCGTAGAAGGTTTTCTAGGCTTTACTCCTGTTAATTCAGAATCTGGATTGGTTGATTTAAATGTCCCTTATGCTGGTTTTTACGGTGATTATGCTAATTTACCAGTTTTCGATCAGCCAGCTTGGCACAAAGACCAAAACGGTGATTATGATTCTATTTTTGGTGGACAATTCTTTTACGATTATGATTCCAGCATCCCTTCAGGTCTAGATTTAGGATTAAACGAATTAAACAGCCTTTATAGTTCTGGAACTTTTTCTGGTAATATTGCTGATTTAGCTAAATATATCGATCCAAGTCACGTTGCTTTTTCTCCTAATGGCGACGATGATTGGGACGCGGTTATTCCAAATATTTATTTGTTGAGAAATGTATCCAGCTTAAATATTGATATTTTAGACAGCAAGGGAAATGTTGTAAGAGAGTTAAATAAAGATAATGGCTATACTAAAACATGGTCAACAGAAGACGGATCGCAAGTAAACTATATTACCGTTTCGTCTACTTGGGATGGTAAAATTTCCGATCCGGCAACCGGACAAACAAAGGTTGCCCCAGATGGAACATATACTTATCGTGTAACAGCAACTCCGGATTATCCTGATGCTAAGCCACAAACTTTAGATTTATCAGTAATAGTGGATACTACTAAACCAGTAATTAAAAATCTGGGATTGCAAAAAGATAGTAATGGTGATGTTTATGTAACTGGTTCTGCAACCGATGCAACTTCTGGCTTCAGTGATCTTACTTATATGTCTTTTTCAATTAATGGTGTGTTGAGTGCTTATGATTTAACAGATTTAACACCAGAAGATCGTATTGGCTTGGGCGATAAAACGCAAGCAACAACTAAAATTGATCCTTCGAATTTTAAAATTAAATTAAACGCCAAGCAAGCAGCTGCCGTAAAAAACGGGGCCAATGATGTTCAAGCTTCTATTTTTGATAATGCTCATAATTTTTCTGCAAGTCAAGAAAAAGTTTCATTGGGACAAGCTGATGATATGAATAATGGTTTGATTGTTTATAACGTTTCAAACTATGAAGAAGAAACTGATGTTACTTCGCCTTACTATGATCCAAAAAATAAGACTTATTCTATCCAAGGATATTTTCCACGTGATTTTTATATTAGTAGTGATGGTAAAAATTTTACTAAAGTTAATGTTGATGAAATTGGTAGTTTTATTGCTAACGTCCCAGTTTCAGATGAAACTAAAAAATTGTATTTTACGCTTGATCCAAACTTGCAACGCCCAATCCAAGAATTTAATTTTGCCTTTAATTTAGTTCCAACCATTACGCTAGACAAAGAGGCTTCAGGGCTAGATGATGATAATACTCGTGTAGTTGATTACGACGAAAACGAAGACGGAACGGTAACTTTTAAAGGAACTTATAGTGATGATTCTTTTGATGTCTCATTACAGTCTTATAACGAAAATAATGACAGTGATTGGGTAGACCAAACGAGTAAAGTTGTGAAAGATCCGGCTGCCCACACTTGGAGTGCTACGATTACTCCGGAAACTGGCACTAATCAATACAATATTTTTGCAATTAAAAAAGGTGGTATTAATGGGCAAACGCTAATACCATCACAACCGGAATTGGCAGTTGTTTATAAATATGATGATACCTATCTTCGCTGGGACAACATTGCAGATGAGGGCACTAGTTATGTGACTTCATCTGGGGATGATGATTTTAATAAAGAAGCTAATACCTATACGGTTCGCGGAAAATTAGATCCAAATGATGCTAAAGATTTAGTCATTTATGGTTATAGTCAAGATCCCAACGATCCAAGAAATAAACCAGTTGTTAATGCTGACGGAAGTTTTACTTATGATGTGCCATTAGGACTTGCTACTAATGCAGACGGAACTAGTTTTAACGATACTTCTGTTTCCAATAATAATTTAAAAATTAAATATGATTTTAGCCAAAAATTAACTGACGGAACTTTTGCAACCAATACAAGCATGTTTGCTTTATATGTTGATAGCCAAGATCCAAGTGTTAATTTCAATATTGGCGATCAATGGAGTACTTCGGATGACGGAACTTCTTATGATGTTTATACCAATCAGCCCACATTTAACTTGCAAGGAACGGCTAATGATAATTTAGACGGATACTCACTAAGAATCAATTCAGATGTTGTTTTAAGAACCGCTGGGGCCGCATGGGATAATTCGTTTTTAGTTGAAAATATGGCCTCTGCAGATTTTGATCATCAATTTGCTTTAGATACTTCTAAAGATAAAACAGATAATACTTTTAATGTAACTGTTGTTGATAAAATGGGAAACAAAGTTACCAAAACGATTCGAGTACATTATTCCGTAGCCAAAGCAGCTAGTCCGATTGTTGCTCAAGATATTACAACTCCAACTAATAAATCAGTAAATGTTTCAGCCAAAGTTGCCAACCCAGACGATATTTTATCTTATAGCTTGGATGGAACCACCTTTGTACCGTATCTAAGTGATGTTTCTTTACCTTCAAATGGAACAGTTTATTTTAAAGAAACTGATAAGTTTGGTAATGACTCGGAAATTGTTAAACATGATGTTACTAATATTTATAAAGCAGTTGCTAGTCAGGCTAAGGTTGTAAGTGATAAACAAGTAGCTGATTCAAATAAACATCAACTTCAACTAGGTTTAAATGATGATATTTCTGATTTAGAAAAGTCAATTACTTCAATTGAGTATTCTTTGGATAATGGCAAAACATGGAAACAGTATACCGGTGCTTTGGAATTAGATGCACCTGTTAATTTGCAATATAGATCTAAAGATACAGCGGGAAATGCGGGCGAGGTACAAAATTATGTGATTGAAAAACACACAATTACACCAGTTAAAATTACCGCTAGCCTTGATTCTTATAAATTAGAAGTTGGCAAAACGGCTAAAATAACCACTAATATCACTCCGACATATGCTTCTAACGATCAATTATCTTTTTCATCATCAGATAATAATGTAGTAGATGTTGATTTAAATGGTAAAGTTACCGCTAAAAATCCAGGTAAAGCCACAATTACAATAACAGATAAATTAGCTGGTGTTTTTGATACATTAACTATTACTGTTTTAAGTGATGTTAATGATTTTACAAGTAGTTTTGTTTTACCGAAAACAATATTAAACACTAATGGTTCTTCTAGTGCGACTGGCAATTTAGATTCTTGGTTGAGTAACAAAAATAGTTCTACTACTTCCGCTAATGGTCAATCGTTAATATCAGTTACTACTAAAGATAAAACTCAAGCCAATACACCAGCAGTTCTTGCAACGACTAATTCCAATCAATCTAATAAGGAATTACCAAAAACGGGTGAAAATACAGAGTTAATTAATGAACTTGAATTAGCAGGTGATTTAGCCTTCTTCTTATTGGTGTTATTTATTTTAGCTGGATATAAGAAAAATAAATTAAAGCAATTTAGTTCCCTAACTTTGAGTTTTATTGCTTTTAATTTATACTCGCCTGCCTTATCTAATTTAGCTGAAAATATTGGCAAATTAGAAAGTCCAACTGTATCCTTGAATAAGCAATTAGCTAAAAAATCATTTGGTCCAAATCTAGTTGATGCAAAAGCAGTTGGATTTGTTGGTGGAATTAAAGATTTAACTGACAATAAGGCAAACTTGTTGTCACTAGATTACAGTTCTACAATCGTAGAAGTTGGCAATCAAAGTGATGAGGTTAAAACAGCTGCCCAAAGTGTCTTAACACAAATAATTGGAACTTTAAATTATGGTATGACTGTTGTTGACAATCATCCACAATCGTATTCGCAATTATTAACTCCTGAACAAATCGATACTTTAATTGAACAGTTCCGTCAAGAATTGTCCCAAGAAACTAGCGCCGATGGAGTTTATAGTTTGCAAACGGAGTTCTTCTCAAATGGCGGACCAGTCGACCTGCTTGTGAAAAAAACAGTGGCATCCCAAAATGATCCAGTTAATTTAAGAAACAAGGCTTTGGCATCATTTAATGATTATATTAATTCACCTTCATTTGATTCAATTGATCGTGCAACAAAAGATCAATGGGTTGCTGATTTAACCAGTACCCTTTCAACCCTAGATAGCCAAAGCGATATTGCTAAAGCACTTAACGATGCACGCACTAAGGCTTCAGATGTTTTGCAAGCATTGCAACACGACAAAAATGTAGCTAGCTTAGCAGAATATAAAGAAAATAAAATTAAACAACTATCTAAAATTCTAGATAGCTCTAATTTGAGTGACCAACAAAAAACGGAATTATTAAACCAAGCTACTTCAGCAATTAATGCGGTCACTTTGAATGTATATGATGATTTTGATCAAGCCAAGGTTGATGTTGACACCGCCTACAATGATGCAATTGATCAAATTAATAAGGCCTTATTTGAAAATCAATACCCAATTACAATTGATAAAAATACTATCCCAGATGAAAACCTAAGAAATGAAATTCTTTATCAAATGCAACTTGGCAATGACGGTGTACCAACCAATAAATTAACCTATGATTTTGCTGGACAATTCACTAGTTTAACATTGAAAAAATCTTTGAATATTGAAAATTATGAAGGATTACAGTATTTCTTTAATTTAACTAATTTAGATATTTCGGGCAGTGACGTACAAGATTGGTCACCATTATCTAAATTACCAAAATTGCAAAGTATCACAGCAGACATTTTAGGTAATGATGTTACTGACATTGATGTATCTGATTTTCCAGCTTTAACTTCGCTTCAAATATCGGGTAATCATTCGGATGGGAACGATATTTTAAGTGGTTCAACAGCTGTGAAATCAGTAAAAACCAATGCTAATTTGGACCAATTAATTTTGTATAATTTGCCTAATTTAGATACAGTCAATACTTCTTTAAGCACAGAATTAACTTATTTAAGTGCTTCTAAATTACCGGAATTAACTAATTTAGATTTGAGTCAGAATGATAATTTAGTCAGTTTGTATGCCTACAATGATGAAAACTTAAGTAAACTCGATGTTTCTAATTTATATCAATTAGAAACGCTATCGTTGTTTGGTGACGCGCTAACTAGTGAAGGCTTTGAAATTGGCAATATTGGCTATAATTTAAGAACACTAAATCTAAATAATAATAGTGGGTTAAATGAATTGCCTAATGATTTATATAATCTTCAAAGTTTAGCTATTTCAGGAACAGCAATTAGTGATGTATCGAATACATTAAAACAAGCAGGAAGTAATTTATTAAACTTCACGGCTTCAGATATTCCGGAATTAACTAGTGTTGATTTATCTAATAATAAAAATCTACAAAGTATAGCATTGTCTAACGACAGCCTTACTGAATTAAACTTACAAGTTACTGATGAAAATGGTAATAAAATACCATTGATGCCCAATTTATCAGTTGCCATTTTGTCTGGTAATCAATTAAGCCAATTAGATTTTAGTAACTATCAATCATTATCATTTGTGCAAGCAGACAATAATCAATTAACCGATTTGTTAGTCAATGGTGATACTAATTTAAGTGTTTTGACTGCTTCGAATAATAAATTAGTAAATATTGATTTAGCTGACAATATTTATTTATCTGGATATGATTTAAGCGGAAATAACTTAACCACGCTAGATTTAACTACTAATATTGCTATTAATCATCAATTTGGTAATTCCACTTATCAAACTACCGACTCTAAAATGTATGAAGTTGATGGACAGTATTATGTTAATCTTACTGACGTTGTCGGCAAAGATAATATTAAGTTTGTAGACGTTCCGGGAGCAGGCTATGCTGGAAATTATCAAATTATTGATAATAATGATTGGGAGTACAATACTGTAACCGGAATTGCAAAGTGGGTTGGAACAGGAACGCCTAGTCAAATACAATATTTGTTTAGTGCTGGTTCAAGCCAATTTATGCCTGTTATCGTCGACCTAAATAATGATTCTAACCGTACGTTTAATTTATCATTTGACGTGGTAGATACTAATGCTGGAAGTATTGATGCAGATCAGCAAACAGTTCAATTGGGCAGTCCGGCAAATAGCATTCCCAAACCGGTAGCTAAGGCTGGATTTGTATTCGATCACTTTGAAAATTCTCATGGAATTACAATCGATCCAAATATTTCAAAACCAAACCAAGATGAAACCTATTATGCAATTTTTGCAAATGCCGACGCGGAAAATAAGCCAGTTCGTGAAGCTGAAGACACACAAGTTATTTCAGTAGTTGTTAATGATGATAATACAGTAACTATTATTGGAAATACTAATTTAGCCACGAATTTGATTTTTGATCAAAATGAAAATCCAGTAACTGTAGACGAAAATGGAAACTTTACCTATACAGTATCAGCTGATGATAATAAAGAAAGCCTTACTTTTACAACTTGGAATTATACTCAAACTAGAAGTAAAGATAAAACAATTACGTGGGAAAATCCATTTCCAGCTTCTAAACCAACTGAAACGCCAACAGACGATAAACCAGTGGTACCTGTTTATGAAAACCGTTCAATAAACGTAACAGATTTAGAAACGCAAACATTTACTCATACTACCCATTTTGTGGATCAAAACGGTCAAAAAGCGGGTGAAGATTTGGTTGAAAAAGTTGTTTATACGCGTTCTAAAACAATTGATCAAGACGGTAATATTGTTTATGGAAATTGGGTTGATGCGAATGGAAAAACATTAACGACTGATTCTAATTGGGAACAAACGAAAGTTGTTGAAAAGAAAAACAATGATGAGATTACAAACCAAAATTCTATTCCTAATGAAGAAAATAAAGAATCTACGACAAACGCTTCAAAGACTAATGAAAATCTCGAATTGGGCACTACTACAAATAAAAAAGCCGTTGAACTTCCAAAAACTGGAAGAACTCAGCAATTAAGCTTTAATATTGCTTTTATAGCTCTTGCCTTTACTATTTTTATTGAGTCAACTAAAGAAAAAAAGACAAAGAAAAATAAATAATTTTTGAGATTCAGTTTTAGTTTTTCTATTAAAGTTTACTTTGATAGTCGAATATAAATTGAATCTTTTTTCTTGATATAATTAATAAATATGGAAAATGTACTTTTAACAACTTTGATTGTTCTCGGAATTTTTTTAATTATCTTAATTATGATGCAACCAAGTAAACAACAAGATGTTTTAAATGGATTAACTGGAGGAGCCGGTGATTTATTTTCTAATCAAAAAGCTCGTGGTTTTGAAGCTATTTTAAAACATATGACAGCAGTATTAGGAATTGTTTGGATGATACTAGCATTAATCCTAATGTACGTTGATAATCATTAATTAAGGAGTAGGCGCGCAAGCGCCTTTATTTATATATGTCTGAAGAAAATCAAGCACAAATAAAATTGCAAGAATTCGAAAAATATTCAGGTCGTTTTGTTGCAAACGAAAAAGGTTTTGGTTTTGTCAAAACTGAAGAAGGATTACCCGATATTTTTATTGGTGGTAATAATACGATGTTAGCTATGACTGGCGATACCGTTTTAGCTCAAGTTATTCGAATTGGAAAAGAAGGTAAAGAAGCTGAAGGCAAGGTACTTGAAATAACTAACCGTGCAGCTCAAAATATTGTTGGTGTTTTTCATGTTGGTTCAGCTGATAGCCAAACACCGGAAGGAAAAAAAGTTATTGGAGAATTAGAATTTTTAGATAAAAAACTATCTTCTTTCCGATATTTAATAACGGATCAAGGAGTGATTCCAAATGATCGTGATTCGATTGTGGCAACCACTTCCAAATTTCCGAATAAGAATTTTCCAAACCGTTTAACCGGAATGGCTACTTCGATAATTGGGCGTAGTGATGCCCCGGGAATTGATATTTTAGAAATTGTCACAGCATTAAAAATTCCAAATATTCAGCCACCAGAAGTTGAAGATGAAGTTGCAAATATTCCTAATTCAGTGGATGTAGACGAAGCCTTGAAAAATGGTTATGAAGATTTACGCGACCAACAAATTATTACAATGGACAGTGCCGATACTAAAGATATTGATGATGCTGTGATTGCTTATAAAATGAGTAATGGTAATTATCATTTAGGAGTTCATATTGCTGATGTTTCGTCTTATGTTATTTCAGGTAGTGCAATTGATAAAGAAGCATATAATCGAGGAACTTCTGTTTATTTAACGGACCGAGTAATTCCAATGACGCCACCAGCTATTTCTAACGGTATTGCTTCATTAAATCCTAATGTAGACCGTTTAGCAATGAGTATTGAAATGGAAATAAATGCTGATGGAGTTGTTGTCAATCACCGTATTCATAAATCTATTATTAAATCGAAACAAAGAGTTACTTATGCTGACTACAATAAATTTTTAGCTCATGATCCAGAAATTAGCAAACGCTATACTGATTTTGCAGATAATTTTAATGCACTTTATGAAGTTCACCAGATTTTATACGCTATGCGTCTTAAACGTGGAGCAATTGAATTTGATACTCCGGAAGCGAAAATTATTGTTGATGAAAAAGGAAAAGCAGTTGATATTCAAGTTATAAATAGAGGTATTGGTGAACGAATGATTGAGTCTACTGCCTTGGTAGCCAATGAAACAGTAGCCATGCATTACGACAAATTAAAAGTCCCCTTTCTTTATCGTATTCATGAGGTACCTGAAGGGGATAAGGTGACTAATTTCTTTCAATTTATGACTGCTATTGGACATCCAATTATGGCTGATCCGAAAAATTTAAAACCTATTGATTTTCAAAATGCTTTAAAAGAAGTTGCTGGCGCTCCAGAAGAAATTATGGTTCGAACGATGATGCTAAGAGCAACCAAACAAGCAAAATATTCACCTGAACCGATCGGACATTTTGGAATTGGAGCACAGTATTACACGCATTTCACCTCACCAATTAGACGTTTTCCGGATACAACAGTTCATCGTTTAATTAAGTTTTACGATGAAAATGGAACTGGTGAAGATGCGGTTGCAAAAGTTAAAGAATTATTCGACCTAGAACAAATTGGGATTGACACCTCTGAAAAAGAACGTCGTGCCATCGATGCAGAGCGACAAACTAACGATATGAAAATGGCCGAATATATGGAATCGCATATCGGTGAAGAATTTGACGGTTTAATTAATTCCGCCTTAAAATTTGGGATTTTTGTAAGCCTAGAAAATACAGTTGAAGGGTTGGTTCATATTTCGAATATGAGCGATGATGATTATTGGTTCGACGAGTCACGAGCCTCATTGATTGGCCGAAATAAACATCATATTTATACGATTGGCCAAAAAGTTAAAGTTAAAGTTATTAAAGCAAGTAAAGAAGAACGAAAAATTGATTTTCAATTAGTAAATCCAGAAAATGCCCCAATTACTAATATTCCAGTACCAGTGGAAGAAAAAAGACGCCGTGATTATCGTCAAAATGGTCAACGCGAAAAGAAATATAATCGTCAAAACGATCGTAAGGGGAAAATGGAGTCAACAGGACAATATAAATTGCGCAAAGGAAGAAGGTAGTGGCTAAGAAAAAACAAGTTGATAGTAATGTTTTAGCTCAAAATCGCAAGGCCAGCTTTAACTATTCAATTACCGATACTTATGAAGCTGGGATGCAATTAACCGGAACAGAAATTAAATCTGTCCGAGCAGGTCAAATTAATATCTCTGAAGGCTATGTAACAATTAGAAATAATGAGGCATGGCTAAATAATGTTAATATTTCTGAATACAAGCAAGGTAATCAATTTAATGTGGATCCACTTCGGAGACGAAAATTACTTCTGCATAAAAATGAAATCAAAAAATTACAAGTTGCAGATGAAACGAGTGGAAAAGCAATTGTCCCATTACGTGTTTATATGAAAAAAGGATTTGCTAAAATACTTATAGGTATCGGAATTGGTAAAAGAACAATTGATAAACGGCAAACAATTAAAGAACGTGATATCAAAAGAGAAACAAATAGAATTTTAAAAAATTCTAGATCCAAATTAGTAAATAAAATTAAATAAATATTTCAAGGAGAAAATGATGTCACAAGAAGAATTTGAAGATTACTACAAGCAAATTAATGGAAAAAAACCTACTAAAGCGGTAATCAATGCTGCAATTAAAGGTGGACGTATTAAAACCAACGATACTAAAACTACTAGCAAAAAAGATAATAAAAAATCTGATAATAATAAAAAAAGTAGTGATAAAAAATCCAACGACAACGATGTTGAAGATGATTTATCTGAAGTTTTAGAAAAAGCTAGTCAAACATCAAAAGAATTTGCTTCAGCTACTGGAAAGGCTGCTAAAACAGCTTTTAATAAAATAAAAGATAGCACTGAAGAAGCTGAACCTAAAAATGTTAAATTGCCACCACTAAGAAGTTCTAATTTTAAAACAATTAACTTATTAAAAAATATTAGCTTAATTTTTGTTGGCATTTTTGCAGCAACTACTTTTGTAGCTGTTTGGGTTTCCTTTGCTAGCTCTGGCTTTTTCTCGGGAATATTTGGCTTATTTATTGGATTATTCGCGGCCGCCCTTGTATTTACATTTGGTTGGATTGCCACGACATTAAGTTTTTCTTTAATGAGAAACGTAGCAACCATTGCAGATAATTTGCAATACCTAACACATAAACATTTGCAAGATAAATAAAAAACCTTATTGCTAAAAACAATAAGGTTTTTTATTTGTTATTATTTAGGGTCTTGGTAGCTAATTTGTATTTTACTTTAAATTTCGGATTAAAATATTTCATCCATGATTTACTTTTTAAATAAATCCAATTATTTAATAAAGCCACAATTGCTACATGAACGCTGGCTTGATTATCTAAAACAACGTCTAATCGATTAAAATCACCCTCTGGTAACTGTATTTCAGAAACAGACAAGATTTTTTTGCTTCCATATCTAATTCGATAATTTCCGTTAATAATATTGCCAGTAATGATCCAATTTAGATGACTGATATAGATTAAATCAGAAAGTGGGCCAAAATTAAAAGAAAAACTAGCTACATAATTATCATCATGAAGCAACTGAAAACGCGGTATTAATCCAACACTGATTTGGCGAATACGGGCAAGCTCTGTATTACTTAAATCATAAACGAATAATACGTCGTTTTTTCTTCCAGTATTGCCAAGCACCCTGAAAACTGGATTAAAATTTTCATCAAAAACTTTAAAATCAATATTTCTTTGTGTTTTATTTTTAGATAATAGGTATATTGTCATTCAACTAAATTATAAGCGAAAATATTTTATAATAAAGCTGGTACCAAAATGAAAAATAAATTATGTTGCAATAAAATCAAGAAGTGAATTAAAATCAAATAATTTAAGAAAAGGTAAATAAAATGGCAGATATTTTTGAAGAATTAGCAAGTAAAATTAAAGAAAAAAATTTAACAGTTGTTTTTCCAGAGGGCGAAGATGTTCGCGTTCAAGGTGCAGCTGTCCGTTTGCAAAAAGATGGGTTATTAACCCCGATTCTTTTAGGAAACGTAGAAGAAATTAAAGCGACCGCTCAGGAAAATAATTTTGATATTCAAGGATTAGAAATTATCGATCCAATTACTTACGATGCTAATAAGTTAGAGGAATTAGTTGCAAAATTGGTTAAACGTCGTAATGGAAAAACTGATGAACAAACAGCTAGAAAATGGTTGCAAGATGTAAATTACTTTGGAACGATGTTGGTTTACGCCAAAAAAGCAGATGCCATGGTTTCCGGTGCAGCACATCCAACTGGAGACACTGTTCGACCAGCTCTTCAAATTATTAAAACGGCTCCCGGATCATCACATATTTCCGGTGCATTTGTTATGCAAAAAGGAGACGAAAGATATGTTTTTGCTGATGCAGCCATAAACATTGAAATCGATGCCCAAGTGATGGCTGAAATTGCAGTACAGTCTGCGCAAACAGCTAAAATTTTTGGAATCGATCCTCGAGTAGCAATGCTTAGTTTTTCGACTAAGGGTAGCGCTAAACACGAATTAGTTGATAAAGTTGTTGAAGCTACTAAAATTGCAAAAGAGTTAGCACCAGATTTGGCTGATGTTATCGATGGAGAATTGCAATTTGATGCAGCTTTCGTGGAATCAGTTGGTGCTTCTAAAGCTCCTGAATCAAAAGTGGCCGGACATGCAAATGTTTTTGTCTTTCCTAGTCTGGAAGCTGGCAATATCGGTTATAAAATCGCTCAGAGATTAGGCGGTTTTGAAGCAATTGGACCAATTTTGCAAGGATTGGCTGCCCCTGTTTCAGATTTGAGTCGCGGAGCCAACGAAGAAGATGTTTATAAAGTGGCTATTTTAACCGCTGCTCAAGCATTATCATAAGTATATTTTTAAATAAAAGAGAATTTCTAAAATAGATATTCTCATACATAATGAAAGAATTTTACAAGCAACAAAATATTAATGATATTCAAAAAATTGCCCAGAAAATAGCGACTTCTTTAAAAATCGGTGATGTTTTATTATTAAACGGAGATTTAGGTGCCGGCAAAACTACTTTTACTCGTTTTTTAGTTTCATTTTTGGGTGGTAAAAATATTCGTGTTTCGTCTCCAACTTTTACAATCATGCAGATTTATAAGGGGGATGAATTAAAATTTCCGATTTATCATTTCGATGCCTATCGTTTAGAAGGAATTGGCGGAATGGATCAAGGCTACGAAGATTATATCTATGGAGATGGGATTTCGATTATTGAATGGGGTGAATTTATTAAAGATATTTTACCAGACAAATATATTTCTATAACCTTCAAGCGTAGTGAACAAAATACCGAACAGGATTTAGAAGAATTTAGAGATGTGGAAATTGAGATTAATAATTTAAATTAATATCTAAATAAATTGGAGCATGGTCTGCCCGAGTTCCGGTATCAATAATGCCTGCATCAACTACATTTTCCACTAACTGATTGCTAATTAAATAATAATCAATTCTCCAACCAGTATTGTTAATTTTACTTTGCAAATTACGTTGTGCCCACCAAGTATATTGTTCACTCTTTGGATTTAAAGACCTCCAAATATCAGTAAAACCAGAATCTAATAAGTTAGTAAAACCGCTTCTTTCCTCATCAGTAAAACCCGGGGAATGGTGATTGGTTGCATCGTTTTTCAAATCGATTTCATGGTGTGCAACATTAAAATCACCGCTAAAAATCACTGGTTTATTTTGATTTAAAGTATTTAGATATTTTTTATATTGTCTATCCCATACAATTCGTTCATTAAGTCTTTTTAATCCATCACCGGAATTTGGCGTATATACGGTGCTTACATAAAAACTAGGATATTCTAATGTGATAATCCGGCCTTCAAAATCCATTGTATCTGGCGTCTCTATTTGAGGAGTTTGAGCATCATTTGCTTGTTTTTTAGCTAAAATCAATGTACCGGCATACCCCTTTTTGGCAGGGTCTTTAGAGAAATTCCAATAACTATAGTAATCAGGGAATAATTCATTTAAGAGATTAATTTGTTTTTTACTAATTTGAGGAAACTTGGAGCCGGCAAAAATTATTTCGTTGTTACTAAACAAATCTTGATTAATTGGATCTCCTTGTTTTAGCTTGGTTTCTTGAATAGAAAAAAAATCTGGTTTTTGCAAGGCAATTGATTGTAGGATTTGAAAAGTTTGAATTCCACGATTACTAGTGTGTTCAAGTGCAGCATTTAAGCTATCGATATTCCATGAGATAAGTTTCATACTTTTCATTTTATCAATTGTTAAAATATAATTATTAATAATTTTGTGCAACAATTAAAAAATATCGAAGTATTACAAAATGTCCCGCTAGATACCTATTCTTTTTCACAAATTGGTGGAATTGCAGATTATTTAGCTTTACCGAAAAATGAAACAGAGTTTATAACTCTTTTAAAGACAGCAAAGCAAAATAGTATTTCAGTAACTGTTTTAGGCCAAATGAGCAACGTTATTCTAAGCGATGATGGCGTATCTGGACTTATTATTGTCACTGAAAAAATGAAAGAAATAAATATTAATAATAATCAAATGACTTTTGGTGCAGGACTCGATATGATTACGGCCAGCGAATATGCCATGCGTAATAGTCTTTCTGGTTTGGAATGGGCGGCTGGTCTCCCAGGGTCTGTTGGCGGAGCTGTTTTTATGAATGCTGGTGCTTATGGCGGTAATACTTCCGATAATTTAGTTAAAATCAGAGCCCTTGATGAATTTGGTACTTTGTTTGAATTAACAAAAAAAGATTTAGGTTTTACTTATCGAATGTCTGAAATTCAAAGAAACAATTTATTAGTTACACAGGCTACTTTTGAATTGTCACCACGCGATCAAAATGAAGTTAAGGCAGAGATGGATGATTTTAATCAGCGAAGAATTGCAAAACAGCCTCTAGAATTTCCCAGTAATGGTTCTGTTTTTAAAAGACCGAATGGATTTTATTCTGGTAAATTAATCCAAGATGCTGGATTACAAGGAAAAAGAATTGGTGGTGCTCAAATATCTAATAAGCATGCTAATTTTATTGTAAATATTGATAATGCTAAGGCTGCAGATTATCTAGAATTAATTAATTTAGTTCAAACGACAATTAAAAATTTGCACGGAATCGATATGGAATTAGAAGTTAAATTAATTGGCCGTGGACTCAACCAATAACTAAATTATTGGTTTTTTATTATTTCAAAACGTATTAAAAATTAGGAGTAATAAAATGACCAATAAAAAAATAATTTTACCGGATTATAGAAAAAATAAGCCATGGATCAAAGCGTCAATTTTTGGTGTATTTAGTGTTGCTGGAATAATGACCTCGGCTTTAATTAGTGGAACAGTTGCTAATGCTGATGAAATAGTACAAGATCCAGTTATAACTACTTTTCAAGAAACAGCCAAAAATTCAGATTTAAATAACGATATTTTAAATGCAAATAACGAAATTGAAAAAAATATTAATAATGATACCAATGGTGCTTCAGTTACCAACAATGGAATAGTTATTGTTTCTAGTAAAAGCGAATTAGATATTCAAAAACAAAAACAAGATACTCAAATTTTAAATATTAAAGAACAAAATCAAAATAATATTAATAGCGTTGCTAGTTACAACGCTTCCGTTGCATCTTCTAACGTTGTTGCAAGCCAAGAATATCAAACTAGTTTATCTCAATATCAAATTGATTCATTGGCTTATCAGAAGTCTTTAATCTTATACGAAAACGCACAGAATTCATATGCTAATGATTTAATTGCAGATAGCTCTGCTCAATTAAAGTATTTAAATAATCAAGCCTCATATGCAATAGCATCCGATAATTATGAATCTACAATTTCTGCTTATCTAAATGCTGAATTAGAAGCTAAAAACACTATAATAAAAGATCTTGAAAAATTAGATCTAAATAATGGCAGATGGACAGTAGGAACGGCCAATGAAATTAATGGTTTAAGTAATATCAATATTATTTCTTTAGGTGACAAAGATAGTGCTTCTAGTAAGGTTACTTATTTAGGTGATGGCTGGGTGAAAGGGAAAAGTTGGAATAGTGAATTTAAAATTCTAAGGCAAGGCCAAAATTCCACAGTTAATTTTACAAATATATCAATTGATCCTAAAACTCATCAAAATATTAATCTAAAATTAAATATTTCTAACATTGGAAAAGAGGACGCTATAATTGGTGTTGATTCCAAGGCTTGGGTATACACATCAGGTATCACCCAAGATAATACCTATAAAATTGTTTATGAATTTTATTATGATGACGGAACTCCAGCCAAAATTAATTCTTTATCCGAATTAGGTGATCTAGACGGTAACCAAAAAGTATCTAATTTTTTAACCGATGGAAATTTAAAGGCACAATATATTGGTGGTTTAATTAGCAATAATTCAGAGAATATTTTTATTGGCGACGGAAAGTGGGACATATCACAAGGTGTTGCAGATAACAATGAAAATCCTAATCAGTCAATTTATTCCTTTATTGAAAATGCCAGTATTTTTTCTTATGATTTCAATAACCCCGGTAGCAACCGACAAGCAATGCCGGATTTAAATGAAGTTTTGCAAAAAATTCAAAATGAAGCAATTGAATATTCCGGTATTTCTTTTGCCCTCTCTTATATTGGTCGATATGCTGATTTAATCGATTTTCCGATTTTACCTTTAATTGATAAACCAATTGAACCAACTCCCCCAGTTCCAAAAGCACAATTACCTCAACCACCAAATATTCCACCGATTCTGCCCAAAATTCCCAAACAAGGCGTTTTAAAAACAGTTGAACTATTACCAATTGAGTACAATCTATTTCAAGCAACGAGTAATTTAAAAGATGTTGTGATTGACAATGGAATATCAGTCAATAATAAAAAAGTTGTAAATGGTGAAGAGTTAAATTATGTGTTGAAGAATAATCCCCTAGAGGCAAACAGATTAGCTGATACTAATAGTTTGGTTATTCAAGATATTTTACCTAATGGCGTTATTACCACGCTAGATAAAATTCAATCAAAAGCAAATACGGATTATTGGAATGTAACTTTCGATAATCAAACAATAACTTATACAGCAAATACAGTAATGCTCGATTTAATTAATCGAGATAAAACACAGACTTTTAATTTTGAAGATTTTATTATTCCAGTTGTTGTTTCTTTAAACGATGATAATGGCGGAAAACTTGTAAATACCTTCCAAACAATATTAAATGATAGCGTTATTAGCTCTAATGAAGTTATTAATCCTGTGATTGAAAATCCATATCAAGATAATCCAAATGAAGATGGAGATAATCCAAATACAAAGGAAAAACAAAAGAAAATCGTGAACGTTAATGGAGAAGATATTGATAATAAAAATCTTTTAATCAGTGATGAAATACAATATGAAATTCTCTGGGATTTGTCTGACTATACTGATTGGTTAAAAACTGCTACTTCGCAAGATGAAAATTCTTTACAAAAAGGAATGCAATTAAAAGATGATTATGATGATGTAAATTTAACTTTAAAAAACTATAAAATTTTGGATCAAAATAATCAAGAAATTAATTTAGTTAATTTTGGGAATTTTGAAAACGTTAATGGAATAGCTACTTGGAATATTTTTAAAGTAAATGATTTTTTAGCTATGTATGGCGGGCAAGTATTAAAAGCGGTCTTAAATATGGATATCAATAATTTAACAGTTGATGGTGCTGAGGTTGAAAATACAGCATTTCAAGTAGACTTTGGAAATCAATATGAAACTAATACAGTAAAAAATGTAATAAACATTCAAAATCCAATTAAAACAATTAATTTAAATGGACAAGATTTTAATGAACAAGAAATTAAATTAAATGAGCAATTTGAGTATATTTTAGCTTCAACAAAAACGCCAACTAATTATGGTGGTGTGATTAATTCTTGGATTATCAAAGATAAATTTGATTTAGCATATGATGAAATTGGAAATTTCACAGCACTCAATAATAAGGGTGAAGATATTTCCCAATTTATCAAAAGAGAAATCGATCAGCAAACACAAGAATATAGTTATAGCCTGACAGAGAACTATTTGAAAAATTTATCACCTGATCAACTATCAAATTTTGCTTGGAGTGTAAAACAAATAGCAAAACGAATTAAAACTGGTGATGTTTCCAATACCTTTATTGAAATTTTAAATGGTGAAGAAATTAATTCAAATACGGTAATTAGCCATACAAAAATTAAAACGATTTGGCAAGACATAGATGGTAATATTTTGAAAAATTGGATAGACGGCGAACAAAGTCATGATCAATTTCCAAATTATACATTTACTGAAACACAAATAGATAACGATGGCAATATTCACCATATTTTTAAACAAATAGTATTACCTGATCCAGTTACCGAAAAGCAAACCACTTTATTGCCAAAAACTGGAATTAATAACCAAAAGGATAATCTAATTTTGAATTTATCGGGATTAGCAATGGCATTGGGGATGGTCGCACTTAAAAGTAGAAGATTTTAATTGTAATATAAAGATATGCAAAATTTTTCTAAAATAATCACACTGAAAAATGGCTATCATTTATGGAGTCATACTCAAGGTAAAGGCAATTCGATTAAAATAATTACTGTTCATGGTGGTCCGGGTGAAACAAATGAAGTTTTTGAAAATTTTGATAATTATTTAGTCCCGAATGATATTGAAGTCACTCGATACGATCAATTAGGGAGCTATTATTCTGATCAGCCAGATTTTTCAGAACCGTCGATTGCAAAAAAGTTTTTAAACATTGACTATTTTGTTAATGAATTAGAAGAGGTTCGTTCTAATTTAAATTATGAAAAATTTATTTTAGTTGGACATTCATGGGGAGCAATGATTGCCCAAGAATATGCTTTAAGATTTCAAGATAAGTTAAAGGGATTAGTTATAATTAGTATGACTTCTAAGGATTCAGATTATACGGATTCTTTAATAAAATTAAGAGAGCAAATATTAACACCAGAAGAAAATAAATATGTAATTGATCAAATAAATAAAGAAGCTTTTAATGACGAAAAATATCAGGAACTAATTAGCAAAATGTTTACTAGTTATTTTTATCAATACGATGTCCCTCGTGTAAAACATTTGGTAGATACAAGTAACCATCAATTAGCTTTTTATATGCAGGGACAAAATCCGTTTAAAACTACTGGTCCATTAGCTGGCTGGAATATTGAAAAACAAGTATCTAAAATTAAAGTTCCAACTTATTTATCTTTTGGTGAACAAGATTTATTTCCAAAAGAAAAAATTGATTTAATTCATCATAATATTACCAATTCAGAATTATCAATTACCCCCGGTGGAACCCATGTTCATATTCGAGAATTTCCTGAATTCTTTTTTGATAATTTAATAAAATGGATACGAAAAAACATCAGTTAGACTGATGTTTTTTTATTACGACATCTTAATTGTTCTTAAAATGTTAATAATGTTTTTGTAATCCGATGGGCAAGAAGCCTCTGTAATGCTCTTTTCACAGCGGTTAATTACTTTAAAAGCTTGCTTTCCTTGGCAATAATTATTATCTACAAGATATTTCATATTGTCAAAAATGGTTGAACAATAATTGTTAATTTTTTCTTCATTACCTTTATTTAAAATAGAATCAGAAATTTTTTGTTCAACCTCATTTAAGTTATGAACAATATCTAAAAAGTCATGTGGATTTGAGGCCGCATTAATTATTAGAGATGTTTTATTCATAGCTTGCATAACAGTTAAATCGTCACCAACTTCATAAGAATCAGCAAAAAGTTTTAACTTGTTTAGCTGAGCATTGATAATTTCTGCGTTACTTTTCCTAAAAGCAATTAATTTAATCGAAAACTTATCAATTAAAGATTCTAGCTCACTTTTAGTAACTTCTGGTTTATGGGATACCAGTTGCAATTTTGCATAATCATCCTTGATTATAAAATCAGAAGATGCATCGGAATACGAACGAAGAATATTTTGACTGAGGGAGCGTAAAAATGAAATTGTTCGTTCTTTTTTCTGCAAAGACAATCTAGTAACCATAATTCTTAATGAAAGAATGTCTTCCAGAAGCTCTGCAACCAAGAGGGAACAAGCGTTATCAGGTAATTTTTCTCTTATTCTTTGTTTTGCTGAACAAAACTCAGGATATTCGCTAACACCTTTTTCACTTGCCAAATCGGTAATTGCCCCGATCATGGTATTAATTAAAATAGTAAATTCATTAGGAATTGGATCGCTTTCAGCTAAATTCAAATTTAAAAATTTTTCTTTATAATTTTGAATTAGCTTAATTAATTCATTTCCGTTTTCAACTTGTATTTTCATTAATCCTCCTTGGCTACACTTCTAAAGATACTGAACGAATAAGAATTAAATTAAAATTAAGTATGTTATAAATATGAATTTTGTAAAATAAATATATGATCAAGATAGCAATCTCCTCGGATAATCATTTAGATATTAACAGCCAAGACCTTGATAAAGTTATTCAAGTTCAAAATGATTTTTTTCTAGAAAAACAAATTGATTATTATTTTTTTGCTGGAGATTTAAGTAATGATTTTTTAAAAACACTTAATTTTTTTGAAAAAATGCAGAGTCAAACAAAAACTAAAGTCTTTTTTTTAGCCGGTAATCATGATATGGGTCGCAGTATTTCTTACGATGAGCTGGAAACAGATATCTCACCCTTATACTTTCATAACAAGATGATTGAAATTGGTAATTATCAAATATTTGGCAATAATGGTTGGTATGACTATTCCTTTGTTTTGTCAGATTATTCAATAGAAGAAATTGAACAATTCAAAAAAGCCCTATGGTTTGATCGCATTATCAAGCAAAACGGGATTAGCGATGAGCAACGTTTAAAACGTAATGCCGAACAATTTCAAAACAGCATCATTTCAAATGCCGATATTAATAAGAAAAAAATTCTAATTACCCATTTTTTGCCGAATAGTTATCAAATTAAAAGATTTAAGGAGAAAAAAAAGTGGGATTTAGTAAATGCTTTTATGGGTAGTAATTCCTTAGGCGATTTGGCGATTGCTAATGATTTTCAGTTTGTTTTTTACGGCCACATGCATATTAATGATAGTTTTACTATTCAAAAAACTATTTTCGAAAATATTTCAGTCGGACAAAAACAAGAATTAGGGAATTTGGATTTTCTAACTAGTTGGAAAAGCAAATTAAAATTAATTGATATTTTTTAAAAAAATGTATATAATATTTTAGTAGTAATTTACTGGGAGTGTAGCGAAGTTTGGTTAAACGCGACGGACTGTAAATCCGTTCCTTCGGGTTCGTAGGTTCGAATCCTACCGCTCCCATCAAAAAATAGAAATATTTTTTGTTATAATATTTTTTGAAATTATTTATAATTTCAAAAAATATTATATTAATGCCCCATGGCCAAGTTGGTAAGGCAGCGGTTTTTGGTACCGCCATGCGTTGGTTCGAGTCCAGCTGGGGCAATTAGATATATTGATACCTTATTTAGTTAAATCCCTACATTGTGGGGATTTTTTTAATATATAATTTACCCCGAATTAAAAGTTGAAATAATGCTGAAGAAATAAAAAATACTGGTAACGATTTTAAAAAATATTATTTGATAAACTCTTTATATGACGCGCAGAAAAACCCAATTATCTGAAAACAAATTCATAAGCATTATTGTAGGAACTTTAGTTTTAGGCTTTGGAATTTTAATATTTTTATCGATTTTCCTATCTTCTCATCTTAAACAAGCATTAAAAGAGAACCTTAATTCTGCTACCCGAAATATAAGTGTAAAAAAATCCACTTCTGCTACTAAGAAAGATAAAATATCTAAGGATTTTACAAAACGCGAACAGTCAGCAATTATGTTGCTTTACGCAAAACCTATTTTAGCCGGAGGACTCGATTACCAACAATTAATTAATCAAAATCCAGATGCAAAAATTACTTTAACCTATGGAAAAACAGGAGCAGACGCAAGTCACCTTGTTTTATCTTCCGATTTAATTACAGGTATGGGTGCATATAATTACAATTCATTTTTAATAGACGGTGATAATGTAACTATGTATAATCCACCTGCATTGTCTAATGATTTTTCCAATAGCAATAGGCCATTATCTGATATAAGTACGACTGATTTTGAAGATGGTGGAGTTGCAAATACCTTTTCCTTAAAACAAGCTTATAAGCAAATAATTGACAATGGTCAAGAAAAAACACTTAAAAAAATTACAAAAAAGATAATTATTGATAAAACACCAGAAAGACTAGCAAATCAGTATGATCCACTTCAGCTAGAAGCGGCCAGAGTATGGCTAAGTGTTCAGAACACCCATTTATTTATGGAAGACGATGATGGATATAGCCCTATTTATGTGCAAAAGCATAAGGCTGGTGAAAAAATTTTTAATGGAGAAACAGATTCTTGGATTACCACCTTATATCCCTCAGATGTGATTTCTATATCATATGATCGTGATGATTTACCTGCAGGGGGAACAGTTTGGTACAACTTAAATAATCCAACGACCTTTGCTGTCAATGTCTTTTCAGTTCCGATTTCTGGTGTGGTATCTGGTCCATCAGAAGAAGAACATGAAAAAGCAGTTTTAAGATTTAATGAGGGAGTTAAAGAACAGTTTATAACGCCAAAATATGTAATTCAACTTCCTGTCTATTCAGAAGAACAAATCAGTAGCATAATAAATCGAATTGTTATTTTAAATTAGTTAAATAACCTTTCTTGGTGACAAAATTAAGATTTCAGTATCTTAAAGTAAGCGCTTTCATTATTGTGATATAATTATTTAAGTTGATGAAATCCGTCAATTAGTCTAAAAAGAGAGGGGAAAAATATGGTTAATATCATTTTAAGTAGTCATGGTGATACCGCAAAAGGTGTGCTTGATTCGTCAAAAATGATTTTTGGTGAACAAGAAAATCTGGTAGCCGTTACTTTTACTAGAACAGATAATGCTGATAAGTTAGCCAAAAAACTTAAAAAAGCTGTTTCTGATTTTAAAAATGATGATGAGACTTTATTTTTAGTTGATTTGCTGGGAGGAACTCCATACAACCAAGCAGCGCTCATTATTGCTGAAAATTCAGAGAAAATGGCAATGGTTTCTGGATTGAATCTACCTATGTTAGTAGAAACTTTAGCAAATCGTATGAGTGTTAATACAGCATCTGAATTAGCAACTATGGCTGTTACGCCCGGGCAAGAAGGAATTTCTACTTATCCAAATAGTTTGATGCCAGAAGCTAAAGAAAAGCCAGCTTCTTCAAACAAGTCTACCGGAAAAATATCGGTCGGTAAAAAGGTAGCTGGCGGTAAGGGATTAGATTTACGTTTGGTTAGAATCGATTCGCGTTTGTTGCACGGACAAGTTGCCACTGCATGGACTAAAGAAGCCCAACCAAAACGCATTATCGTTGTTTCCGATGCGGTAGCTAAAGATGAATTACGTAAGAGTTTGATTGTTCAAGCTGCTCCGAGTGGAACAAAAGCTAGTGTTATTCCAATATCTAAATTAGTTGAAATTTGGGATGATAAACGATTTGAAAATATCCCTACTTTATTACTTTTTGAAAATCCAGAAGACATTCAAGCAGTTGTTGAAAAGGGTGTAGGAATTACCGAAGTAAACGTAGGATCGATGGCGTATTCTGAAGGAAAGAAAATGATTGATAAAGCAAATGCAGTCGATTCAAGAGACGTAGAAGCTTTTGAATATTTGCAACAACAGGGAGTCAAGTTCAATGTTCGAAAGGTTCCTTCAGATAAAAATGCAGATTTATTTGCATTAATAAAACAAGCGGGAGTTAAATCATGAGTTTAAGTATAATTACAATAATTTTAATTTTAGTTATCGCCTTTTTATCTGGTGTCGACGGAAATTTGGATTCCTTCCAATTTCAGCAACCAATCGTGGCAACATCTTTAATTGGAATTGTAGCCGGTCATCCTAAAGAAGGTATTATGCTAGGTGCCGCTCTTCAATTAATTAGTTTGGCGTGGATGAACATTGGAGCAGCGATGTCTCCAGATGTATCGTTAATGTCAGTTGCATCAGGAATTTTAATGATGAAATCAGCAAACGCTGATGGCGTCTTGCAGATGACGCAAGGTCAAGCTGTAGCGGCCGCTATTCCTATTGCCGTTTTCGGGCTTTTCTTAAAAACAATGGTCCGAATTGGAACCTTATCTATTGTTCACGTTGCTGATAAATACGCTGAGCAGGGAAACATTAAAGGTGTCGAAAACATGCATCGAGTAGGCATGATACTTACTGGACTGCAAACAGCTGTTCCAGCCGCTGCCCTATTAGCCTTCCCATCTTCTTTTATGATGAATATCATTAATGCGATGCCAAGTTGGCTTACAAATGGATTAACTGTTGCCGCCGGATTAGTCGTTGTTGTTGGATATGCAATGATTATTAATATGATGGCAACAGCTGATCTATGGCCATTCTTTGCATTAGGTTTCGCTCTTTCTTCATTAACCGAATTAAACTTAATTCAAATGGGAATTGTTGGTGTCGTTTTGGCATTGATTTACTTGCAACTTTCACCAAAATTTAATGGTGGAAGTGGAAATTCAAATGGTGGTGGCGCTTCGTCTGGTGGTGAACTCGATGCAGTGCTAAATGATTATTAAGGAGAAATGCAATGGCTGATAAAAAAACACAAAAAGAATTAGAAGCAAACTACGCATTACCTAAATCATTACGTTTTAAAATGATGCTTCGTCAAAGTTTTGAACAGGGTTCATGGAACTTTGAACGTATGCACAATCTTGGTTTTGCTTACATTATGGCTCCTGCAATCGCTAAGCTTTATTCAAGTAAAGAAGATCGAGCTAGTGCTTTAAAAAGACATATGGAATTTTTCAATACTCATCCATATGTAGCTTCTCCAATATTTGGTGTGACTATGGCGCTAGAAGAAGCCAAAAGTAAGGGTGCTGATATCGATGACGCCGCCATTAACGGTGCCAAAGTTGGTATGATGGGACCACTTGCTGGAGTCGGGGATCCAATTTTCTGGGGAACCCTACGTCCTATCATTGGAGCTTTTGCGGCAACTTCGTTTGCTCAAACTGGTTCTATTCTAGGACCAATTATTTTCTTCTTAGCTTGGAATATTATTCGTTATTCTTTCTTATGGTTTACTCAAGAAATTGGTTATCGTGAAGGAACAGCCATAACTAAAGATTTATCCATTTTACAAAAGTTCGTTTATGGTTCTTCTATTTTAGGAATGTTTATCATGGGAGTGTTGGTTCCTCGTTGGACTACTATGCATTGGGCACCAATATTCTCAACTACAAAAACCGGTAGTGATGTAACTAAGCCTTTTGTTAGTGCAATGAAAAAAGGGGTACAAACCCTAACTGGTGATGCCGATTGGACTAATAAGGCCAAAGCCCTTGTTGATATTAAAGACAAACTAGGAAGTTTCCCCGGATTTGCCACTAATTCAACTATGCAAGACACAATGGACAAAATTGTGCCGGGCTTAGGACCATTACTTTTATTGTTCCTAACTCTATGGTTGATTAAGAAAAATGTAAAACCAATTACTATTATCTTAGGTTATTTTGTACTTGGCGTATTGCTATACGTTGTCGGACTATTAGGATAATAAAAAAACTAGCCAACTATTGGCTAGTTATACATAATTATGCAAAAAAAGATTGAAATAAAAGTTAGATCAACACTAGTTGTCAATCCAGTAAAAATGCTAAAAGGTAATTTAAGCGTAGTTGCTCAAGGGATTAGTTTCGAACGTGATTTTTCGACTGATTTTCTTGATATTCCTTTTACCTCAATCAAATATATTTCCGTACAAAAAGTATTTGGCTTTTATTGGCGAGGTATTTTTGTAAAAACAAACGATGATAAAGAAATACAATTGCTTACTTCTAACACGAAAAAATTAATTCAGCAATTGGCAACCCATTTAAAACCCGATCAAATTCGTTTTCGAAAATCAGTACTAGAACGTTAAATTTGCATCATATTTTCTTGCAATTAATGAATAATAGAAAAATGTTTTTCAGTCACTGACTGCAGATAAGCAAATATTGTTGAAAAAAACGCGTACATGATAGCTGTTAACAAATATAAATTTAAAGTATGGAAATTTTGACCAGAAATTTGTTGGGCATATAAAAATGGATCGATGATCGTGATTGCACTAATTAATGAAGTATCTTTGAAAAGTGAAATAAATGAATTACCTAAAGCAGGAATCGCTGCCGGTAGAGCTAAGGGTAAAATTACATATTTATAGCTTTGTGAAACTGTTAAGCCAGTTGCTATGGCGCTTTCAAATTGATTTTTCGAAACTGATAAAATGGCACCTTTGATATTTTGGCTGACATAGGCACCAATATTTAAAGACAGTACAATAATTCCTGCGATCCAAGCATTTGCAAAAATTCCTTTTAAACCAAAAAAAGCAATATAAAGTTGAACCAATAACGGTGTTGAACGAAAAAACCAAACATAAAAATTTAAAAAACTTTTTAAGAAATTCAAAATTTTATTTGCTTTGGGAAGTGTAAAAATAATCGCTGAAACCGTCGCTAAAATTAATCCAATAATAAAACTAATAACTGTTAGCGGTAATGCAACGGTAAGGGCTTTTAAAAAAAGTTGCGGTAAATACAATTTTAAATCACTTAAAAAAGAAATCATTGTTCAGTTAAATCCATTCCAAAATATTTAATCGAGAGCTTTTTTAAAGTTCCATCTTTTTTTAAGGTCATTAGAGTATCGTCAATTTTTTGTTGAAGTTTAATTTCTTTTTTATTAATCAGTGCATAAACGCCCTCAGCTTTCACATCTTTTAGATCGGTAGCTACTAATAGATTATTTTTATTTTCTTTTTTCCAAATCGAGAATGCACCAAGATCGTTAATACTTCCGTCTGCTCGGCCACTAGCAATTAAATTTAATTCTTCAGCAAAACCAGTAACGCTTACAATTTTTCCACCTGCTTTTATTGCCATTTGTCCATAATTAGAAGCAGTAGATTGGGCCATTTTTTTATTTTTAATATCTTTCAGCGAATTTATTTTGACTTTTTTTGTGTGAATAGCCACCGTTCTAGAATACAAATAAGTTTTTGAAAATAAAAATTCCTGCCCACGTTCTTTGCTGTATCCCATATTATTTAAAACAATATCAAAATTATGTGAGTTTAAACCAATTGTTAAAGAATCAAATTTAGTTAATTTAAATTCTGGTTTTAAATTTAATTTTTTTGCTAATAACTTGGCAATTTCCACTTCAAAACCAGTTAATTTTCCTTTTTTGTTTCGGTATCCAAAAGGAGCGTAAGATCCTTCCATTCCAATCACTAGTTTATTTTTCTTCACTAAATAATTATCAGTTGAAGCATTTGCAATAACTGGCGATAAAATACTGATTCCTAATAAAATAATGCTCCCGATTATAAATAATTGTTTCTTCATTTTTTTCTCCTAAAAAATTTAAATAAAAAAGCACCTTTTAATAAACTAAATCGCTTCTTAAAAGGTGCTTTATAGAAAAGTAGATATGCAAAATATCCGGCTATAAAGCACGGGTTTCACAATATCTATTTTTATGATTAATTAAAAACATCAAAATAAACTATAACACAGAATAAAAAAATAAAAAAGCATTGGCGTATTAAAATTAAAAGTGAGGTAAATGTAAAAATGATTAAAACTAAATTTCCTGCTTACGACAATCAAGATATCTTAAATGCATTGCAAACTAGCGTTAAAGATGGAAAAGTTCTTTTCGACAAACAAAGCTTATTTGATTATAGTAATAATCCGAAAAGTTCAAATGAGGAAGTGCAATTGCCGATTGCAATTGTTTTAGCCAAAAGTATTGAAGATATTTTAGCTGTAGTAAAAGTTGCCAGACAATTTCATACCCCTATCATTACTAAAGACACCAATACTTCTGTGGTCGGTGGATCTCGTGGCCAAAATGATTCAATTGTTTTATCACTTGCTGAAATGAATCAGATTTTAGAAATTAATCCAGAAGATGGGATTGCTCGAGTACAGGCCGGCGTTATCAACGGTGATTTAGATAAGGCAGTTTCTAAATACGGATTTTTCTATGCTCCAGATCCCGGCTCAAAAAATATTTCTTCTATTGGCGGAAATGTATCTACTAACGCTGGTGGAATGCAATCAGTGAGATATGGTGTTACAAAAGATCAGGTTTTAGGGATGAAAGTAGTTTTAATGGATGGACGCGTAATTGAATTAGGCGGACGGACGCTCAAACAAGCTTTTTCGTATGATTTAACGCACTTGTTTGTTGGTTCTGAAGGAACACTGGGAATTATTGTTGAAATCACAGTAAAAATTTTACCAATTCCATTAGGAACTCCTTTAGTTGGGATAGCCAATTTTAAAAATATGACTGAATTGACTAAAGCGACTGGAACATTACGTTCTTCAGGAGTGTATCCAACGGTTTTAGAAGCACTTGATGCCGCTACGGTTCAAAAATTAGATGAATATGAATCAACTAATTATTCAAAAGATAATGCAGCTATGCTAATTTTTCGTTTAGATTTTACAAGTCCAGAAATTGAAAATAAAGTAAATTCCATATTACAAGATTTTGGAGCAACTAATATAGATATTAGTTCCGATCCTAAACATGCTTCAGAACTATTTAAATTAAGAAATGATATGCTACCGGCTATTTTTAAAGGTAATAATCATGTGATGGAAGATATGTCTTTACCCTTATCAAAAATGGCCGAAATGATGGACTATATTAGTGATATCGCAAAAAAATATAATTTAAAAATTTATGTAGCTGGACATGCTGGTGATGGAAATGTTCATCCTAGCTTTGTCTGGGATATTAATGAAAAACAAACGCCGATCGCTATTAATGATGCTATTAAAGATATTTTTAATAAAACTTTAGAACTAGGCGGAGTTATTTCTGGAGAACATGCTGTTGGAACACAAAAGAACGAATGGAATTATGCTCAAAATGGATTTGAAGGTGATTATTTGCAACATCAAATTAAATCGCTTTTAGACCCAATGAATTTATTAAACCCGGGAGTTAAAATTTTATAAATCTTATTAGACCAATCTTAAATTGGCCTTTTTTATTCTATAATAAAGTTATGAATAAGGTAATCTCTAATATTAAAATCTATACTGGCAAAAAAGTAATTGAGAATGGCTATATTCGCTTCAATAAAACAATTTTATCTGTTGGAGATCAAAGTGAATATAAAAAAGAAATTGATGATGAAATTTTAAAAACAGATGCTGATTTTTTAGTCCCGGGTTTTATTGATGTTCATGTCCATGGTGGATATGGAATTGATACGATGGACAGTGATGTTAATAAAATAAATTTAATGCTAAATAAAATGCGGAGTGAAGGTGTTACCAGCGTTTTTTTAACTACAATTACGCAAAATATTGAAGAAATTAAAAAGGCATTAATAGTTGCTAAAAAAGTAATTGAGCAAAATCCAATTGCCGTAGGAGTGCATTTGGAAGGTCCCTTTATTAATCCTGAAATGAATGGAGCTCAACCTAAGGAATATGTTATTCCTGCTGATTCAAATTTAATTAGAGAGTTACAAGAGTTATCTGGGAATAATATTCGATTGATTACTTTTGCTCCAGAAATGGTGACCGACAAGAATTTTGAAAAAACGCTAAATGATTTGAATATTGTTGGTAGCGCAGGGCATTCTAATGATAATTACAAACACTTAGAGCAAACTCAAGTTAGTCATATTACGCATTTATATAATCGTCAAACTCAAGTCACTAGTAGAGAACCCGGGGTTAGTGGTTTTGGCCTATTAACCGATGCAAATGTTGAGATTATTCTAGATGGTATTCACGTGGCACCAGAAATTATTAAATTAACAACACGGGCTAAAGATATTTCTCATATCGAAATCATTACCGATGCGATGCGCTCCAAGGGATTAGGAGATGGAGTTTCTGAATTGGGCGGACAAAAAGTAACAGTTAAAAATGGACAAGCGCGTTTAGATGATGGACACTTGGCTGGTAGTGTTTTACGTTTTATTGACGGATTTAATAATATCCAAAAATTTGCTGGTTACAGTATTGAACAAGCAGTAATTGTGTCTTCAGTAAACCAAGCAACAGAGTTTCATTTAAATGATGTTGGCACGATTGAAAATAATAAGAGAGCTAATTTTAATCTGATGTCTAATAATGGAGAATTAATTGAAAATTATTTAGACGGAGAAAATATTTAATGCGTTCGCCAATTTTTATCCAAATTCGTGATGATCTTAAAAAGCGAATTGAAGATGGTGAATTTAAAAATGGTAGCCGATTACCTTCTGAAAGAGAATTATCTGAAGAATACCAAGTTTCTCGAATGACTTTAAGGCAAGCCTTAAATACTCTAGTAACGGATGGTATTTTAGAAAAACGAACTGGTTCTGGTTCGTATGTCAAAGAAAAACCGGTGACTGAAAATTTAAGAGGTGTTACTAGTTTTTCGCAATTAATGATTCAATCAGGAATTACGGCTAGTACTCAATTTATCAGTTATAAAAGAGAAAAGCCGACACCAACGATTATTAAAGCCTTAAAGTTAGAGGCTAATGAAGAAATTATTATTTTAGAAAGATTACGCTTGGGGGACGGAGAGCCAATCGCTTATGAAATTGCTTTTTTGCCAGAAAGAATAGTTGGTAAAATTAAAACCGAAGAATTTAGGAAGTCTTTATATCAAGCTTTGGAAAATCACGGATACCCAGTAAGCAACGCTAAGGCTGTCCAAGATTTTAATGCAACTATAGCTGATCGAAAAGTGGCTGAAATTTTAGGTATTAAAGTAGGCGATCCGATTCTATATTTAACGCAAATCACATCTAATCCCTCGCAACGGCCCTTTGAATTTGTCCGTACTTATTATGTGGGCACGCGTTACCATATCCATTTAGAACAAAATGGATTTAAATAAAAAATCTTGATGAATTTTATGTTGCTTATTTATTTCGATGAAAAGTAATATGGCCTAAAACAGCAATTAATAAAATCGGAGAAACAAATAAGGAAATATCTCCAAAGGAAGAATGGATTAGTTCTGCTCCGATTGCGCCAATAAAAAATCCGAAAATTACTAGTAATACCTTTAAGGCTGCAATAAAATTAGCTGAAGATTTATGCAAAAATCCATTCATAATATTGGCAGCGAAGGTTTTTGTGTTACCGGTTGTAAAAACAGTTGCAATACCTCCACCATGTAATTTAGAAAAAGAATCTGCTTGTAGAGCCATAAAAAATGACAGGCCAGAAACCTGAAGCGTATCTGGGATTTTCTTTTCTACAAATGCCATTATTAAAATACCAATTATTTGGATGGTTAAGCTAATTTGTTCGAAAACCAAAAAACTATGATTTTTATAGAGATGCCTGATAATAGTGCTTAAGAAAATACCTAAAATAAAAGCAAAAAATGGGAATAAGAAACTCATTGCAGTTCCAAATTGATGTTTTGCAATATGCAATCCAGCTTGGATTACATTACCAGTTTGCATGCCACCAAAACGTTGATTATTATATAAAAAAGTATTTCCATCAATAAAACCAGAATTTAGGGTTAGAAGAATAATGGCTGGTAATGTTTCTTGAGCTAAATATTTTTCGTTTTCTTTATTTATTTTTAACATTGAATACTTTTCCTTTTCTGCTTTAAATTAAAATAATATTCTTTATTATAAGACAATAAAAAATAAGACCACAAAAAAACAGATAAACGGTAAAATGGGAATATGGTTAAAAAAGTATCAATTATAGTTCCTTCTTATAATGAATCTGAAAATATTGCAGGTTTTTTAAAAGTTACTCGTGAAGCCCTTAAAGAAATTTCTCAAAAATATAAGTTTGATATTTTGTTTATTGATGATGGCTCTACTGACCAAACTCTAACTGAAATTAAAAAAATAAAAGATCCTGATGTTCATTTTGTTTCTTTTTCGCGCAATTTTGGAAAAGAAGCAGCAATTTATGCCGGTCTAGACAATACCCGCGAATATGATTATCTGATTTTTATGGATGTTGATTTGCAAGATCCGCCAACCTTAATTCCCGAAATGATTTTAAAAATGGAAAAGGGTGGTTTTGATTCTGTGGCAACTGCCCGAGCCAACCGCAAAGGTGAAAAAGCAATTACTTCTTTTTTTAGTAATCTTTTTTATCAACTTTTTTCTAAAATGAGTCAAGTGAAGTTGATACCGGGAGCGCGTGATTTTAGAATCATCAGCCGTCAAATGGCAGACGCGATTTTAAGCATGCCAGAAAAACAACGATTTTCTAAAGGCATTTTTAATTGGATTGGCTTTAAAACAGATTACATTTATTACGAAAATATTAATCGAAAAAAAGGACAAACCAAGTGGAATTTCTGGAAACTTTTTAAATATGCAATTGATGGAATCGTAAATTTTTCAACAGTACCGTTAACCATCGTATCCTTATTAGGTTTTATTTCTACGGTAGTAGGATTTATTGGGATTATCGCAGTTATTGCTAGGAGAATGATTGGTGTTTATTCTCAATTTGGATGGGCTTCTTTAATTTCCATTTTAATGTTTTTTGCTGGCCTCCAAATGTTTTCATTGGGTGTTATTGGGAGATATATTTCTACAATTTATTTGGAAACTAAAAATAGACCAATGTATGTAATAAAAGAAATGAAGTAATTAATTAAAATTATGGATATTAAAATATTAGTTGCAACCCACAAAAAATACGTGATGCCTAAGGACGATGATTTATACCTTCCAATTTTCGTAGGTGCCCAAAATTCATCGATTGATTTACCCTACCAGCCAGATAACCAAGGCAAAAATATTTCTAGTTTGAATCCTTATTATAATGAATTAACTGCACAATATTGGGCTTGGAAAAATTTGAAAAATGTCGATGCAGTCGGCCTAGTTCATTATCGCCGTTATTTTTCATTAAATGGGAAAAAGGGATTAGATAATATTTTATCGAAGGAAGAAATTGAAACAATTTTGGCCTCGAATAATGCAATTTTGCCAACACAAAGGAATTATTATATTGAAACTAATTATTCACATTATGTACACGCACATAAAAAAGAACCATTGGAAATTGCTACGCAAGTAATCTTAAAAAAATATCCAAATTATTATCCTGAATTAGAAAAAGTTTTTAAAAGAACAAAAGCTCATTATTTTAATATGTTTATTTTGCCAAAAAAACTTTTCGATGAATATTCTAAATGGCTCTTTGATGTTTTAGAAGAAACTTATAAGCAAATTGATTATACAAATTATGATGATTATGAAATCCGTTCGCTCGGTTTTATTAGTGAATTGTTATTAGATGTCTGGATCAATTACAACAATATTAAATATGCTGAGGTACCCTTTGTTTTTCAAGAAAAACAAAATTGGATAAGTAAAGCAGGCAAATTTGTAGTTAGAAAAATTAAAGGAGAAAGCAAATGATTACGTTAAAATCAGAACGAGAAATACAAAAAATGGCAGAAGCTGGAAAAATTATTGCTGGTATGCATATTATGCTTCGCGATTTAATTAAGCCCGGCTTGGATTCTTGGGAAATTGAAAAACAATCAAGAAAATATATTGAAGATCATGGAGGAATTCCTAGTCAAATCGGTTTTGAAGGTTTTGAATTTGCTACCACCGTTAGTATCAATAATGAAGTCGCACATGGTTTTCCAAGAAAAGGCTTAATTTTGCAAAATGGTGATTTGGTAAAAGTTGATACAGTTGTTGAAAAAGATGGTGGAATTGCTGATTCAGCTTGGACCTATGCTGTTGGAACATTAAGTGATGAACATCAAAAATTATATGATGTAGCTTTAGAATCACTTTATCGAGGTATCGATGCAGCGGTTGTCGGCAACCGATTGGGTGATATTGGTTTTGCAATTCAAGATTATGCTGAGCGACAAAATGGCTTTGGTGATGTTCGTGATTATATCGGTCATGGAATTGGTCCGACTATGCATGAAGAACCAAATGTATTGCATTATGGCGTTAGCGGTCACGGATTACGTTTAAAATCTGGAATGACTATAACGATTGAGCCAATGATTAATACCGGAACATGGGAAGTAAAAACTGATTATGCCGGAGATGGTTGGACAGTAACGACAGCTGATGGCGGTTGGTCTGCACAATTTGAACATACGATTGTGATTACCGAAAATGGTCCTAAAATTCTTACCAGCCAAGGTTTGAAACGTGATGCAAAATATCTACTTGATCAAGAATAAAGCCAATTAATATTAAAAAATAAAATTGCCTTTTTTCGTATAATCAAATTAATGGCCAAAACAATTACAAGAATTTATACGCAAAAAAGACAAGGTCGATTTAATGTTGATTTAGATAATCAATATGCATTTTCAATTAGTAATGATACTTTTGTAAAATTTTCTTTATTTAAAGGAACCCAATTAGACGATAGCGAAATTTCCGAAATAAAACGATATGATCAATTTTCTATATTAAAAAACAAAGCATTAATTTTTATAAATCATCAACAACGCTCGCAAAAAGAAGTGGTCGATAAATTAAAAACCAATGATGATATTCCGCTAGAAATAATTGATGAGGTTGTTAATGAATTAAAAAATATTGGATTAATTAATGATCAAGAATATGCAAAAAATTTTATTTCCACGCAAATCAATGCTTCAATTGATGGTCCAAGCGTTATTAAACAAAAATTATTTAAAAAAGGAGTACCGTCTTTTGTTGTTGAAAAAGCTATAGTAGTTTTCGATACTCAAACACAAACAGAACATATTGCTAAATTAGCAGATAAATTTATTTCTATTAATCAAAAAAAATTAGGTTCTAACGCATTAAAAAATAAATTATATTCTTTCTTGTATTCAAAAGGTTACAGTACTGATTTAATTAAGGAATATGTTGATAACGTGATTTTAGATGAGAACGATGATCAACAATTAATGCTAGCGAAAAATGCTTTGCAAAAAATTTGGACACGATATCAAAAATATGGAAATCAACGTAAATATCGTGCCAGTCAATTTTTATATTCTAAGGGTTTTTCGGCGGATAATATAGATATAGCAATAAGGGAGCAAGAAAATGAAGGAAAATAATTTAAATGGAGAAATTTTAAGCGAAGAAGAACATTTTAATGGCCGGATTTTTAATGTAGTTACACGCAGCATTAAAACACCAGATGGATTAATTGTTAATCGAGATGTTGTTTTGCATGGGGATGCTGTAGCTATGATAATGCCATTAGAAATCAACGGTGAAATTAAATATGCCATTGGAAATGAATATCGAGCTGGACTTAATGCCATGCGTTCTTCTTTTCCAGCTGGCCTAATCAATTCCGGAGAGCTTCCGGAGCAGTCAGCTTTACGAGAAGCCAGTGAAGAAATAGGTTTACAGTATCAAAAAGCTAAATTAATTTATAAAATTAGTACCAGTGAAGGTTTTACAAATGAAACCACTTATTTAATGTTATTAGAAGATTTTGTCGGATCCACACAAACGCATTTTGATCAAGATGAGATGGTTCATCGTTCTTTTTTGTCTCTAAAAGAACTGGGAGAAAAAATTACTAATGGAGAAATCACAACAGCTCCAGCGATTATCGGTTTTCAATACTTAACATCTTTATAGCGTGATATCATTAAGAGGAAGACTTTTGTCTTGAAGGAAGGATTATGGTTAAAGACACACCTCGTAGCCCAAGAGAAGGTGACTTTATCACAATCAAGAGTTATAAACATGATGGTCACTTACATCGTACTTGGCGAGATACCATGGTACTAAAAACCACTGAAAATGCTTTAATTGGTATCAATAATCATACATTAGTGACTGAAGATGATAATCGAAAATGGGTTACGCATGAACCGGCAATTGTATATTTTCACAAAAAATATTGGTTTAATGTAATCGCAATGATTAGAAAAGATGGAATTAGCTACTATTCCAATTTAGCCTCACCATATGTATTAGATAAAGAAGCTTTAAAATATATCGATTATGATTTAGATATAAAAGTTACTTCATCGGGAAATAAAATACTTTTAGATGCTGATGAATATGTTGACCATAGCCAACTTTGGGAATATCCAGATGAAGTTAAAGATATATTAGAAGCACATGTAAAGATTTTAAAAAAAATGATAGAAGCTGGGGAAGGACCGTTCTCACAGGGGTATATAGATCTTTGGTATTCTCGTTATTTGTTAATTCTTGAATCTCAAAAAGATGAAGATAAAGTCCAAAACGATCAATGATTATGTTGATCGTTTTTTTATTTAGTAAAATAGTAATTAGTTTAAAAAAAGGAGTGATTAAAATGAGCGAAGTACTTTCAAAAGATGAAGCAAAACACGTTGCTTCATTGGCTAAATTAAATTTCACTGAAGAGCAGTTAGACAAAATGGTTTCTCAACTTTCTAATATATTAGATTTAGTGGATACTTTAAATGAAGTTGATACTAATGGAGTGGAAGCTACTTATTCTGTAAGTAATAATGTCAATGTTTTAAGAGAAGATATGGCTGATAATTGGCAACAAAAGGATCAATTAATCAACAATGCCCCTGAATCAAAGGATGGACTAATTAAGGTGCCAGCAATTTTAGATGGAGGCGACATTAATGAGTGATTTTGTAAACGAAACAATTGAATCAGTTCATAAAGCATTAGTACAAAAAGAATTTTCAGTTACTGAATTAACCCAAAGAGCTTTGGACTTTACTGAAAAACGCGATCAAGATTTAAATGCCTTTATTACTTTAGATAAAGATGGTGCAATAAAGCAAGCAGAAGAAATTGATAATAAAGGAATTGATGATGATAATATTCTAGCTGGAATTCCAATGGGAATGAAAGATAATATTGTTACTAAAGGATTATTAACTACATCTGCTTCCAAAATTTTAAGTAATTTTACACCTATTTACGATGCCACTGTTGTGGAGAAATTAAAAGCGCAAGGAGTAGTTATTCTAGGTAAAACCAATCTTGATGAATTTGCAATGGGCGGTTCTACTGAAACTTCATATTATGGTGTTACCAAAAATGCTTGGGACAACACTAAGGTTCCGGGAGGTTCCTCGGGTGGATCGGCAGCATCGGTTGCGAGTGGAGAAGTTTTATATTCGCTTGGTTCAGATACCGGTGGTTCGATTCGTCAACCCGCTGCATATAACGGAATTGTTGGATTGAAACCGACTTATGGACGAGTATCGCGTTGGGGCTTAATTGCTTTTGGTTCATCATTAGATCAAATTGGGCCACTAACGAGAACTGTCAAAGATAATGCGCTTGTTTTAAATGCAATTGCCGGTGTCGACAATAAAGATACTACTTCAGCTAATTTAGAAGTTCCAGACTACACTAAAAATATTGAAAATGGGGTAGCCAATCTTCGTATTGCAGTTCCAAAAGAGTTTTTAGCAGAAGGGATCGATCCTGAAGTTAAAAATACTATTAATTTGGCAATTGAACAATTTAAGTCCTTAGGAGCAATCGTAGAAGAAGTATCAATTCCGCATACAAAATATGGAATCGCTGCTTATTATATTTTAGGCAGTTCTGAAGCTTCCAGCAATTTACAACGTTTCGATGGGGTTCGTTATGGATTCAGTGATCGAACGGGTAAAACATTAGAAGAAATGTATCAAAACACAAGAACTGAAGGTTTTGGCGAAGAAGTAAAACGACGCATCATGCTAGGAACTTTTGCCCTATCCGCTGGCTTTTATGATGCCTATTTTAAAAAGGCAGCTCAAGTACGAACTATTTTGATTAACGACTTTAATAAAATCTTTGAGAATTTTGATATTATAATTGGTCCGACAGCACCAACTCCAGCCTTTGCTTTAGGAAGTGAAAATGCCGATCCTAAAACAATGTATATGAATGATGTCTTAACGATACCGGTGAATTTAGCTGGTCTTCCGGGACTTTCTATTAATGCAGGTTTTAGTTCTGAACATTTGCCAATTGGCTTACAAATAATTGGAAAAGCTTTTGATGAAGCAACTGTTTATAAAGCGGCCTTTGCTTTTGAACGAGCAACTCAATTATTCAAACAAATTCCGGGAGGTCAAAAATAATGGCATATGCAAACTTTATAACTACTATTGGTTTAGAAGTCCATGTAGAAATGAAAACTAATTCAAAATTACTTTCACCATCTCCTGTTAATTTTGGTGATGCTGCCAATAATAATACCAATGTAATCGATTGGGGTTACCCCGGTGTTTTGCCACAAGCTAATAAAGGGGCCTTGGAATACGGCATGATGGCAGCCCTAGCTTTGAATATGGAAATTACTAGAGACATACGTTGGGATCGTAAAAACTATATTTATCCGGATAATCCTAAATCCTATCAAACTACTCAGCAAGCAACACCGATTGGCCAAAATGGAAAAGTTGAAATCACATTGGAAGATGGAACTACCAAGACGATTCGAATTAAAGAAATTCATGTCGAAGAAGATGCGGGGAAAAATACCCATGGAGGCGATGGCTATTCATATGTTGATTTAAATCGACAAGGAACCCCTTTAATTGAAATTGTTTCTGAGCCAGATATTACTTCTCCTGATGAAGCATATGCATATTTAGAAAAGCTTCGCCAATTGATTCAATTTACCGGTATTTCTGATGTTAAAATGCAGGAGGGTTCTTTAAGAGCAGATGCAAATATATCAATTCGTCCGGCTGGAAGTGATCAATTTGGTACAAAAGTTGAGTTAAAAAATATTAATTCATTTTCTTATTTAAGAACAGCATTGGCTTTTGAAGAAGATCGACAAGCACGCGAGCTAATAGCTGGTAATACTATCCAGCAAGAAACACGTCGATATGATGAAGCTACTAAATCAACTATTTTGATGCGTGTAAAAGAAGGGGCAGATGATTATCGTTATTTCCCAGAACCTGATTTACCGGTGGTTCATATCAGCGAAGAATGGATTAATGAAGTTAAAAACAAATTGCCTGAAAGTGTTTCTGATCGATTAAATCGCTATATTAATGATTTTGATTTAAGCCCTACAGATGCTGGTGTGTTAACACAAACATTAATTATGAGTGATTTTTATGATAAAACTGTTGGTTTTGGAGCGGATCCTAAGCGTAGTGCCAATTATTTAATTGGCGACGTAAATGCCTTTTTGAATGAAAATGGACTTGAACTACAAGATACTAAAATCACACCTGAGCACCTGTCAACTTTAATTAAATTAATTGATGATGGAACAATTTCAACCAAACAAGCTAAGCAAGTTTTCACAGCCCTTACTCAAGGTCAAGAACCCAAAGATTACGTTGAAAAAAATGGTTTGGTTCAGGAGTCACGTGTTGAAATTTTACAACCAATTATTGCTGAAATTGTTGATAATAATGAACAATCTGTTATTGATTTTAAAGCAGGAAAAGACAGGGCAGTTGGCTTTTTAATCGGACAAATTATGAAACAAACACATGGAAATGCCAATCCAAACGTTGTTAATCAAATTTTAATTGATGAATTAAATGAGCGTTAAAAAAATTTTTTAGACTAAAAAGCCTCTCAATCGAGAGGCTTTTTATTATTTATTTCTAGTTTTTTGTAAGCTTTTAAAAATCGGTATGCCAATCAATAAAACGATAGCTCCAAAAATTAAAAAAGGAATATTATCAAGATTAGTAATATAAGATATTACAATAAAAATTCCACCGATTGAAGCTATGATTGGTGTAATTGGATAGCCCCAAGTTTTATAGCTACGTGTTAGCTCTGGTTTTTGTTTTCTTAACTTAATAACTTCTATAAATAATAAAATATAAAAAAGCCAACTTGCAAAAACAGCTAAATCAGATAAGGCGTCAAAACGATTTGAAAGCATTAATATAATTGTAAAAAAAGCGATCCACAAGCCAGCGTTTTGAGGACTAGCAAAACGATTTAATTTACTAAAGGTTTTAGAAAAAGGTAAACTATTTTCAATAGCTAAAGCATATGGAACGCGAATTGCAGATAAAACATAACCATTAATTGCTCCGTAAACTGAAATTAAAATTCCAATTGTTACTAGTTTTCCACCGAATTGGCCAAATAAGATTGAAGCAACTTGACTAGCAGTATTTTTATTTCCCGCAATTTGTTCAATTGGCATAAAACGTAGCATCACAATTGAAACTAATAAATAAATAATACTAATGGTAACTAAACCAACAATTAAAGCGAGTGGCAAATCCCTTTTCGGTTTTTTTAGCTCACCAGCTAAATTTCCAATTCCAATCCATCCGTCAAATGCAAACATTGCTGATACCATAGCGCCACCAACTCCGATGAACGGATTAATATCTTTTCCTGCTACTAGGGGAAATAGTTGGAAATGTACTTCTGATTTAGTAAAAAGGCCAACAATTACGATTAAAAAAATTGGAATTAATTTCAAAACAGTAAATAAAGTATGTGTATTGCTGGCAAACTTAGCGCTCAAAGAATTAATTCCTAATATTGTAATAAATACAAGAATTGCTATCCAAATTAAATTTTGACCCTGCTTTATTTGAAATAAATTAGTAAATTGAGTAGCCCAAATAATAGCTAGGGCTGCAATATTAGCGGGATAATAAACGATAATTTGAATCCAACCAAATAAAAATCCCCAGATTTTTCCATAACCATGTTCTAGGTATTTAACTCCTCCACCTGTTTGCGGAAACATCGTTCCCAATTCAGCAATTGTAAGACCACCTGCAATTGTAAAAATAGCGGCTAAAATCCAAGCTATAATAACCAAATTAGCTGAACCGGTTCGTTCAGCCATTGAGGCGATTTTAAAAAACACCCCAGCTCCAATTACCGTTCCAATAATTGATGAAAGAGCACCAAAAATACCGATTTCTTTTTTTAAATGATTTTGTTCCATAAATATTAAGCTCCTTTGAAAATGCAAAAAGATCGATTCTTACTTTTTAAAATGATAACAAAAAAGTAAGAACTTATTAAACCTTGTTAAAATAAAATATATGAAACGTGCGCGAATTATTTATAATCCAACATCAGGCAGAGAAGGAATAAAAGAAGAATTAATACAAATTATTCAAGTTTATGAAAAAGCTGGATACGAAACAAGTATTTTTGCTACAACTCCCAAACATTTTTCCGCTCGTGATGAAGCTAATCGTGCTGGATTAGATGGTTTTGATTTAATTGTTGCTGCTGGTGGCGACGGTACGGTAAATGAAGTAATTAATGGAGTCTCTTCTTTAGAGAAAAGACCAAAAATAGCTGTAATTCCTGCAGGAACTACTAATGATTTTGCACGTGCTTTAAATATTCCGCGTAATGATTTACTTGATGCCGCCAAAACAATTGAACTTGGCGAAACTGCTAAAATCGACATTGGAAAAGTTGATAATCAAAATGGGGATTTAGAATATTTTATGAATATTGCAGCTCTTGGTACTTTATCTGAAGTTACTTATTCAGTTCCGTCAACTTTAAAGTCTCTTTATGGCTATTTGGCCTATGTTACAAAAGGGGCCGAATTAATTACAAGAATTAAATCTACACGCGTCTTAATCAAACATGATCAAGGTGAATTTAATGGCGAGGTTTCATTGATATTATTGGCCCTAACTAACTCAGTTGGTGGTTTTGAAAAAATTGTTCCAAATGCACGTCTAGATGATGGTAAGTTTTCACTTTTAATCATCAAAAAAACAAATCTAGCCCAACTATTAGTTTTAATCACCAAAGCAATTGCTAATGGAAAGCATGTTAATGATCCGTTAGTTGAATATGTAAAAACTTCTAAAGTATCCATTATTCCTCAAGATAAAAATGATGAAATGAAAGTAAATTTAGATGGTGAATACGGTGGAGACGCTCCGATAAGCTTTACTAATTTAAAACAACATATTGAATTTGTTTCACCGAAAACCAAAATTTTAGCACGTTTTAAAAAGAACTTATCAGTAGAAGAAATGATTGCTGAAAAGGCTGGAAAAGAAATTAAAAAAGAAATTAAGAATATTGAAAATGAAGATTAATATATGAAAACAAACAATATAGTAGAAAAAAACCAAGAAATTACCGGTGAAGTAGTTGATGTAACATATGAAGGTTTGGGTGTTATTAAAATCGATAATTTCCCTATTTTTGTAGCAGACACCCTGCCCGGTGAAATCGTTCAATTAGGTATAACAAAGGTTTTAAACAACTATGCTTTTGGCCGATTGATTAAAAGAATTAAAACCTCTCCTGAACGCATAGAAAATGAGCATGCCGAAATGATTACTAGTGGAATCGCTCCGTTGGTTAATTGGAAATACGAATCGCAATTAAAGTTCAAACAAAACTCTATCAAACAACTTTTTCATAAAGTTGGGATTGACGATGTAGATATTTTGCCAACAATCGGAATGGAGAATCCAACCCGATATCGCAATAAAACCGTTGTACCAATTAAATATCAAGACGGAAAATTAACGACTGGATTTTATCGTCGTGGCTCGCATAAAATTGTTCCAATTGATGATTATTATTTAAATGATTCTAAAATCGATCAAGTGGTTGGAATTACGCGTGATATTTTAAATAAACATAATGTCAGTGCATATGATGAAATTTCGCGTAAGGGCATTTTGCGTTATGTAATGGTTCGTCGTGGTTATTTTACTGGCGAATTAATGTTAGTTATTGTGGCAACTGAAAATAAATTACCAAACGAAGAAAATATTATTTCAGATTTAAAAAAAGCAATTCCTGATTTAACTAGTTTAATTTTAAATCACAATCCAAAGCAAACTAATGTCCAATTAGGACTAGAAAATAGAACTTTAGCGGGGAACGATGTTATTCACGATAAGCTATTAGGTATTGATTTTGTAATTAGTCCTAATTCTTTTTATCAAGTCAATCCGCAAACGACAGAAATTTTATATCAAAAAGCCGCTGAATTAGCAGAATTAAATGGAGATGAAATAGCTATTGATGCTTATTCCGGAATTGGAACAATTGGGCTGTCAATTGCTAATAAGGTAAAACAAGTTATCGGGGTTGAAGTTGTAGAAGCAGCAGTAAAAAATGCTCAAATTAATAAAGAAACCAATGAAATAAAAAATGCTGATTTCATTGCAAATGACGCGCCAGAACAATTTATAAAATGGTCTAAAGAAGGTTTAAAGCCCGACGTTGTTTTTGTTGATCCGCCGAGAAAAGGTCTAACTCCAGAATTAATTTCAGCACTTGGAGAAATGGCTCCAAATAAATTTATATACGTTAGTTGTAATCCAGCGACATTAGCTCGTGATGCTGTTGAAATTATTGAAAAAGGTTATAAAATTTCAAGACCAATCTTACCGATTGATCAATTTCCGCAAACAATGCATATCGAATCGATTACGGTTTTTGAAAAAATGCTTAATAAATAAAACACTTAGTAAAATATTACTAAGTGTTTTTCTTTAGAAAAACTTTACTTATTACAAATATTACGAATGTGACCTTCTTTGTCAAAAATTGTAAAATTATCGCTATTTATCTGTCATTTAAAATCGGTATTCTATAAAAGTTGAGGAAATACCTATGAAAATTTTAAATACAATATTATTACTACCAACCACAATTACATCACTTGCTTTAGGCAATGTTCATAATTCAAATCAAATAGTTGATTCAGAATCAAACAAAGTTCTTAATGTTAATCCCGATTCTTTACTAAACAACGGAACTACAAAAGTTAAACATAAGATCTACAATAATCAACCCGTACAATTGTTAGCTACTGCAAAAGTAGAAAAAGAGGGTAAAACTGTTGAAAGAGTTATGATCCAACAAAACAAACAAAATCCTACTTGGGTCGATAAAGACCAAGTAAACGATTTTGCTAAAGTTCAAAAAACGGATTCAAAAGATTACAAGGCTTTCATTACTGCAAATGATGATAAGTTTTATGGATTATTTGAAAATGCCCCACAGAATACTTCTAAAGACTCTTTAAAAGAATCTCTAAATACAAAAGATTTAAATGAAAAACCAATTCAAGTAAAAGCAGAATCTGAAGTTAAAAATCCAGATGGAACAATTACTACTTATGCTCAAATTAATTTAGATAACCAAAATTATTGGGTAAATAAAAATGCTATCACTACTACTGATTTAGCTGCTAAGCGTGCTAACGATGAGCAAATCGCTGCACAAGGCGGACAAGCTGTTGTTGATACATTAAATTATTGGAATCAATTGCGAGCAAAATTAGGCTTGAATCCAGTAAAAGTTAATACTAGTATTAATGCAATCGCTACTCAAAGAGCACTAGCGATCGGCTCATCTTCTAATTGGTTTGCAACCCACGAGGCCTCATCAATGTTAGAAGTTGTCGCAAACGGTTTTGCACCCGGGCAATCAGTTATCGATGCTTGGTATTATGAAATTGGAATGGTCAATGGCGGACATACTGAATTTTTAATTAATCCCAATATTACTGAAGTCGGAATTGGCTTTGCTAATGGTTGGACTGTAGTCGACGCCAGATAAATAGTATAAAAAATCTCGTAATATACTTACGAGATTTTTTCTTATTCAAATTGTGCATTATAGAGCTTTGTATAACGACCATTTTTTTGAATTAGTTGGTCATGCGTTCCACGTTCGACTATTTTGCCATCATTCAAAACAATTATTTGATCAGCATTATGCACAGTGCTTAAACGGTGAGCAATTACGATGCTAGTTTTCTTCACCATTAGATTATTTAAGGCATGTTGAATAGTTTTTTCTGATTCATTATCTAAGGCCGCAGTCGCTTCATCTAAAATAACAATTGGAGCATTTTTTAATAAAGCGCGAGCAATCGATAATCTTTGCTTTTGTCCACCAGATAATTTAATCCCTCTCTCTCCCACTTGTGTATTTAGTCCTTGAGGTAATTTATTAATGAAATCATCGATATCGGCTAATTTAGCAGCTTCTAAAATTTCTTTTTTACTTGCTTTGTCGCTCCCATAAGCAATATTTTCTGCAACACTTCCATCGATAATAGCAACATCTTGGCTAACTACTGAAATATTTTTTCTTAACGATTCGAGGTCAATATCTTTAATGTTAATATCATCGAAATCGATTTCGCCTTTATTAACATCGTACATACGAGTAATTAATTTGATTATAGTAGATTTTCCAGCCCCACTTCTACCAACCAGTGCCGTCGTTTTTCCAGCAGGAATCTCTAAATTAATATTTTTTAATGATTCTTTTTTTGTACCCTTATAAGTGAAATCCACTTTTTTAAAAGTAATCCCATTTTTTAAGATATTTGGAAATACGACTGCGTTTTGAGAGTTAGTAACTTCAGGAATTACATCTAGTAATTCACTAATTCTATCAAAGGAAATTTGGGCATTTTGAATACGATTTATAATTTGTGAAAAAGAACGAATAGGCGCTTGTAACAAAGCTAAATACTGGGTATATGCAATTAAATCACCGATATTCATGTCACCTTTCATTACGTAAATTCCACCGAAAAATAAAACAATTGCTAGTCCAAATTGGTTAATAAAAGAAACAACCGGTGTAAAAATCGCCTGCCAAATAGTAGCGGTTAATTGGTATTTATTTCCTTTACGAATAATTTGATTAAATTCATTAGTTTCTTTTGTCTCAGTAGTGTAGTTTTTAATTAATTCAATTTGTGTAAGAGAATTTTGTAAGTGATTATTTATTTCAGATTGATTACTTCTCACCATGTTATAAGCACTTTGCATCTTGCCTCGAAAAAAGCGAATAGCAATAAATAAAAATGGGAATGTTAGAGTAATTAAAAAAGCTAATTTCCAATTTTGCCAATATAAAAATCCTAATACTCCAATAAAGGTAAAAATATTACCCACGATACCAAAAGTATCGCTACTAATTAAGCTTTGTAAATTAGAAATGTCACCAGTCATTCGTGTCATCAAATCACCAGTTTTTGTATTTTGAAAAAAGGAAAAATCTTGCTTCAAAACGAAATTATATAAACGCATCCTAAGTTCTGTAATTGATTCCTGACTTAATTTTTGCATCCAGTATGAACTTAAAAAATTCAAAAATCCCATTAATAAAATCGAAATTAGCATTAAAAATATTTGTTGCAATAAATAACTACTTTTGCCATTACTAACAACATGATTAATAATTTTTGATGTAAATTGAGGGACGATAAATTCCAATCCTGCAATAATAGTTAAAAGTAAAATATTGATAACTACCATCCAGCGTCTTTTTAAAACAGAAGCAAAAACATATTTTAGCATTTGAAATAATGTGTGTTGGGGTTTAATCCCCTTGTAATCTACGTGGTTTCTCATTACTTAATGGTAATTTTTTATTTAATTTTTTGCAACACTGCAAAAATGATAATTTTTTATTGACAACTAAAAAATAACTGGATATAATAACCCTACAAATAAAAATTATGAGAAACTTTTCAGGAACAACTACACAAATTATTATCAGCATTATTATCATTAAATGATAAGGTGCTGATAATTTGTGTGCCTATCATTATCTTCAAGTTAAGATAGGCAGCCAACCGAAATTACACTCTAGGACAAGCTGTTAAACAGTTTGTCTTTTTTATTTTTAAGGAGAAAATATGGAAGAAAAATTAACATTTAAACAACTTTTTTTATTATCATCGCTAATTTTCGGGATGATGTTTGGGGCCGGTAATTTAATTTTCCCAGTCCAACTAGGTCAATTAGCTGGAGGTAATTGGTTACCGGCAACTTTAGGCTTTTTGGTTACCGGAACTCTACTACCATTTTTGGCAATGTTGGCCGTCAGCGTTACTCGAAGTCAGAGCGTGTATGATGTAGCCAAACCGGTAGCACCATGGTTTGGAACCGCTTTTTTAGTAGCTATTCATTTAACAATTGGGCCACTTTTTGGAACGCCAAGAACAGCTGCAACTGCATTTTCGATGGGCATATCGCCTTTTGTCCCTACCAAATATCAATGGCTTGCAATGCTGATTTTTTCTGCAATATTTTTTGCAACTGCTTATGTTTTAGCTATTAAGGAATCTGGATTGATGAAGTGGGTTGGAAAATATTTGAATCCAATATTAATGTCACTGTTAGTTATCGTTTTGGTTTTAGCCTTTATCTTGCCAATGGGTGGCGTAGACCAAACCGTTTCAAAAGCTTATCAAGTCAACGCCGGCCTTACGGGAATATTAGACGGATATAATACTATGGACGGAGTAGCTTTATTAGCTCTTTCAGTTTCTGTTGTTTATGCAATTAAGGGCTTTGGTTTTCATGATAATCAAGTTTCTAAGGTAATGGCCAAGTCTGGATTATTGGCAGTTGTTGCCGAGGCAGTTATTTATGCTGCCCTTGTATTATTAGGTGTTTCTAGTTTAGGTACCTTTAAAGCAGCAGCTAATGGTGGAGACGCATTTGCTTCAATTATCGGCCATTATACTGGTAATTTGGGAACCTTAACTACTGGAATTATTGTAACTTTAGCTGTTTTTACAACGGCGATGGGATTATTTGTATCCTTTGCTCAAGACTTGCATCGAGCATTTCCTAAAGTTTCTTATAATAGCTGGCTAAAAGTAATTGCAGTCGGATCATTTATAACTGCCAACGCTGGATTGACAAAAATAATTGCTTGGTCCATTCCAGTGTTAATGTTGCTTTATCCCTTTGCAATGGTTCTAATTTTATTATCATTATTCAACAAATTATTTAATCGAAATACTCTTGTTTATCAATTTACAGTTGCCTTTGTCACATTACCTGCTTTTATTGACGCGTTAGCTAGTTCACCATTAGCAACCAATAAATTAGTAAAAAATATTATTGATGTATATCATCAACTAGTACCATTTTCTTTGGAAGGTTTTGGCTGGTTGATTCCAGCTTTAATAGGAGCAGTATTAGGTTTAGTGGTCTATTTTTTCACCCAAAAAATACAAAATTAGTTAATTAATAAAAAATGTTAAAGTTAATATTATAAATAAATTTGTGAAAAAGTTTAAATTTTGATAAATTAATATTTGTCTAAAAATAAGGGGAAAAAATAATGGCCGATTCAACTAAGAAAACAACTACAAAAAAACCTGTTGCAAAAAAAGCTGCAGCAGCCACCAAAAGTGTAACTACTAAGGCAAAAACAACCGCTAAAAAAGGAACAACAACTGCTAAAAAAGTTGCTACTAAAACAGCTACAACTGCTAAAAAAGCAACTGCAAAGGTTGCTACGACCGCTAAAAAAGCAACTATTAAAACAGCAGGTGTTAAAAAAGCTACAACTAAAAAGGTTAGTGCAACTGAAACAAAAGTTTCAAGTGTTGCAAATAATGCAAAAGAAGCTGTTGAAAACGTAGCTACTAAGGCTAAACAAACTGCTACTAATGTTACTGAACAAGCAAAAAAAGAATTAGAATCTGCAACTAAAATTGCGCAAGCAGATTTGCAAGATAAAACAACAGTTGTAAAAAATATTTATATTATCTTAGCTGTTGTGTTTGGGCAATTCGGCATTCATAAGTTTTATGCTAAGGACAATTTAATCGGTGCCTTATACGCAGCTGTATCAGTTATTTCATTATTATTGGCTGGTGTTGCTGGATTGAAATTTTTCTGGTTTGTCTTTGCAATTGTGTGGTTAGCTGGAATAATTGATGGAATTATGTCATTCAATAAGAAAGCTGACGCTAACGGAAATATTCAAATTTAATTTCTAATTTTTGTTTAAAGGACTTATCTACAAGTCCTTTTATTTTTGCGTTAAAATGTTATCTATGGCTAAAATAAAAAAAGATTCGAAGACGAATAATACTGCTAAAAATAACGCAGCAAAAAAACCACTAAATTCTAAGATTGAAAATAACAATCAACAAAATAATATTCAAAAGAAAACAGAAATAGATTCTAAAAATGAAAACGAAAAGAAATCTATTTTTCTAAAATACTTTATACCGGTAATTGCGGTTTTGACGCTTGCAGGTGTTGGATATGAAATTTTTTCTGTTGTCAATGTAAAACAAGAACAAGCATTGCAAGCTAAACAAAGTAGCGAAGCTGCTGCTTCATCAGAAGCTGCTTCAAAACTAAATGCTAAGTATTCAAAAAAGGAATTAAATAAAATGGAACTACCCCAATTAAATAAAAATATCGAAAAAGGTGAAACTAAGGTCGTTATGAAAACGACCGAAGGTGATATTACCTTCAAAATTTTTGATAAGCTAGCCCCACTTGCGGCTGAAAACTTTGTTACCCACGCTAAAGAAGGATACTATAACGGGGTTGAGTTTTTCCGTGTAATGAAAGACTTTATGGTTCAAAGTGGCGATCCAGATAATAAAGGAACCGGTGGAACTTCAATTTGGAATAAGAAAAATACTAAAATTGATGCCGGAACTGGTTTTAAGAATGAAATTACTCCTAAGCTATATAACTTATTAGGAGCTCTTTCGATGGCTAATACTGGGCAAGAAAATTCAAATGGAAGTCAGTTTTTCATCGTTACAAATACTAAAGATGCTACTTCTCAAATTACAGATAAAAAATCTTATCCAGATAAAATATTAGAAGAATATAAAAAGGGTGGTGCGCCATATTTAGATGGTGGTTATACAGTTTTTGGACAAGTAATTGAAGGTTTGGACGTTTTAGATAAAATTCAAAACGGAAAAGTTACTACTAGTGAATCTGGTGAAGAATCAAAACCAGAATCCCCAGTAAAAATTGAATCAATTACTGTGGAGTAACTTTTAAATGTGGAATTTCTTAAAAAGAATATTAATTGGAAAACCATTAAAAACTCTAGATGAAGAATCGCAAAAATTAGGTAAAGTTAAAGCACTTGCTCTATTATCATCAGATGCATTATCTTCAGTTGCTTATGGTACGGAAATGATTACTACTGTGTTAGCGGGAGCTTCAGCCACTGCTTTATGGTTGCAGTTGCCAATTGCAGCACTCGTTTTAATTTTGCTAGCTGCAATTACTCTTTCTTATGTCATGATTATTCATGCTTATCCCTCTGGAGGAGGAGCCTATGTGGTTTCCTCTAAAAATTGGGGCAAAGGAGCGGGTTTGGTTGCTGGTGGTTCTTTATTAGTAGACTATATGCTTACAGTGGCTGTTTCAGTAGCCGCTGCAAGTCAGGCAATTACTTCGGCTTTTCCAGAATTGCATAAATTTATGCTTATAATTTCAATCGTTTTAGTTTTATTACTAATGGGGATGAATTTACGAGGTTTACGCGAATCAGCCAATTTTCTAATGGTTCCGGTTTATTTTTTTATTGCTGTCATTTTCTTAATGCTGATAATTGGTTTTGTTCGTGTCGCTACTGGAAATATACCCAATCAAATTGCTACTAATATTTCTAGTATTGTAAAACCAATTAGTATAATCCTTTTTCTAAGAGCGTTTTCTAGTGGTTCTTCATCATTAACTGGTGTTGAGGCTATTTCTAATGCGGTTCCTAGTTTTAATGAACCAAAAACTAAAAATGCTTCTAAAACTTTAATAATAATGTCAATAATTCTGGCAGTCTTCTTTGCTGGAATTACCTTTTTAAGTTTTGCATATAAAATTAATCCATTAACTAGTTCAGGAACAGTGTTATCTCAAATTGCTGCAGTTACAATGGGGGGGAACACAACGATTGGTTTTTATATTATCCAATTAGCAACCGCAATGATTTTGTCTGTTGCAGCCAACACTGGTTTTTCAGCGTTTCCGATGCTAGCATATTCATTAGCTAATGATAAATTTATGCCCCATTTATATAAAGATAGAGGAGATCGTTTAGGATTTTCGAACGGAATTATCAGTCTATCTATTGGTGCAATAATATTGTTGTTAATCTTTAAAGGTGATGTGGAAAGTTTGATTCCGCTTTATGCAATCGGCGTTTTCGTTCCTTTTACGTTAAGCCAGTCAGGGATGATTATTCATTGGTTTAGGGAAAAAGGATCGTATTGGAAGATAAAATCAATTATAAATTTCATTGGAGCATTAATTTCTTTTATATTAGTTGCAACGATGTTTGTTTTACACTTTAAGCAAGTTTGGCCATATTTTATTTTCATGCCTTTAATTATTCGTTTCTTTTTGGTTGTCCATAAACATTATCAAAGTATTGCACACCAGTTAAAACTAGATAAAAGGGAATTAAAGAAAATGCGTAAGGATTATAGTGGTGCAATTACGATTGTGCTGTTAGGAAACGTAACTAAAGTAACGGTTTCTGCGATTAATTATGCTAAGTCAATTTCCGATGAAGTAATTGGTATGCACGTATCTTTTGATATCGATAAAGCAAAAGAAAATAAAACAACCAAACAATTTGAAGAGTTCTTTCCTGATATACGTTATGTTGATATCCATTCATCATATCGAAATGTCTTGATTCCTACGAGTGAGTTTATTAATTCAATTGCAAAAAAAGCGGCTAATAAAAATTATTCATTAACTGTTATGATTCCGCAATTTGTACCTAAACATCATTGGCAAAAAATTCTGCATAACCAAACAGCTTTTAGACTGCGTCAAAAATTCGTGAATAGGGATGACATTACGATTTCTAGTTATTATTTCCATCTAAATGAATGATTAATATTGATACAATAGAGGTTAAATTAATAAGTCGGTTTATTTTTCTAAATAGCCGATTTTTTTTAAGGAGTAAAATGAGTATTTTTTTCAAATTAAGCTGGTTTTTTAAAAAATATAAGAAAACCTATTTTATAGGTATTCTTTTTTTATTTATAGTTAATTTATTGCAACTAATTCCACCTAAAATGTTGGGAATTTTTACCGATAAAATTATAGCTAAAAATTTAACTTGGACATGGTTATTGTTGTTTTTAGCAGTTCTTTTATTAATTTATATCGGTATGTATATTTCGCGTTTTATTTTCCAAACCCATATCGTAAAAGGGGCCGCTTTGTTGGAATTGAATTTGAGGAAAAAATTATTTTCGCACTATATGAAAATGGATGCAAATTTTTATCAAAAATACCGTACCGGTGATTTGATGGCCCTATCTTCTAACGATATAAGTTCTATTCAGCGTGTAGCTTCTGGTGGTGTATTAATGGTTTTTGATTCTACGACCGTAATCATTATGACACTCATTGCAATGTTTTTATCTACTGATTGGAGATTAGTACTGGCAGCCGTTATTCCGTTGCCCTTAATCGCTGTTGGGGTATCATATATTTCTCCTCGTTTAAGAAAAGCTTTTACTAATTATCAGGATCAATTTTCTAAAATGAGCGATCATGCCCAAGAATCTTTTTTAGGAATGAAAGTAATAAAAACATTAGGTCAAGAGCAAGAAGATATTGCTTCTTTTGAACAAGAAATTCAACAGCAAATTAAAAATAATAAAAAAACGGCTCATTTAGATGCATTATTTGATCCACTTGCAACAATTGTAATTACTGTTTCTTACTTAATGCTAATTATTGTTGGTGGAAATTTAGTCTTGCAAAAAGAAATTACGGTGGGATCTTTGGTTACTTTTACTGGATATGTAGGTAATTTAATTTGGCCGATGTTTGCACTTGGACAATTATTTAATTTATTGGAACGTGGTAATTCTTCATATGATCGTGTTTCAGAAGTTTTGCAAGAAGAAACTTCCATTAAAGATGATCCCAATGGGATTAGTAGCATTAAAGCCGGTGATTTAGATATTAATATTAAAAGTTTTTCTTTTTCAGATGATCCCAATACTGCTATTTTGTCTCATATAGTTGCCAGCCTCAAAAAAGGGCAAACCTTGGGCTTGGTGGGTCAGGTTGGATCCGGCAAAACATCTTTGTTACGTTTAATTATGCGTGAATTTGACAACTATAATGGCGTGATTTCTTATAATGGTATCGATATTAAAAAATATAAACTTTCTAAATATTTAGGTGTTTTAGGCTATGTTTCACAAGATAATTTTTTATTTTCAACCACGATTAAAGAAAATATTTCATTTATTAACCCCAAACTATCCTTGCAAAAAGTTCAAAATGCAGCTAAAACTGCTGCCTTACATGACGATGTTTTACAAATGCCAAATAAATACGATACTGTTGTTGGCGAAAATGGAATCAGTCTTTCTGGCGGACAAAGACAAAGACTTTCGATCGCTAGAGCTATAATTTCTGATCCTGATATTTTAATTTTAGATGACGCCCTTTCAGCGGTTGACGCCAAAACTGAAAAAGAAATTCTAAATGGATTGAAGAAAAATCGTCAAGATAAAACCACTATTATATCTGCTTCTCGTATTTCTTCGGTTGTTAATGCTGATGAAATACTCGTGTTTAAAAATGGAAAAATTATTGAGCGCGGAAAACATAAAGACTTAATTACGAAAACTGGTTGGTATTCTAAAACTTTTCATCAACAAGAATTGGCAACACAATATGAAAATAAAATCGAGAAAGGAGAGAAATAATGGCTGAAAAAAAGAATAATTCTGTCTGGTCTCAAAGCATACCACTTAAAGAACAAGTTAGTGTTGTAAAAAGATTAATTCAATTAGCCGGTCCGAATGCCAGAAAAAAATTTCTTTTTGCAGCGGTCTTGACTTTTTTAATATCTATTTTGCAGGGATTGATTCCATTTTTACTTGGTAATTTTATTAATAATAATTTAACTAAAACATCGACCACTGTAAAGACGATCCTTTTTTTCGCGTTATTATTTTCGTCAGTACGAATATTAAATGCAATTTTCAATTATATTCAAATGACAACTTATGAAGATGCAGCTCAACTGGCTTTAAATGAAGTTCGCCGTAAATTATATGCGAAATTGCATACCCTGGGTATGCGTTATTTTGATCAAACACCCGGCGGAGCCTTAGTTACTCGTGTAATGAATGATACCGAATCTTTTTTTGATTTTTGGTTTTTATTTTTATCAATAATTACAACAGTGGCTTCTGTAATTTCTACCTATTATTTCATGTTTCAGCTTGATGAAAGTTTAACCTATTGGATGTTTTTAATTTTACCGATAATTTTACTTTCAATTTGGTACTATCAACGAATTTCATCATCTGTTTATCGAAAAATGCGTGAGCGTCTATCTGTTTTAAATGCAAAATTAGCCGAATCTGTTAACGGCATCGCAACGATTAAAAATTTTTCACAAGAGAAAAGAATTGCAGAAGAATATTTTAAAGAGTCAGATGATTATTTCAATTCCCGTATTTCGATGGTAAAAACCGATTCTCTTTGGTTAAGTCCGCTGAATAATTTATTACTTGGGATTACGATAACTTTGGTTTATTTGTATATTGGAAAACAATCAATATCACATTCAGTAATTGCTGCCGGCGTAACTTATTCATTGGTTTCACTTGTCGGACAAATATTTAATCCATTACAGCAAGTGCAATCAGGGATGAGTACTTTTCAGGACGGGATTGTTTCTGGTTATAGAGCAAGCAAAATCCTAGATGATGATACTTACGCACCAGCTCAAAATCCTAATGCCAATAAAAAAATTACTAAGGGTAAAATTGAATTTCGAAATGTTAGTTTTGCTTACGACGATAAAAATATCGTTCTAAAGAATTTAAGTTTTATAGCCGAGCCTGGACAAACTATCGCTCTAGTAGGCCACACTGGTTCTGGTAAATCTTCGACTATTAATGCTTTAATGCGTTTTTATGAGTTTCAAGAAGGGCAGATTTTAATTGACGATAACGATATTCGTGATATCGATCCAAAAGAATTACGCAAAAAAATGGGCTTAGTTTTGCAAGATGCCTTTATGTTTTATGGTGATGTAAAAAATAATATCAGAATGTACAATAAGGCAATTAGTAATAAGAAAATTATCGAAGCAACTAAATTTGTTTCTGCCGATGACTTTATTCAAAGATTACCAAATGGATACGATACTAAAATTACTGAAGGTGGGACTTCGCTCTCAGGTGGACAAAAACAATTAATATCTTTCGCGCGTACAATTGTAACTAATCCCAAGATTTTGATTTTAGATGAGGCTACGGCAAATATTGATACGCAAACTGAAAATCTAATTCAAACGGCCTTAAAAAAGATGCGTTCTAATCGTACTACAATCGCCATCGCTCACCGATTATCAACTATTAAAGATGCCGATTTAATTTTAGTTTTAGATAAGGGAATCGTAGTGGAGCGGGGCAATCATCAAAGTTTGATTAAGAAAAAAGGTTATTATTATAATTTATATAAAATGCAATCTAATTCTTAGTTTGAAATGAATGTATTAAAATAAAAACATTAAGAAAAAGCAATTTATTTTGGAGGTAATATGTCAGATATCAGTATGATTACATTTAACAATGTCGAAAAATATTATGGTGATTTTCATGCGCTTAAAAAAATTAATTTAGATATTAAAAAAGGTGAAAAAGTAGTTTTAATCGGGCCATCAGGTTCAGGAAAATCAACTCTAATTCGTACCATTAATGGTTTAGAAGAAATTAATGACGGTCAATTATTAGTTGACGGTTACGATTTAGCGAGTGACAAAACAGATATAAATAAAATTCGTAAAAATGTTGGAATGGTTTTTCAACATTTTAATCTTTACGATAATAAATCTACGCTAGAAAATATTATGCTTGCTCCAAGAATCGTCTTAAAAAGACCTGAAAATGAAAACCACAAAATAGCCATGGAGTTGCTTGATAAAGTAGGTTTAGCAGATAAAGCAGCCAATATGCCGAACGAACTTTCTGGTGGTCAAAAACAACGAGTAGCAATAGCACGTTCACTAGCAATGCAACCCAAAGCCCTTTTATTTGATGAACCAACCTCTGCACTTGATCCAGAAATGATCGGGGATGTTTTAGATGTAATGAAGGATATTGCCCAAGATTCAGATATGACGATGTTAGTTGTTACGCATGAGATGAATTTTGCTAAGCAAGTTTCTGACAGGGTTATTTTTATGGCTGACGGAGAAGTTTTGGAAGATTCTAAAACTGAGGAATTCTTTAAAAATCCAAAAACAAAGCGAGCCCAACAGTTCTTAAGTCAAGTTGAACATCATTAAAAATAGGAGGAATAAATGGAAAAAGCGAAAAAAAGACAATTTGGAATAGTTGCAACTTTAATTTCCATTCTAATATTCTTTGGTGCAATTACAATTATGGCGATTAAAGCCAATACAACACATCAGGGGACCGATACTTTAGAACGTGTTAAAAATGCTCATATAATGACATGGGGAGTGAAAGCTGATACTAAATTATTTGGTTTAATGGATACTAATGACGGACAAATAAAAGGATTCGATGTTGATATCGCTAAAGCAGTAACAAAACAAATAGCTAGTGATTTAAATATTACAATTGAACCAATTTTTGTGCAGGTTACTTCCAGTACCCGTATCCAATTATTAAAAAATGGAAATATTGACGCTTTTGCTGCTACCGCTACCGCAACTCCTGAACGTAAAAAAGTAGCCGATTTTTCAAAACCATATTTCTCAGCTGGACAATCTATTTTAGTTCCCACCAAAGAAAATATTAAATCAGTAAAAGATTTAAACAAGGCAGATAAAACCATTTTAGGAGTTGTCGGTGCCAATTCAATTATCAACATTAAAAAATTTGCTCCAAAAGCTAAAATTTTAGCATTAAACGATTACGCTCAAGCGATGACTGCCTTAAAAGCTGGACAAGGGGATGCGATAACTTCAGATAATGGAATTTTATATGGAATGTCAATGGAAAATAAAGGTTATGTGGTTGCAGGTGAACCCTTTACAAACGAACCCTATTCAATTGCTTTTGATAAAGATCAAGTTCCAATTACTAAAGCCACTAATAAGGCTTTAGATGAGATTATAAAAAACGGAAGCTATAATAAATTAATTAAAAAATGGTTTAGTAAGGTCCCTGGAATGAATTGGAGGAGTTTAGAACGATGATTGATATTTTATTGAAATATTTCCCTCAACTTTTAAATGGTTTTTGGGTTACTATTGAATCTTCAATAATCGCGTTATTTGGATCGCTAATTTTAGGAACTATTTTTGCCGTTATGCAAGTTTCTAGAAATAAAATTACTCGCATAATTAGTGAAACTTATGTTGAAATTTTTAGAAACATTCCGCTTCTTGTGATTACCCTATTCTTTTTTGCTTTTGTAGCGCCGGTGGCTAAAAAAATTGGCTTGCCAATTGATGGTTTTACTGCTGGAACTATTGGTCTTACTTTGTATACTTCGGCCTTTATTGCTGAAGTTATTCGTTCCGGCATTAATTCAATAAGTAGTAGTCAAATGGAAGGAGCAGTTTCTAACGGTCTGTCTTGGTGGCAAGCGATGCGTTATATAGTTTTACCCCAAGCATTTAAAATTTCAATTCCAAATCTGGGAAACCAATTTGTTAATTTAGTGAAAAATAGTTCAGTGCTAGCTTTCGTGGCGGGGTTAGATTTAATGTACAATGCTAATTCAATTGCTCAAAATACTTTTGATTCATTAAATACTTATTTTATTGTTGCAATCTTTTATTTAATTATTACAATGCCAATTAGCTATTATATGAAACATTTGGAACAACGCTTTAAAGGAGGTGCTCACTAATGATTACAATTGCCGGATTATTTACCTTTGATAATTTTAGATACCTTTTTATTGGTTTAATGTATACCTTGTCGGTGTCAATGATTTCAACAATTTTTAGTTTTATAATTGGATCTATTTTTGGAATCATTGTATATGAAAAAATTCCTTATTTTTCAAAATTTGTTAGCATTTCTGTTGATATTATTCGTAATCTACCCCTATTATTAATTATTTTCTTTGTATATTTCGCGTTGCCAAAAATCGGAATTCATTTTTCTATTTTTTGGTCGTCAGTTGTTGCCTTTACTTTTTTTGAAGCGACAATGATTTCTGAAATAGTAAGAAGTGGTATTAATGCAGTCGATATTGGACAGTTTGAAGGCGCTCGAGCTAATGGAATGAATAATATTCAAACAATGATCTTCGTTGTTTTACCTCAAGCATATAAAAAAATGATCCCTCCCCTAGTGAGCCAATTTATTTCTTTGGTAAAGGATACTAGCCTTGCAACTGGAATTGTTTTGCCTGAATTAATGTACCGTGGTCAAATAATTTACGGACAAAATTCTAATTATATGGTGCCAGTTTTTGTGATTCTAGCAATTATTTATTTCCTAGTTAATTTTGGTTTGAGTCGCTTATCGAAAATTATCGAACGCAAGATGGCTTAATTATTTAAAAGTTAAATTTTTTTTAAAAAAACGTACCATGCTGTATGAAGAAAATTTTGTTAACAGCTGCTTTTGTGGCGAGTGGATTATATGCAAATTCTGTAATAGCAGATGCAAATTTAATTACCGTTCAAAAAGGAGATACCTTATCTCAAATTGCAGAAACACATCATATTAGCATTGATGATATTGTTCAAAAGAATAATATTGAAAATCCCAATTTAATTTATGAAAATCAATTATTAGAAATACCTGCTTATGTAGAAAATAACATAGTTGAAAATTCTGCAGATTTAATGATTGAAAAGACTAAAGAATATATTGGAGTTCCTTACCTGTGGGGTGGTAATACACCTAATGGTTTTGATTGTTCTGGATTGGTTGAATATGTAAGGCAGGAATTAGGATTAAGTCATTTAGGCCGAACTACCTACCAACAGGCGGCTAGTCTTCGAGCACTTGGGATTATGCCAAAAGAAATATCAAGAGCATTAAAAGGTGATTTATTGTTTTGGGGTGAGGTTGGTGGTGAATACCATGTTGCCATTTATTTAGGAAATAATCAAATGATTGTCGCTCCAAAACCGGGAGGTGCAGTTTTAATTACAAGCGTGTGGGGGAATCCAACAGCCTATAGTTACGCAAATTAAAAGGACTATTTATTAAAAATAGTCCTTTTAATTTCTTTTAAAAAATTAATAATTCCTTAGATGAATTAGTGAATGGAATAGCTCCGTTTTCAGTGATATAAACACTATCTTCAATTCTTACACCTAAATCATTTGGAATATAGATCCCCGGTTCAATTGAAAATGCCATGTTGGGCTGTAATACCAAATCATTACCTTCCATAATGGATGGAAATTCATGTTCGCTCATACCTACTCCATGTCCTAATCGATGAATGAAATATTCACCGTATCCAGCTTTTTCAATCACACTACGTGCAACATTATCTAATTGAGCAGCTGTAATCCCCGGCCTTGCGGCTTCCTGAGCAGCCAATTGTGCTTCTAAAACAATTGCATGAATATCTTTCATATGTTGAGTGGGTTTACCTAATGCAACAGTTCTACTCATATCAGAAATATAACCTTCATAAACTGTTCCTAAATCAAATAAAACTAATGAATTATTTTCTAATAAACGATCTGAAGTCTCACCGTGTGGGTCTGCGGCATGACTGCCAGTCTGTATTAATGTTGCAAAACTCATTTCCGTAACGTTACGCATTTTGGTTGCATATTCTAATTCAGCAGCAATTTGTAATTCGCTTTTTCCTAACATTAAAGCGTGGGTACCAGCTTCAAAAGCTAAATCAGCATCTTTTCCTGCCTGAATTAATTTATCAATTTCGTCATCTTCTTTGATTAATTTTTGATACTCAATTATTGGCGTTAAATTAAAAGAAAAATCTGACCCTTCAAAATTTTCCTTTAGATGAGTAGCTTTATCGTAAGTTAAATGACTTTGTTCGATAGCAAATTTATTAGTTGAAACATTTCTTGATTTTATTTCATCAATAATCATTTTCATACTATCTTGGTTATCTTGATACCCAATTAATTTATATGGCCATCCAGTCGACTTTGCTACTTCTACTTCAAGTGCCGGAGTAAACAAAAATGGTTCTGAATCCGCGAATAAGACTAAAGCTAACGTTCTTTCAAAGGGATCAGATCCAAAACCGATTAAATATTGAATAGTTTTAAAATTAGAAATATAAGCAAGATCAATTTTATTTTCAGATAGTTTTTTCTGCAGTTTTTCTAAACGAGTTTTGTTAAATGTCATAATTTCATTATAAGTCAGTAAAATAGTAATAGAGGTTTTTAAATGGTAGATTATAAATTTGATGTTGGAATTATTGGTGCAGGTCCAGCTGGATTAGCAGCTGCTTTTAAAGCCAAATCCTTAGGTAAGACGGTTGTTGTTATTGAAAAATATTTATGGGGCGGAACTTGTCCAAATTATGGATGTGATCCTAAAAAAATAATGTTAACTGCTGTGGAAGGAATAAAACGCGCAGAAAAATTAGCCAACTATGGATTACATGGACAACTTCAAATTAATTGGGCCGCTTTGCAGGCCAATAAAAAAGAGTATACCGATGCAGTTCAACCACGCAAATTACATGGATTGGATAAAGCTGGAATTCAACATTTTCACGGAGTGGCGTCTTTTGTAACTCCTAATCAAGTTAATGTTGGCCCAATTTCGATTGAAGCTACCGATTGGGTGATTGCAGTCGGACAAAAGCCAAAAACTTTAGATTTCCCCGGCGCTGAGTTTACTTTAAATTATGAACAATTTTTAAATTTACCCGAACTAAAAGGTGAAGTGGCTTTTATTGGAGCTGGTTATGTTGGAATGGAATTTGCAACGATTACTTCAACGGCTGGAACTAAAACGCATGTTATTACACATGGCGATTCTGCTTTGCGTTCTTTTGATTCTGATATGGTTTTGCAAGTAGTTAATGAAATGCAAAAAAAGGATGTCGATTTTCATTTCAATAGTGAAGTAATTAAAATTGAAAAATTAGCCGGTAAATATCAAATTACTTTAAGTGATGATTCTGTTATTGTTGTCGACCAAGTATTCAATACAGCTGGTAGAGTTGGTAACCATACGGAATTAAATTTAAATGCCATTGGTGTTGAAAACGATTTATATGAAATCAAGGTAGATCAATATTTAAGAACTAATATTCCAAATATTTATGCTATTGGCGATGTTGCTAAGGCTCAAGTTGCTAAATTAGTTCCAACTGGTAATTTTCAAGGGCGCTATGTTGCTGAATTAATCCAAAATAAAATAAGCGATCCGATTAAATATCCTGCTATTGCAAGCGTAGCCTTTACTAGTCCGCGACTTGCCCAAGTTGGAATATTAGCTAAAGATGCTAATTCTGCCCAAACGATAAAAGAAAAAGATTTTAGCAAATGGATTACTTATTATCGTAATCACGAACAAGCAATTATTAAAACAGTTTTAAATAACGATGGAACGGTAACAGGCGGTAGTGTTTATGCACTAGAGGCTGAAGAAATAATTAATTATCTTGTTGAAGCAATTAATAATAAGCGAACCAAGTTATCATTTAGTCAAATTTTGTATAGCTATCCCTCGTATGGGTCGGATGTAAGTGATTTTATTTAAATATAATTTAATAATTATTAACTGAGATTGTTATAATTATTAAGTTCGGATGATTACCCAAGAGGCTGAAGGGGCTACCTTGGAAAGGTAGTAGGTCGGGAAACTGGCGCGTGGGTTCGAATCCCATGTCATCCAAAATAACAGCCAATTTTTGGTTGTTTTTTTATATATTTCGCACAGTAAAAGGCAAAAAGGAGAAACATCAATGGAACTATTTGAAGCAAAAAAAATACTTGAAGAAATAAATTCACAAATAAATAATTTCAGGGGGTCGCTTTGACTTAGAATCATTAAATGATTCAATTTCTGAAAATGAAGACATAATGGCCGAACCAGATTTTTGGAATAATAATGAAAAAGCACAAAAAATTATTGATCAAACCAATGTATTGAAAACACGTCGTGATTCTTTTTTATCTTTGGCTAACCAATATGAAGAATTATCTGCAACTTTAGAATTATTGCAATTAGAAAATGATCCAGATTTATTTGCTGAATTAAATACTGGTATTAATCAATTACAAAATGAAATCGTTTCTTATAACCTACAACAATTACTAACTGAGCCATATGATGCCAATAATGCTATTTTAGAAATTCACCCCGGCTCAGGTGGCACTGAATCTACTGATTGGGGCGAGAACTTATATCGTATGTATACTCGTTGGGCCCAAGCACATAATTTTAAAGTTGAAGTAATGGATTATCAAACAGGCGATGTTGCAGGTATTGATTCTGCCACTCTTAGAATTGAAGGCCACAATGCATACGGTTTTTTAAGAAGTGAAAAAGGTGTTCATCGTTTTGTCCGTATTAGTCCATTTGATTCCGCTGGACGTCGTCATACTAGCTTTGTTTCAATTGATGTCATGCCTGAATTAGACAACACGATTGAAATCGATATTAAAGATTCTGATGTTAAAATGGATGTTTATCGAGCAGGTGGGGCCGGTGGTCAAAACGTTAATAAAGTTTCCACGGCGGTCCGTTTAACTCATCTCCCAACTGGAATTGTTGTTGCAAGTCAGATTGATCGAACTCAATATGGGAATCGAGAAATTGCAATGAATATGTTGAAATCCAAACTATATCAAATAGAATTACAAAAACAAGAAGAACAAAGAGCTCAATTAACAGGGACGCAATTAGAAAATGGCTGGGGATCACAAATTCGTTCCTATGTTTTTCAGCCTTATAAATTAGTCAAAGATCATCGCACTAATTTTGAGTTTAATGATCCACAAAAAGTGATGGATGGAGAAATCGATCCATTTATAAATTCATATTTGCAATGGAAATTATCCCTAAAAAATCCGAAATAGTTTTTCTTGTTAAAAAGCTACAATCTAATATTGCAAACTGTTAAAATTATAGATATAAAATACGCATAGAATTAAGATCTAAGAACTAAACTAGAGCGCATAGCACAACCTGAGGATTAATATTTTGAAAAAAACCTTAATTAAAATTGTAAGTTTTATAGTAATTGCCATTTTCTTGTTTTATGGAAGTACACATCGTGAAATAACTTCTAATTTAAATAATGGAAAAATTAATGAAAATGAAAATAATATTTTAATAGTTGGTTCTACAGCTTTGCAACCGTTAGCAGAAAGAGCGGCTGACTATTTTCAAAATGAAAATCCCAAAATAATAATCAATGTTCAAGGCGGTGGCTCAGGAGCTGGGCTTACACAAGTTCAAGCTGGATCTGTGCAAATTGGAAATTCAGATGTTTTTGCGGAACAAAAAGATGGCATCGATGCTAAAAAATTAGTGGATCATAAAGTAGCAGTTGTTGGGTTTACGCCAGTAGTCAACAATAAAATTAAAATTGCCAACTTATCAATGCAACAATTACACGATATCTTTACAGGTAAGATTACAAACTGGAAAGAATTAGGAGGCAACGACCAACCAATTGTGGTTATAAATCGCGCTAGTGGTTCTGGATCGAGAACTGTTTTTGAAAGTATTGTTTTACAAAAAGGAGAAAATGTGCTTAAATCTCAAGAACAAGATTCTAATGGAACAGTTCGTCGAATTGTAGCTTCAACCCCAGGCTCTATTTCTTATTTAGGTTTTGGTGAGGTTTATGGAAAAGGAATAAAATCTTTAACAATTGATCATACAAAACCAATTGCCTCTAATGTTGAAAATAATAATTGGAAAATTTGGGCCTATGAACATATGTATACCAAAGGAAAAGCTAAGGGAAATGTAAAAAAATTTATCGATTTCTTTTTAAGTAAGAATGTTCAAAAAACGATTTTATCTAAAATGGGGTACATACCATTAAAGGATATGGAAGTTGAAAAAAATGCAGAAGGAATTGTTCAATAATGGAACAAAATGAATTATTTAAACAGTTAACTAAGAAATCTGTTGCAAGTAAAAAAGATATTTTTGGTAAATATTTAAGTCTGAGTGCCTTAATCTTAATTGGAATTACAGTTGTTGCTATTTTATTTTTTGTAATTTCGCGGGGACTAACTACTTTTACTTTAGATAAAATTAATCCCTTTCGTTTTTTATTCGGTACAGATTGGCAACCAAATAACGTTGATAAAAATAACAATCCATTAGTTGGAGCATTACCGATGATTTTTGGTAGTTTTGTAATTACCTTGTTAAGCGCTCTAGTAGCCGCCCCTTTTGCAATTGGAACAGCAATTTTTATGACCGAAGTTTCAAATCAACGTGGTGCAAAAATTATGCAATCTGTTATTGAATTGCTAGTTGGGATCCCTTCAGTAGTTTATGGTTTTATTGGATTAACAGTGATAGTTCCATTCGTCAGAAACACATTTGGTGGTTCTGGTTTTGGTATATTATCTGGAATAATTGTATTATTTGTAATGATTTTACCTACTATTACTTCAATGAGTATCGATGCTTTAAATAATGTTCCGAAAATTTATCGTGAGTCTGCATATTCAATTGGGGCGACTCCTTGGCAAACTATCTATAAGGTAGTTTTGCGTTCAGCTATACCGGGAATTTTAACAGCCATTGTTTTTGGCTTATCCCGAGCATTTGGGGAAGCCTTAGCTGTTCAAATGGTGGTTGGTAATTCACCAGTTATTCCACAAAACGCCTTAAGCCCGGCGGCTACATTAACATCAGTTTTAACCCAAGGTATTGGAAATACTACTGAAGGTTCCTTACAAAATGATGTCCTATGGTCTTTAGCGATGATTTTATTGCTTATGTCGCTAGTTTTCAATTTAATAATTAGAAAAATTGGGAAAAAAGGGGAAATGAAAAATAATGTTTAATTCAAAACAAATTAATAAATTGGCTATTTCCTTTATCTATGCGATAGCAATTATAGTTGCCTTAATACTTTTATTTTTAGTGAGTAATATTTTAATTAATGGAATTCCAGAAATATCTTGGAAATTTATTGCTAGTCCCTCAAAAACTTTTGAAGCTGGTGGCGGAATTTCTGTTCAGCTTTTTAATACGATTTATTTATTAATTTTATCAATGATAATTTCTATTCCAATTGCTTTAGGTGCCGCAATTTATTTAAATGAATATGCTCCAAAAAATGATTTTATCAGTGTGTTAAAAACTGCCATTGAAGTTTTAAGTTCCTTGCCTTCGATTGTTGTAGGTTTATTTGGATTTATGTTTTTTGTTTTAAAATTTAATTTTGGTTTTTCAATTCTTTCAGGTTCGATCGCGCTAACTTTTTTTAATTTACCCCTATTAACGCGTTCAATTGAAAATTCATTGGCAGCCATTCCTAATTTGCAAAGAGAAGCGGGGGCGGCTTTGGGCATTTCTCGTTTTGAAACAGTAATTCACGTTATTTTGCCTGCGGCCTTGCCAAGTATTATTACTGGAATTGTACTAGCATCCGGTAGAGTTTTAGGTGAAGCAGCTGCATTAATTTTTACCGCTGGCCAATCATCGCCTAATTTAGATTGGCTTAATTTAAATCCCTTTTCTCCCCATAGCCCAATTAATCCAATGAGACCGGCAGAAACGCTAGCAGTCCACATTTGGAAAATTAATTCTGAAGCCACAATCCCAGACGCTACTAAAATATCGGCTGGTAGTTCGGCAGTTCTATTAATTTTAGTTTTTATTTTTAATTTTTTAGCTAGATACTTAGGCAATAAAATATATAAAAAAATGACGGCAGGTAAATAATGGTATCAAGAAATAAAATAGTTGAATCAATTAAAAATGAAGTTGAAATTGAGAAATATGTTATTAATTTAAGTTCCAAGCATCAAAGGGCAATCGAAACCAAAGATTTAACTATATCTTATAATGGCAAAAAAAATGCCTTAAATAAAACTAATCTTGCGTTTGAAACCAATAAAATTACAAGTTTGATTGGAGCATCTGGTTCTGGAAAATCAACTTTCTTACGTTCCCTAAATCTAATTCATGGTGAAAATACTTTGATTGGCGGACAAATTTTATATCATGGTGTCAATATTAACGATCCGTCAATTGATAAGTTTGAAGTACGTCGAAGAATTGGGATGGTGTTTCAACGACCAAATCCATTTGCAAAATCAATTTACAATAATATTACTTTTGCACTTACCCAACGAGCAAAATATACTAAAAATCAATTAGATGAAATTGTTGAAAGTTCTTTGAAACAAGCTGCACTTTGGGACCAAGTAAAAGATGAATTAAACAAATCGGCCTTATCCTTATCTGGAGGGCAACAACAACGATTAGTTATAGCTCGTGCCTTAGCTTTGAAGCCAGATATTTTATTGCTTGATGAACCAGCATCGGCCCTCGATCCTAAATCTACCATGCAAGTCGAGGAAACGATGGTCAATTTAAAAAAGGATTATACGATTATTGTCGTTACGCATAACATGCAACAGGCCGCCCGTGTTAGTGACTATACAGCTTTTTTTCATATGGGAAATGTTATTGAATACGATTTAACGAGAAAAATTTTTACACGACCCAAGGTTAAATTAACCAGTGATTACGTAGCGGGGAATTTTGGCTAATGACAAAAAATAAAATTTTAACAACGAAAAATGTTCGATTATATTATGGACAAAAAGAAGCACTACACGGAATTAATTTATCGTTTCCTGAAGTTGGGATCACAGCTTTAATTGGCCCTTCTGGTTCCGGAAAATCTACTTATTTACGATCTATCAATCGTTTGCATGATCTGGATCCGAATGTCAAAGTAACTGGAGAATTCCTTTATAAAGGTAAAAATATTTATGCTGACAATACTGATTTAGTTCAACTTAGAACTAATATTGGAATGGTCTTTCAACAGCCTTCTCCTTTTCCATTTAGTATTTTTGAAAATGTAGCTTTTGGATTAAAACTCAATAATAAAATTAAAAAAGATGAAATTGATGAGCGTGTAGAGGAAGCACTAAAGCAAGCAGCTATTTGGGATGACGTTAAAGATAGACTAGATCAAAATGCCTTGGGTTTGTCTGGTGGCCAGCAGCAAAGAATTATTATTGCCCGTTCATTAGCTACGCGTCCGGATATTTTATTACTCGATGAACCGACTTCAGCCTTAGATCCAATATCTGGGCGAAGCGTTGAAGACAGTTTAATTGAATTAGGTAAAAATTATTCAATTATAATTGTTACGCATAATATGCAACAAGCAAAAAGAATTGCTGATACCACTGCATTTTTTATGGATGGTAATTTAATCGAAGTAGATGACACAAAGAATATATTCTTGTATCCTAAAGAAAGAGAAACAGAAGATTTTGTAACTGGGAGGTTTGGATAATGCGCAGACTATTTGATGAAGAATTAGCAGATTTAGATAATCAATTTATTGAAATGGGAAAAATGGTGGCACGTACTGTTGATAAAGCAGTTGTCTCCTTTATGGCTCATGATGTCGATACAGCCCAAGAAATTAATAATCGTGATCATGAAATTAATGACCGTGAAGCGGCAATTGAAAAAAAAGTTTTTGAAATTATTGCCCTATATCAGCCGGTTACAATCGAGTTACGAGAAGTAATTACGATTTTAAAATCAGTTGGAACTTTGGAGAGGATGGGGGATTATGCTCGTAATATTGCCCAATCAACTATTCGTGTCAAAAATCGTAATAAAAACGATATTCGTATCAATAGTGTTGAACGCCAAATTTCTGAAATGGGATCGGCTACTACCCATGCAGTCGATAAAGTTTTAGAAGCTTATGTTGCTGATGATGCTACTGAAGGAATCAAGGCAGCCGAAGCGGCAGATAAGATTTCGGAATCAGTAATTCAAATTCGAAAAACAGTCTTGGAAGCTATGAAAAATAATGCCGACACAATTGATTCTGGAGCCGACTATTTAGTAGTCGCTGGTTACATTAATCGTATTGCTGATCAAGCAACAGATATCGCTGAATGGATCGTTTATAAACGAACCGGAAAAATTGTGGAGTTAAACCCGGGTTCATCTACATTTATTTAAAAGGGAAAAAATAATATGAATCAATTAAAACTTAATCAAGTCAAGACAAACGGATTAAAAATAGCATCGTTAATGGTAATGTTTTTAGCTTCTGGACCTATCTTCTTATCCGGTGCTTTAGGAATGAAAGATATAAAAATTATTGCAGTTATCAAACAAGCTTATACATTGTGGAAAGCTGGTAGTACAGTCAGAGCAGCCTTTTCAGCCGCCACTGGTGGCTGGGGTTGGGCCGTTAATATATTTCTTCAGTTTGGAATTGCTTATCTAGCTTCGCAAAATTTTAAGGGTAGTTGGGTTGTTGGTTTTTAAAATGACCACAATTAGAAGTTTAAATAAATGGTAAATATCTTAAAAAGAAAAAGTCCCCAGTGGATTTTTTTAATTCTAATTTTATTAATCTCATCGCTTAATCTTTTGAGTTTGAGTAGTTCCGTTTCAATTCAATATTTAATGCTGCTTTTAGGCTTATTTTCAATTATTATTTCTTTTTTGATTAATCAAGCAATTTTTTTATTTTTTCTAAAATTGTTTTTAAAACCGACTAGCGACGACATTCAAATAATTAAAAATACTTTTGCTATATATCTTTTTTTAAATACCTTATTCTTTCTTTTTTTACAAAAAATCAATTTAGATATTTCAGTTCTATCTCTTGTAAATCCGGTTTTAATTCTGTATCTTTTTATAATTTTTATATTTTTAAAACAATCCTTTTCTATTAAACAAATTATTTGGCCGATAAGCCTCTTTTATCTATTTAATTTATCGATGATGATAGTTGGGTTGGTCTTGCAAAAATGAAAAATATTTTCTCCTTGCAATATAAATTAAATAAAAATGCTTTTTTTAAAACAAATTTATTTCTTTTAGAATTAGATCAATTTTGGCGATCCGTTATCTATTTTTTTATTTAAGTGCACGACTTTTAATTTATCTAGTTGCTTTTTTAGTCGTAGGCGTTTATCTTAGTCAACACAAAAATGATTTTTCTTATTTTTTTGGATCGCAAATATTTCTCTTGATAGTTTCATTTTTTATTTTATCTAGGCAAGGAATTTTAGGCAATCAAAAAATTAAAAACCTAGATTTTTTATTAGGAAACAATTTCACTCAATTTGAAAAGAAAAAAAATTTAAAATTATTAGCTATTTATTATTCCATTTTTATACTTTTATTAATTCTATTAGTTGATTTAAATGTTGTTTTTTATTTTAATAATCTAACAAATACTTTTCTTCTTATTATGATTTCGGTTATTTCTATTTTCTATGTCTATTTAAAAACTACTTCATTGAAAATAAAAAACCAAATTACTTTTCAAAATAAGTATCCGTGGGTATTACAATATTTATTTATTTGGCTTGGTACGTACGTGTTTATTGTTTTCAATAAAAATGAAATTAGCTTATTTAACATAAATAAAACAAATTCACAAATAATTACAATGATAATTTTACTTAGTTTATTAATGTATATGATTATCGACATCTTTAAAAAGTATCTACCTTTCATTAGCGACAAAAATACTATTAATTCAAATCATTTTTTTAATAGACTTACTTTTGATTTTATTGAAAAAAATATCCGCGGAAGTGCTATCTGGCTGTTTGCGCCAGCCCTAGTTTTAAGATATTTTTCTATCAGTCCGTTAAGTAAGACATTAATTATTTCGATAATTAGTTCTTTGCTATTAACACCTAATTTTATTAGTAAACCGATATTAAATTATAAAAAATTAATCGGCCTAAAAGCAATTAAAAAAGTAGTTTATAAGTCCGCTTTTATTGCATGGATATTTATAATTACAATTCAATTTATACAGTTTTTGGTTTTAGGAGTTTCAATAAAATATTTATTTTTCCTTAATTTAAGTTCAACTATTTTATTTATTACTAGACCATTAATGGCAATTCTTTTAATTCAAAATAGTATAAATGAAAATAAAAAAATGGACTATTATGCATTTTTTATGTTAATAACTTTAATGATATTAGCTGTTGGGGCTTACTATGCTAGCTAAACAAAAAATAATAAAAATATTTATTTTAAATCTATTATTCTGGGTACCAACATTAATGGTTTTATTTTTATATCTTCAGTCTGATTATCAAATAATTAAAAAAATCGATCAAATTGAAAATGTCCCACTGTTTCAAATAATCTGGCGAAATTTAATTGTAGTTTTGACATTAATTCTTAGTGGCATAATTCATAAAATGATCCCATATTTTATTTTTGGATTAAATGCTTTTTATTTTTCGATAATGTTATTGATGTCTGATAATGTAATTATAAATTTATTTCAAGTAAGTAAATATGGAATTATAGAAGTTTTTGCTTTAAGTATTGCCTGTTTTATTGGGGTTTATAAGGATTATTTTTTAACTTGGCTACCAGTCATATTAATATTGACTGCAGCATTAATCGAACATAAAGTAATTATAAGAGAATTATGAAAATTAAAAATCTATCTAAAAAATTTAATGATCAATTAATTTTTCAAAATATAAATATCGATTTTGAAAAAGGAAAAATATATAGTATTTTTGGTAAAAATGGAATTGGCAAAACAACTTTATTAAATATATTAAATGGGAACTTAGATTTCGATGAAGGGAACATTACAAACAACGACGAAACTATTTTTATTGCAGACAACGATATTCCATTTGAGTTTATGACTGCAAATGATTTTATTGAAGAAACATTTAAATTTAAAAATTATAAATATAGTCAAGAAGAAAAAGAGCAACTATTTGTTCAATTAGATTTTCATACTGAAGATAAAATAATTAAAGATTTTTCTAAAGGTATGAAAAGCAAATTGTATTTAATTATCGCTTTTTTATCAAACCCAAAAATATTATTGCTAGATGAACCCTTTGTGGATATCGACATTATCAGTTTTCAAAATATCACTCAAATTTTAAAAGACAAATCGAGTAAAATGACGATTATTTTTTCTACTCACATTGCTAAAATTGCATATGAATTGGCTGATGAAATTATTTATTTACAAACTAATCAGGCAACTAAAATTCTAAATAATTTTAAAAATTCAGAGGAATTAGAAAAAAATATCTTAAATAATTTATCCATTGATACTACTCGCAATAGTATCGAAAATTAAAATAAATCTAGAAAAATATTTTTCAAAAATTTTATTCCCTTATCCTTGATAAAATGTAAGTTATGGGATTAATTTATCGTTCAATTTTAAATACACTAATTTTTTTAGGTTTTACTAAATTTATTCCGCAATCAATCACAATTGAAGATACATTAGCAGCAATTGTTGCAGCACTCGTTTTAGCTTTTTTAGATTCTACTTTAAAACCATTATTAAAAATTATTAGTTTTCCCATTAATTTATTAACGCTTGGTTTGTTTAGTTTTGTAATCAACAGTATTGTTTTAGCGATTGATGATTATCTTGTTGATGATTTTAAAATTTCTAGTATGACTTGGACTCTAGTATTAAGTATTGTAATTAGTATTTTACAATCGTTATTAGCGTCGGAAAGAAAGGGTATTTAATGGCAAATGTAGTTTCAGTAAAAGAATTAGTAGAGAATACTAAATTATCAGTTTTGTATGGAGATCAATATCTTGATCGGATAATTACCGTCCCAGACATTGCGCGTCCGGGATTAACCTTAACGGGTTTTTTTGAGTATTTTGAGCCAAGACGGGTCCAACTATTTGGGGTAAATGAAATTAATTTTTCAAGTACCCTTACTTCTGAAAGAAGAACAGAAATTTTTACGAAAATGGCCACGAGTGAAACACCTGCCTTTGTAATTTCCACACATCTTCATGTTCCACAAGAATTGTTAGAAGTCGCAAAGGAGGCTAAAATTCCAGTCTTAACCTCATCATTAACTTCATCGCGTCTTTTAAGCAATATGACCTATTACTTGGGATCTGAATTATCACAGCGGGTATCTGTCCATGGGGTTTTAATTGATATTAATGGGATTGGTGTATTGTTGACTGGCGATCCTGGTGTTGGAAAAACAGAAACTGCCTTAGAATTAATCCAGCAAGGGAAAGCCAGATTGGTTGCCGATGATCGAGTTGATGTTTATGCCGAAGATGAACAACATCTAATTGGACGTTCTAGCGAAGTGCTAACTAATTTAATGGAAATTAGAGGGGTTGGAATTATTGACTTAATGCAAACTTACGGAGCAGCAGTTATTCGCGATCACGCTACTATTGTCTTAAATATTGACTTGAAAAACGCTGAGAAAGATTTCAATGAATTCGACCGACTTGGTAATGGAGAACAAAGTATTGAAATTTTGGGAATTAAAATTCCAAAAATGATGATTCCCGTTTCTTCTGGGCGTAATACTGCAAGCGTTGTCGATGCTGCTGTTCTAAAGTATCGTACAGACGCAATGGGATTAAATGCTTTAGATACATTGATGGAACGTCAAAGCAAATTAATGGAGCAAAACGAAAAAAATGACAAATAAAGTTGCAATTTTAGGGACCGGTTCTTGGGGAACGGCCCTAGCATCTACTTTTGCAGAAAATCAGAATAATGATGTCATCATTTGGGGAATTTCCTCAGACCAAATTGATGATATTAATATAAATCATCAAAATAAAAAATATTTAGGTGATTCAAAACTATCTCCAAATTTAAAAGCAACTGCAGACATGGCCAGTGCAGTAGTAAATGCTAATATCATTTTATTCGTTGTACCAACCAAAGCCATTTATGATGTTGCAGGTAAATTAAACAATGTTTTAATACAACTCCAAAATTCGCAAAATCACAATCAAGACCAACAACAAAAAATCATTCCGATTATTGGTCACGCCACAAAGGGTATCGAAGCAAATACTTTCAAACGAATATCGCAAATGATTAATGAGGCAACGTTTGAATCACTAGGTGCCCTTCACATTAAGGAAGAAGATTTATTTTTTTTGGCCGGACCCTCACATGCAGAATCTGTCGTAGCACATGCAATTACTTTAGTGTCTATCGCTAGTCCTAATCAACAAAACGCTAAATTTGTGCAACAAGCACTTGCAAATAAAAATTTCCGTGTTTATACCAATACAGATATTGTTGGTAGCGAATTAGCAGCTTCACTAAAAAATGTTCTTGCAATCGCTGGTGGAATTATTAAAGGATTAAATATGGTCGACAATACTCAAGCAGCTTTAGTGACGCGTGGTCTAGTTGAAATGAAACGCTTCGGAGTAGCTATGGGTGGTCAAAATACTACTTTTGACGGACTGGCAGGATTAGGAGATTTAATCGTGACTGCAATGAGTCCAAATTCAAGAAATTTTCGTGCTGGTTTACAGTTAGCACAAGGAAAAACTTTAGAAGAAATTCAAACTGAAATGGGCATGGTAATCGAAGGAATTGCTAATACTAAAGCAATATATGATTTGTCCCAGGAAAAAAATATCAATATGCCAATCAGTACATCGGTATATAATATTTTATATAAGGGCCAAAAAGTTGAAGAGGCCATCGATGAATTAATGGCCCGTAAATTAACTTCAGAATAATATTAATAAATAATTAGAGGAAAAAATATGCCAGAAATTAAAAAAGTTAGAAAAGCCGTAATTCCAGCCGCTGGATTGGGAACACGTTTTTTGCCAGCAACAAAAGCGTTAGCCAAAGAAATGCTACCAATCGTTGATACACCAACTATTCAATTTATCGTTGAAGAAGCGATTAAATCAGGAATTGAAGATATTGTAATTGTTGATGGAAAATCTAAACGAAGCATTGAAGACCATTTTGATAGTAATCCGGAATTAGAAGATAATTTATCAGCTAAGGGTAAGGATAAATTATTAAAATTAGTCCGTGACACGACTGATTTAAACATTTATTTTATTCGTCAAAGTTATCCTCGTGGTTTAGGTGACGCTGTTTTAACTGCTAAAAGTTTTATTGGCGATGAACCCTTTGTGGTTATGTTAGGTGATGATTTAATGACTGATGATGTTCCATTAACTAAACAATTAATTGAGCGATACAAGCAAACCGGTGAAAGTCAAGTCGCTGTAATGCCAGTTGAACACGAAAATGTAAGTGAGTATGGAGTAATTGACCCTAAAGAAGAAATTGCTGAAGGTTTATTTAAAGTAAAAGGTTTCGTAGAAAAGCCTAATCCCGCCGATGCCCCCTCAGATTTAGCCATTATTGGTCGATATTTATTTACACCAGAAATTTTAACTGAATTAGAAAATACAGCTCCCGGGAAGGGCAATGAGGTTCAATTAACTGATGCAATTGAAACTTTAAATAAAAAGCAAAATGTTTATGCCCATGTTTTTAATGGTAAAAGATATGATATCGGTTCTAAAATAGGCTTTTTAGAAACAAATATTGAATTTGGCTTAAAGCATCCCGAAACTTCAGTTGAATTAAAAAAATATCTAAAAAAATTAGTTAAAACATTAGATTAATTAAAAATCTTCCCTCGGCAGATTTTCTTTAAATTATTTTATATATAATAAGAAACAATGATTAATCTTTATGCAAATATAATTTTGTTGGCCATTTCGATAATTGTTTTTTTTCTAGTTACTAATCAAAAAAATAATCCAGCTGCTAGTCATAAAATATCCGCCTTATCAGCGCTGACTCTAATCCCGCTTTATTTGGTTGCTAATCAACTTCAAAATACCTTTTTAACCTTTAATTTTCAACTAATTTTATTTTTCTTTTGGATTTTAATTTGGATTATTTATTTGGCTATTTATATTCAAAATTCTGATAATTCTAAATTGGGAATTTTCTGGACTAATTTAGTTACAATATCCGCCTTCTTTTTTTTAATAGAAAATATTGGATTAGTTTTTTATTTAATAATTAGATGATAATTGAGTGTTAAAATAATTAATTAACAAGCAAAGGAGAAAAAATGTCAGAAGAAACGAATACCAATAAAGCGTCAATCGATTTTATTAATGAAGTCACAGCTCTTTTAGTAGAGAATTTTAAATATACAATTGCCGATGCACAAACTATAGTTGGTAAAGAACCTCAAGAAATTAAAAAAGCAGAAGATTATCCGTTTACCGCTGCTCAAACAGCTGAATTGTTGGATTGGAAAGAAAAGGGCGGTTTAAAAGATTTAAAAAAGCAAGTAAATGATCCTAAAATATCTGAACTAATTCAAGAAAATATTTCCAAAAATATTTCTAGCATGCTTGAAGAACAGTACTCAGGCGTTTTACAAGATATACAAAAACAAGCAAAACAATTTGAGGATATTGCTTTAAAAAGTAGCGACCAATTAGATCAACAAATGCTTGCCTTAAAACAAAAAGAAGAAAACTTTTTAAATACTTTGAAAACTTTTTCAAATAGTATGCAAACGACTTCCGTTGACATCGATATTGAAAACATTGAAAGTCAAGCAACTAATACTGTTAATAATGAAAAATTAGATGTCAAAAAGTTAAATCAAAATAATCTAGATAACAAAAAGGAACAATTATAAAAATTGCTCCTTTTTTATTTAATATTTTATTCTTTATGAACAAATTTGTAATACTAAAAAAGTAACTACAAAAAAGTGAAATAAATATAAACAAATATGTCTAAAGTGTGAAAAAAGTGTGTTTTTTCCAAAATAATTAAGAAATTTTAAACTTTTTTTTTTTGTAAGTGGTAAAATTTTCTTGTATAAAGTTTTGTATTTAACAAACAACTTTATATTTAAAATAAAATAAAAGCAATTTTTGCTAATGGAATTTTTAGCTGGGGAGCGTAAAAAAATATGCAAATTAAGAAAAACACTACACAACAACCTGTTTTAAAGTCTCACAAAAAGATGTTTAAAGCCGGAAAGTTGTGGATGGTCGCAGGACTAACTACCCTTTCATTTGCTGGGGGGGTTACAGCTTCAACTGTACTTAGTTCTAATGTTGCTTCAGCTCAATTGTTAACTGGTGCTAACGAAACCGGTGCAGATAATACTGCAACAGCCGGTTTAGGATCAGATACTACTGCTGGAGTTGACAATGCTAAAACAGCAAACACTAATAAAGAAACTTTGAAAAATGATCAAGGTGTCAATGAAACCGAAGTTATTACTAATACAAACGGTTCATATGCCGATGTTACTGGTCAAACAGGACAAAGTTATTCAGAACCATTTAACAGTGGCGCAAGTACACTAGTTAATGCTTCTGGTGCTATCCAAGCTGGTTCTGGTGCTTCATCAGCAGTTTCTTTCGATATCAAGCAAACTGTTTCAAATGCACCAGTTCAAGTTGGTGATGGAGGAAACAATCAATGGACTGTTACTGCACCTGCTGATTTAACTAATGCAGGTCTAAAAGTTGCCGATGTAAATGTAATTTACGATGCATCAAGAATGGCCAACCAAGTTATTGATCCATTAACTGGCGAAACTGTAGCCGGTGGATCAATTTTAGCTGATAAGTTAATTGCTAATGTTCAAACTGTTGGTGGAAATCGTGGAAATATCGATACAAATGTTATTAATTATTATCCAGATTCAGCAACTGCTTCAGCAAACTTTAAAGCATCTTCTTTAGCTGCATCTATTGCACAATCAGCTGCCGATGCTGCAGCTTCATATACTGCTAGTTATGTTGCCTTTTCGGAAGCTGCTGCAGCTTTACAAAAGCAATATGATGAATTAAACGCTACTCTTTCACCAAGAGATGCTGCTAATTCTCAAGAATTAAAAGATCTTGCAAAGCAAGTAACTAGTAATTTGAATTCAGCTGCTGCTAATTCATTAGCTGCTGCTGAATTAGTAACTTCAATTAACGCAAGTAACGGTTATGTTGTAACTCCAGTTGCATCATCAGCCTTCGTTGTTGCAAACTATACTACTGATAGTGGTGCAACAGAAGCCTTAAATAAAGCCTTTACTCAAGTTTGGGGTGAAGTTGTTGCCGGACCAATTCCAGCAATCGGACAAGGTATTTCTAGTGTAATTACTGGTACAGCCGATACTATTGGACAAGCTCTAACTGGTGATATCTTACTTGGAGATGGTTCTGGCACTAATGGTCTATTATCATCAATTATTACTGGTGTTGGTCAAACTATTGAAACACTTGGTTCAGGTGTTCCTTATATTAAAGATATTACTTCTTCTATTACTGATTATATAAATAGTAATGCCGTTAATGCTGTTAAATCAGTTTATAATGCATTAGGTATCGATAGTATTTCATTATCTTCTGTTATTACTGGCGGAACTGCAATTTTAAACAATGTATTAACTTCTGTCTTTAACGCTCTTACAAACGGAATTTATTCAGTAGTAGACGCAACTATTGGTAACTTACCAATAGTTGGGACAGCTGCAGCTCAAGTAGCTGCTAACTGGATTGGTGATCACATTGCACCAATTTTCACAGATAATGTTAATGCGATTACAAGCAGCGTAACTACTGTTGCTAATGCTTTAAATGGATTAATTGGAACTTTCTCTAATGGTCTGAAAGAATATGCTGCCAATGTTGATGCATCATCTCAACACATGTTAAACATGGTTAATGATGTTAAAGAACTTGTTGGTACAGATGCTAATGGAAATGGTACTTTCTCTGAATCATATCTAGCAAATGTTACTGATAATGGTGATGGTACATTTACAATTACTGATGATGGTACACATTCTCCAATTAATGCACTTGCGAATAAAGTTTCTCTAGTCGTTAATGGATATACTGATGGTATCGCGCAAGGAATGCGCTCAATTGTTACCTTACCTGCATCATTAGTTAATATTGCTAATGGATTTGTTCAATTAGGCGACAATATTAAAAATGGTGACCTATTAGGTAATGCTAGCGACACTGTTAAAAGTATTCTTGGAACTCTAGTAACAACTTTTGGAAATGTTGTAAATGGTACTTTGCAAACTGTTAACAACGCAACTAGCTTAGCTGCTAATAGTGCTAATACAATAATCTCTAAGTTGTCAAACTTCACTTCTGATTTTGTTGGAAATCTTACGAGTTTCGTAGGTACATTAAGCTTCGGTGGTACAACTTCCGTAACTGTTGGCTTTACTGCTCAAGATCCTACTGACGAAATCAAGGAAGGATTAACTAAAGCTGGCAATTATTATGAAGGACAAGCTGCTCTTCTAACACCAAAAGCTCAAGATGGTACTTTTGTTCCTGAAACATTCAAGATTGCTTATCAAACTAATTCAGCAATTGGTGGTTCTGCAATTGAAAACAATACAACAGTTGTTTATCAATACAATGCTTCGCCAACAGATGACTCAGCATTAGTAAAATATGTTGATGATAAGGGTAATGCAATTGATTCAGCTCTATTACCTGAAAATGCACCTCTATCCGTAACTGGATCATTTATCGAAGGCGACACTGAAGCTTCAAAGATTAAAGTTCCAGCTGCTCCTGTAATCGAAGGATACATTTTCGTAGAAGTTGATCCAAAATCTTCAACTAACTTCACTAGCGGTGACGATGTAATCACATTTGTTTATAAGAAAGATCAAGCTGCTGCTACCTCTGAAGCTTCTTCAGCTGCTTCAGTAGCTTCAAGTGCTGCTTCAGTTGCTTCATCAGACGCTTCAGTAGCTTCTTCAGCTGCTTCAGTAGCTTCAAGTGCTGCTTCAGTTGCAAGTTCTGCTGC